>PYGV01000008.1 GCA_003022385.1 filamentous cyanobacterium CCP3 | reverse complement strand
GGTGAGGAAGATGAGGTAGGTGAGGGAGTAGCGGCTGCGGTGGTTGCGGCACGCGACCAGGGCTCGGCCTCCTCATCCCCCTATCCCCTCATCCCCTCATCCTCACGTCCACCCAGCCCCACCAACGCCCTCGTCCTGCTCGACGAAGTCGGCGCTGGTACCGATCCCAGCGAGGGCACGGCGCTGGCGATCGCGCTGCTCAAGCACCTGGCCAATCGGGCCCAGTTGACCATGGCGACGACCCACTACGGCGAGCTGAAGGCGCTGAAGTATCAAGATTCTCGCTTTGAGAATGCGTCGGTGGAGTTTGACGAAACCACGCTGTCGCCCACGTACCGGCTGCTGTGGGGCATTCCAGGGCGCTCGAATGCGCTGGCGATCGCGCGGCGGTTGGGCCTCAACACTACAGTCGTCGATGAGGCCACCGCCCTGATGGGAGTAGGGTCTCAAAACGATGTCAACCAGGTGATTGCGGGGCTGGAGGCCCAGCGCCGTGACCAGGAGGATCGATCGCAGGCGGCGGCGGAATTGCTAGCGGCTACCGAAAAGCTCCATGACGAAGTGCAGCGCAAGGCCGACCTGCTGCGCGATCGCGAGCAGGAGCTGAAGCTCCAGCAACAGGCGGCGGTACAGGCGGCGATCGCCGACGCCAAGCGCGACATTGCCAAGGTAATTCGTCGCCTACAGAAGGGCGATACTACGGCTCAAGATGCCCAGCGGGCGACCGAGGCCGTCGATGCAATCGCCAGTGCTCACCTGCCCAAAGCAGCGCCAGCGCCAGCGAAACCGGGCTATCGACCGGCGGTGGGCGATCGCGTGCGCATTCCCAGCCTGGGCCAGACCGCCGAGGTGCTCACCGCCCCCGACGACGACCACCGCATTACCGTGCGCTTTGGGCTGATGAAAACCACCGTCAGCCTGGCCGATATTGAGTCGCTGCGGGGCGAAAAAGCCGAGGTGCCCGCTAAGGCCAAACCTGTTGACACTGTGCCCGCCGCCCAGGCTGCGCCCCCGGCCCCGGCCATTCGCACCAGCCGCAACACCATCGACCTGCGCGGGATGCGGGTAGCAGAGTCTGAGTCGGTGCTGGAGGATGCGATCGCCAAAGGTAGCGGTGCCCTGTGGATCATCCACGGCCACGGCACCGGCAAACTCAAAGCCGGGGTGCACGAGTACCTCAAGCGGCATCCCCAGGTGCAGCGGTTTGAGCCCGCCGCCCAGGCCGACGGCGGCACCGGGGTCACGGTGGCCTATCTGTAGCGTATCGCTAGCGGTGGGAGAGCGGCGGGAATTTGGGCAATCTTGGGGTGGCTGGTGCAGCCCTCGCTAGGGGGCAGCAGGCCCACGCCTGGGAACCTGGCCCGCAGGTGTCCAAACCAATTGCTCAGTAGCTGTACCACGGATGTTCACAGTATGCAACGAAAAACGGTGTTGATGGTTCTCTGGGTTGCCACGGTCATTTGGATTGCCGCCGCCGTTGTTGGGGTGGTGCCGGCGCTGATGTCGCCGATGATACTTGCCGCGCCCGGTGCGTTGGAACATCCTGCTGCGGTGACGCTGGCCCTGAGCGTCGGCACCTTTCCGGTGGTCTGCATCGTCGCGGTGCTGCTGGGTTGGCTGACGTTTGCCCTGCCCGCCTTGGCTCATCGGCCGCACCGCGACCTGTGGGCCTGCGTTTTGATCAACCTGCCTCTGCTCAACATCGCCACGGGTGGCCTGGCCCTGGCCTGGATGAGCTGGTTCAATGGGGGCTCCTTTAACTGATGCCGGTGGCCCTTGCCTCCCCACCATTTCCCAGTCACCTCCCCAGATCGAAACCCGTATCGAAATCAGTAACCGCGCCGCCGGTGGGGGACCGCCGTGGCACAGTGAATGCATTGACCTTTATTGATGAGTGTGAGGTCCATAATGCTTAAACGCTATGCCCCCAGACGGTTTGCGGCAGCGGCAGCAATGTCGGCTGTCCTGGCCTCGGGGTTCAGTTTTGCCCCTGTCGTCACCCCTGTCGCTATGGCCCAAGAATCTGCGATGAGAACGCTAACTGTTACCGGACAGGGTGAGGAGTCGGTGCAAACGACCAAAACCCAGGTTGAGCTGGGGGTCGATGTGCAGGGTACTGATGCTGCCGCGGTTCAACAGGAGGTGGCCCGGCGCACGGCGGCGGTGGTTGAGCTGCTCAGGTCGCGTCAGGTCGAAAAGCTCGAAACCACCGGCATTCAGCTCAGCCCCCGCTACAACTACGAGAACGGTCGCCAGGATGTGATTGGCTACACCGGCAGCAACACCGTTAGCTTCCGCATGCCCACCGAAAGCGTGGGGTCGCTGATTGACGACGCGGTGAATGCCGGGGCCAACCAAATTCGCGGCGTCAGCTTTATTGCCGATGACGATGCCCTGGAGGCGGCACGCCAACAGGCGCTGCGGGAGGCAGTGGAGGATGCCCAGGCCCAGGCGGGTACGGTGCTGAGCAGCTTGAATCTGCGATCGCAGGAAATTGTCAGCATTCAGATCAACGGCGCTGCACCGCCCATGCCGGTGCCCATGCCGCGCCTGGCCGAAAATGCCGCCCAGTTCGATGCCTCGACCCCGGTGATTGGCGGCGAGCAGACGGTGGAGGCCCGCGTTACCCTGCAGATTCGCTACTAGGATTCAAGGAGTTGTCAGGGAGCTGCGATCGGGAATCACCCTGGTCGCAGCTTTTCAGCTTCGATGGAAGGGGCAGCGCGATCGCTTGGCCCGATAGCCCGATATGCTTGGGGAAATTCTTTGTTCTAACCGTTTTTACCATGCCCGAGCTTGTCACCCTCCAGGTGGGTCTGCCCCAAACCCTGGGCACCAATGCGGCCTCCGACCCGATGGATCGGCGCTGGACCACCGGATTTTTTAAGCAGCCGGTGGAGGGGGAGGTGTGGCTGGGCGCGACTAACCTGGCGGGCGACGGTCAGGCCGACTTAAAAAACCACGGCGGCGTCGATAAAGCCGTACTGGCCTACAGTGCCGACCACTATCCCTACTGGCGATCGCACCTCAGCCGCCCTGAGCTGCCCTACGGCGGCTTTGGCGAAAACTTTACGGTGGCGGGGCAAACCGAAGCCGACGTCTGCATTGGCGATATCTATGCCATTGGTAGCGCCAGGGTACAGGTTTCACAGCCCCGGCAGCCCTGCTGGAAGCTGTCTCGCCGCTGGCGCATCGACGATCTGGCCCTGCAGGTCAAGGCCAACGGACGCAGCGGCTGGTATTTTCGGGTGCTACAGGAGGGCAGCGTTCAGCCGGGGGTAGCGGTGACCTTGTGCGATCGCCCCTACCCCCAGTGGAGCGTAGCCCGCGCTAACCAGATCATGCACCACGACCAGGGCGATCGGGCTGCAGCGGTAGCGCTGGCCCAGTGTCCGCTGCTTTCGCCCAACTGGCAGGAAAAGCTGCTCAGGCGAGGGGCGTCCTAGCTCCCGTGGCGGCGGGCTCCAGGGCACAAACCTGGGCTGGCTGCTGCGACACAATCCGCAGCTCGTGGGGATAGCGGGGGCGCGGGTCACCGACCAGCCAGATGGGCGGCACCATGGTGGCCTCATAGCCCTCAATTTCGTAGCAGATACCCGGCTGATCGACCTGTTCGACGAGGGTGCCGGGCAGGTATTCAAACAGCTCATCCCAGTCGATGGGCGAGTCTGGGGGTGAGTCTACCGCTAAGTCTTCTAGTGAATTGGGATGCATTAGACGTAAAAGTGGCTTTTGTGCAGCACGGTTTCGCCGTGGTCGGGCACCCAGGCGACCCAGGTATCGGGCGATGCCTGACAAAGCAGCTTGGCCTCAGCAGCGGCATATTCGCTGGGCCGGTTGGCCAGCGTTACCCAGGTGTCGCGGGTATAGGCAATGTGGCAGACCGGGGGCCAGTTCGGCGCCAGTTTAGCGTCAGATTGAGACTGAAGTTGCGGAGTCATGGGTCGCCTTCTTGAAGGATTACGGCTGGCGACAGCATTCTCTTTGGCAAAGAAAAGAGGCTGTCCGAGTATTTCTGTATTCATTTTTACAAAATGAGCGCGATATGCCGCGATCGCGCTAGATAAGTTCACAAACCATGACTTTTGGCCATGCCGATGAGAGAACGCCGAGTGTAGAACGGTGTCTGGTTCAGGTAGGCTTTTGCCAAAATCCCTGGTGCAGGGCCAAAATTTCGGCCTCCACCGCCGCGATCGGCCCCCAGACCTGAATGGCTTTTTGGCCGTGGTCAAATACGTAGCGACAGGGCACATCCAGGGTCGGGTTTGCCGCGTGATCACCTGTAATCTTCAGCAACTGCCGCTCTGAAATGCCGTAGACCAGTCGCCCCACGTTGGCCCAGTACTGCGCCCCGGCACACATGACGCAGGGCTCAACCGTGGTGTAGAGGGTGCAGCCCCACAAAAAACTGGGTTCAAATTCAGCATGGGCGTGCCGCATCAGGGTTGACTCGGCGTGGTTGAGCGTATCTACGTTGCCCTGCTCTAGCAGCACGGTGCTGTGGTCGGGGGCTACCAAAATTGCCCCAAAGGGATGATGCCCCTGAGCTATAGCGACCTGGGCGACCTGGTTAGCCCGCCGCAGATGCTCAATCATCTGTGTAGATGTGGGGTTGTCCATAAACGCCTGCATACCTAAGGTAAGTCAACCACGACATGGTAAAACGCCGTCTGATTACACCCATCGCTACTAAAATCGCTGCTAGCTGGTATTTTAGGCGGTAGCTTTAACAGCAACGTTCAATCAAACAATCAGCAGGGGACACCACTCGGTATCCCCTGCTGATTATTTAGAACTGTGAGTTAAATCTAGCTGGTTGGCGGTTGGTTGAGCGCTTGTCGAGCCTGACGAAGCTCGTCGCTGTTGCCCTCAACGACCAGGCGAAACTGGCGAGCCAGGTCGGGATCTCCTTTAATCTTTTCGCTAGCTGGTTGTTTATCTCGCAGCCCTTTGCCCACCAGCGCACCAAATACTGCACCCGCAATGGTAAAACCAAACACCATGAGGCGGCTGAGGTTTGAATGGGGGTAGTCTCCGGTCATTTGGAAGACTGCAATAATGGTGATAATGACACCCAGTGCGCCGCCCATGAAGCCGCCCATAAAGAAGCCCGCCTGACCACCTACGGTCGTGCCCTGAGCGAACACCTGAACACTGGTGGAAACATGATCATCAATGTAGACGCGCTGCCCCATGATGCCGGAGTTTTGAATAGCCTGTTTAGCCTGGTCAGCTTCACGACGGCTGCCATAGACTGCGATGATCTCGCGGTTTTGCCTTGCTTGCATGGTTTGGGCTGTCATAGAACGAATATCCTTAAATGCTGGTTTAGCCCTTGAGCAAGGGATACGGCTCAGCCCTATAACCCAGCCCAAGATTCTCCTTTTATAGTGACAATCTTGGCTGTAACCATTCTCTATAGGCGGATAGACTTATTTGGTTAAGCTATCAAGTCTTTATTCATACTCCGTTTGGCTATCTAACTAAAGTTGCTCACCAGTTATTCAGGCTCTGCACCCACAAAAGCTCCAGTAAATGCAAATCAGAAAACTGCTCTATTTCCTAAAGCTTTCTTAAAGACGAAAAATGGCAAAAACAGAAAAGCGGCATCAAACGTAAGTAATGCCGCTTGCTCACATAACTTTAGCGTTGGCCGACCTACTTACATAATTCCCCAAAAATGGAGGACGCCCTGCCCAGAAAAGATCTCGATTAAAATTGCCGAAAGAAAGCCGACCATAGCCAGGCGACCGTTCCAAATTTCCGCGCTTGGAACAAAGCCAAAGCGCCAGTGGGTACCGGGATAGTAATAAGGCTGTTGCACATCTTGGTTCACGGTCGAGCGGTCTTTAATGTCTTGCATACTGTTACCTTGGCTTACATCGCTGACGACAACTTAACAATGCTAAACAAAAGAACCATCCTTCCATAGAAATAGATAGCGATGGGTTTAGAACAGCGGCCTAATCTGCTGTTGGAGAGATACGTTCTAAGGTCAAATCAGTGACGGGGTAGCGAAGCGCGATCGCGCCATAGGAAACCAAAAGTTAGCTCGATCAAACTGTTGGTATTTATACCGTTTAATCGATCGCTACACTAACAGTAACCAGCGATCAAAACGATTGATTGGGAAAAAACTTGAAAGGGCTGCCGGTGCACAAGATACCTGGGCGGTATTATCCAGCCAAGCCGCTTCGTTACAAACCTTTGCGCTCTACGGCCAACGCTTTGGGGGGGATTGAACCCCACTTTAAGGACTACAAGTCAGCGGCCTTGGGTGTCCTTGACTCTGGCTTACGCGATGCCGACAGCCTAACTCGCTTGTTTATGCTGCTCGATTGCGCCTATCTAATTGCGCTGGTGTTGGGCATGATGCTGGTTAAGGCGGGCCAACGCTCTCGCCTCGATTGGCATGGCGAGCGGGGCTTGAGTTTTCTGCAACTCGGTCTGCGGGAACTGGCTCGCCTCTGCTATGAGCGATTGCCTCTGCCCATCCTCCAAGCCTTGCCCAAGTGCAATCCACCACCCGCCTGTGCTTCTCAGTGCAAACGAGATGCCTTAGACTGCCGCATTGAGTTCTCTAGGGTTGTTACGTTCTCACATTGAGACTGCAATGAGTTTTCTGCACCACTAAGGGGTCCAGGTCTTGTGCAGCCTACCGGGCCGCCACAAACCGCTCTCGAGCCACATCCCGCAGCCGCTGAATGTCTTCTCGGCGGCAAACTGAGAGGGGCACCGTGCGCTTAATTTCTGCCAGCAGCAGGGCGGTGTCGGCAGGGCGGTTTTCGTGCAGGGCGCAGTAGTGAGCGGTGATAACGGCCTGCTCGATCTCGGCGCCGCTAAAGCCGTCGGTCGCAACGACCAACTCCTCCAGGTTAAAGTTCTCCAGGCCCTGCTGGCGGCGCTCCAGATGAATGTGCAAAATGTCGCGGCGCTCGTCGGCCTCGGGCAGGTCCACAAAGAAGATTTCGTCGAAGCGCCCCTTGCGCAGCAGCTCGGGCGGAATGGCCGACAGGTCATTGGCGGTGGCGACCACAAAAATTTCCTGGGATTTTTCCTGCAGCCAGGTGAGAAAGTAGCCAAACAGGCGACGGCTCAGCCCGCCATCGGCCTCGCCGCTGCTCTGGCCCAGGCTCTTTTCGATCTCGTCGATCCAGAGAATGCAGGGCGCCATGGTTTCGGCCATGGTGACGGCGCGGCGAAAGTTTTTGTCTGACTCGCCCACGTACTTGTCGTAGAGGCGACCGGCATCGAGCTTGAGCAGCGGCAGGTTCCACTGGCGGGCGATGGTTTTGGCCGCCAGCGACTTGCCGCAGCCCTGAATGCCGACGATCAAAATGCCCTTGGGCGCAGGCAGGTTGTACTGGCGGGCCTGGGGCGTAAAGCCAACTTTGGCGTAGCTAAGCCAGCGCTTTAGCCCCTCAAAACCGCCCAGCTGGGCCAGGTTGGTCTCAGGCGGAAAGTAGTCGAGCAACCCCTCTTCGTGAATGACGCGGGCCTTGCGCTCGAGCACGCGCGTCACGTCGTCGGCGTTGAGCCTGCCATCGTGGAGGGCGGCGTAGGAGACCACCTTGCGGGTCTGGCTCAGGGTCATACCCTGGAGCGCTTTGACCAGGGCGTGAATGTCTTCGGGGGTCAGCTCGACCTTGACGCGACCCCTCAGCGCCCGCACCACGTCAGAGACAGCCCCGTACAGCTCTTCGGGTTCGGGCAGCTTGATGTCGAAGTAGACGGCATCGTGGGCAATTTCGGAAGGTAGCGTTGGACCGCTGCCGCTGATTACCAGAGTAGAGCGGTGGTGGGAAAACTGGTCGGCGACCTCCCGCAGCTGCCGCGCCACCACCGGGTCTTTGAGGTGGGCGGCAAAGTCCTTGAGCCAGAAGATGGCCTTGAAGTTTAAATCCTGAATATGGCGCAGCATGTCGAGGGGTTCGGCGGTTTTGGGCAGCGCCTGGCCGCGCTTGCTGCCGGGGGGCGCGTACTCGTTTTGCCAGCGGTTGTCGGGGCTCTCGGGCGATCGCATCAGCCCTTGGGCAACGCTCCACTCAAACACCGCCATCTGCATATCGCTGCAGGCTGCCCCGATCAGCCCCTGCACTCGCTCCTCTTCAACGGTGTCGATCACCACGATCGGGTGAAAGGAGGTCACCAGGGTTTGAAAGTGCTGCACGCTGGATTTGAAGGACATAGCTGCCTAAAGTAACGCTAGGGCTAAGGTGCCCGCTTCTGCTTACACTTGCTGCATGGCGGATTCCGGGAGCCTAGTCGAGCGCCCTAGTCGAGCACATCTATGCCCTGGCGAGCGTAGCGAATGCGCAGCTTGAGCCCCAGGGTGATTTGCTTCATCACCCAGTAAAGGCTGGACAAAATCAAAAACGTAATAAAGATAACCACCGCCGGTTGCTTTGAGGTCAGGGCGTCGAGGGTGTAGGCGATGACGCCCGTGGGGTCAATGACCAGATCCCAGCTGTTAAAGCGCAAAAACCGACCCAGGTAGATGCCCACCGCGCTGAGGGCGTGAATCGTCAGCTCAAGGGGCAAAATCATCGCCTTGGCACCGTGCTGCTTGAGGTAGGCAGCCAGGTTGAGAATCGAGATGACGTAGGCTTCGAACCCCAGCAAAATGGCGGCCGCGTGAAGGGGAATAAACACCAGAGCCACCACCAAAATGCGAATCTGTCCCGAGCTGGTGCCTCGAATCAAGTGAATAATGTCGGTGAGCACGTAGGGCGCGTTGGGCAAAAAGACCAAGAACACTACCAGGCCAACCCACCACAGCCACCCCTGGGGGTTTTGCTTGGTCTTGAATATCTTTAAGCTGAGGAGACCGGCAAAGGCCATCACCGTCAGCAACCACAGCAGCCCAAACCAGGAGGACAGGCCGCTATCGCCGCTGTTTCTAACCAGGTTAAATAGCCCCTGCATCACTCGGGGAATGCGAGGCCCCAGCCCCAGCACCCCAATTATTCCCACCAGCACGCAGGCCGCCAAAAACCATCGGTTGGCTAAGCTCTGGCGACGAAACAGGCTAAAACTCAGCAGCAGCGGAATCGCCGCCAAAAACAAGTTCCATAGAATCCAGCCGCTGTAGACGTTATCAAAGGCGCTGATAATGTTGGGCAGGAGCCATCTCATCGGGTCTCAACTCCTAAGACAAAATTCAATTTAACCCAATCTAAATCTTCAGGGGGCACAGTGTCCTTTCCTGATTAAGTAGAGAACAATTTGCGACGCGATCGGGAACTGACTCGGAACAAGTATCGCTTTAGGAATTGTGCCCATTGCCCAGCAGCACCCGCGCTATAACAGGGAGAGTCTTCTTAACCGCATCGCCATGCCAGACACTCCTCAGCGCCAGGGCAACACCACCGAGCACCTGCTGACTACCTCCCACGGTAGCCAACCCTACACTGCTTCGGCCCAGTGGCAGACGCTCTACGAAAATGACAAACCCGTGGCGGAGCTGTTCCACGTGGCGTACACCATTGCCGACCAAGACCCGGCCCAGCGGCCCATTACCTTTGTGTTTAACGGTGGTCCTGGGGCAGCTTCGGCCTACCTGCACATGGGCGCTCTGGGGCCGCGCCGGGTTGTGTTTAACCCCGACGGCAGCCTGCCCCGCCCGCCCGTGCAGGTGACGGACAACAGCGAAAGCTGGCTGAGCTTTACCGACCTGGTGTTTATCGATCCGCTGGGCACTGGCTTTAGCCGCACCCTGCCCAAGGATGGGGAAAAATCTGAAAAATCAGAGGACAAATCGGCCGAAAAGCCAGGGGATAAACCCGACGACAGCGCCGACCATAGCGCCAAGAAATTCTGGACGGTCGATCGCGACCTCAACGCCCTGGGCGAGTTTATTCAGGCTTACCTATCGACTCACCATCGCTGGCTGTCACCCGTGTTTATTGCCGGAGAAAGCTACGGCGGCTTTCGGGTGGCAAAGCTCTGCCGCAGGCTGCAGCAAGACTACGGCGTGGGCCTGTGCGGGGCGGTTTTAATCTCTCCGGTGATGGAGTTTATGCTGCTGGAGGGCAACGACTACAATCTCAGCGGCTGGGCCACGGTGATCCCCTCGATGGCGGCGACGGCAGTTTACCACGGTCGGGTCGATACCACCGACAGCCCCGCTGCCCACGGCGCCAAAGCCGCCGAGTTTGCCCGCAAAACCCTGATTCCGCTGCTGGCCCTGGGCCGCACCGCCGCCGCCGAAGACCAGCAGCGCGTCTTTGGCCAGCTAGCCGAGCTGATTGGTCTGCCCCCGGAGGTGGTGCAGCGCCACCGGGGCCGCATCGACATTACGGTGTTTGCCCGCGAGCTACTGCGCCACCAGCAGCGCATTTTGGGCCTTTACGACGGCTCGGTAACGGCGATCGATCCCTTCCCCGATCGCGTGCTGCACGAGGGCACCGACCCCACCCTGGAGGGCATCGATCGCCTGTTTACCGGCGCCATTAACAGCCACCTGCGCGCTACCCTGGGGGTCAACACCACGCTGACCTACAACCTGCTCAGCTTTGAGGTGTTCAAAGCCTGGGAATTTTTGCCCGAAAGCGACTACCGCCAGGGCTTTGTGGGCTCGGTGGATGACCTGCGGGTGGGCATGGCCCTCAACCCCTACCTGCAGGTTTACATCACCCACGGTATCTACGACCTGGTGACGCCCTATTTCTCCTCCAATCACCTAGTCGATCAGATGGCGCTCAACGATGAACTGCGCCCCAATCTCACCCTGCGCCACTTTCAGGGGGGCCACATGTTTTACACCTGGGATGAGTCGCGGCGACAGTGGTTTGACGACATGCAGGCCTTTTATCAGCGGGCCACCCGTGGCTAAGGTGACGGTTCGGCGCCTGCTCCCTCCAGGGGTTGACTCCACTGCGAAACCCGGCTGACATCGAAATCGAGGGCGATCTGACCCAGTTCGGTTAAGCGCTGGTCGGTGGCCACAATGAAATCGGCTGGGGTAGGGCTGTTGGGGGTGCTGGGCTGAATAGCCCAGTAGCTCAGCACCGCATTGTAAAGCTGGGTGTATTCGGTGTAGAGCTGGCCGTTGAGCTGAATATTGTCCTGGAACTTGAAGATCAGGATCAGGTTACTGTGAAAAATGACCAGCCCGGAGGACACAATGAACAGGTTGATCAAGGCGTTGTTGACCTGTTCCCAACCCACTTTGCTGATAAAGAACAGGCTGATTGAAGCCAGTCCTGTCGCCCAGCCGATGGTGCCCAGGGCAATGAAATTGAGTTTGTAAAATAGCCCCATGACCTGGACGTGGGTTTCAACCCGCGCCTGAATCAACATGAACTGATCGACCATACGCGATCGCTCAGCCGCCGTAGCCTGTACGTTGGTAACCAGTGCCTGGCTGTCGGCCCGAGTTTTGGCAACGGTACTGAGGTTAAGCCAGTCACCCTCCTGGCTGCTGGCAAAGGCAAACATCCAGACGTTGAGGCTGAGGCTACCCAGCAGCAGTGACCCCGCCAGGGCCAGGTGCCCGACCAGGGTGAGCTGGTTAGACTGAGGCGAAATCAGGCGAGTGAGCCAGGGGGACCGGACAGCCTGAAGGGTCGGGCGGTCGGGCGAGCGGTCGTCGGGGAGGGGGGAAGAGGCTCCGGCCATGGCCAAAGAGGGCTCCGAATAGATGTGCAAACCCTAGGGCTAGGCTAAGGCTACCCCAGTCGATCGCCGTTATCCCAAAAAAAACCGACAGACCCGGTAAGGGCATGTCGGTTGGTTGTGTGTTCCCTGTAGATGACTCGGCTAAAGTTGAGTCAACCTTAGTATCACTGGAAGGTTCCTGAAAACCTAGCCAATTTGTCACACCCGACTGTGAGATTGATCACACAATTAAGCAATTTGACGGAGGCCACGGCCACACCGGGTTTGCTAGCTGTGAAGACTCCTGACGAGTGGATTGCACCGGGGCGGCTTTAGGGCAAGAATTAAGTGGCACAGGGCGAGGCCAACGTTAGGGAGAAACCGTCGTGACCAATTTATCCACAGGCTCGGCGGCCATGGGTCCAGCCGAGGCGCTGGCCAGCATTGCGCTGGTGGCGATCGCCGCCGATGGCTATCTGGCCGAGCGCGAGGGGCAGGATATGACGATGCTGCTGTCGCGTATGGCGCTGTTCAGCAGTTATTCTAGCGAAGCCCTACACCGCCTGTTCGACACGCTGCTCGCGCGTTTAAAAGAAGAGGGGCCAGGTATACTGATCAACCAGGCCAAGGGGGTGCTGCCTCCGGACCTGCGGGAGACCGCCTTTGCGATCGCCACCGATCTGGTGCTCTCTGACCGCACGGTTACACCCCAGGAGCAGTCTTTTTTAGAAGATCTCTGCGTCATTCTAGAAATTCCCAACCCGACGGCCCAGCAGATAGTGCAGGTGATGACCATTAAGAATCGTGGCTAGGGCTGATTGCCCAAGGCCACATTCGGCCCCAGGTATCGAGTTTGAGGACCGGGGTATGGTGGGGCTGGGTTTAGCCGGAGGGCATATAGCGTAGATGCGCGCGGCTCTCTTAAGGCAGATTACGACCAAACCCTCGCTCTGGTACCCGATCGCGCGGGGCAGCAACGTGGGCGCTAGGCCCAGCAGCGGTCTGGGCCTGGCGATCGTGCACACCGTCGTCACCCTGCACCGGGGCACCGGGCAGCTCAGCAGCACCGCAGGCCAGGGCACTGCGGCAACGGTGCAGCTACCGCTAGAATAGGAACTATCTCCTCGGCTTTTGTCTTTGCCGCAGGCCTGGCCTGCGAGTCTCAGACGACCTATCAGCAGAAAGATGCCGCTGCCCTGGGGAGAGGTTATCCTTGGATCAATTTTGCAATTGTAGAATTTGGAGATTTGTCTTATCGCTAAGAAGCAGAAAGCCATTGTTAACCGCGACATCAGGGACCCCGAGGTTCTGCTGATTACTCAGACTGGTGAAAATTTGGGCGTTATCGATACCAGAGACGCCCTCAGGATGGCCAAAGAGAGCAAGCTCGATCTGGTGGTCGTCTCCCCCAGTGAAGATGGCCCCCCCGTGGCCAAAATCATGGACCACGGCAAGCTTCAGTATCAGCAGAATAAGCGCCAGAAGCAGACCTCGCGTCCGTCCGTGAAAGAGGTCAAGTTTCGCCCCAACATCGGTGAATCTGACTACGCTCTGCGCATCAAGCGGGCGGCCCAGTGGTTAGACAAGGGAGATTCTGTCAAGTTTCTGGTGCGGCTGCGGGGGCGAGAGCATCAGCACCGCGATCGCGCCACCGACCTGCTCAACCGGGTCGTGGAAGACCTGAACGAGGCTGGCAAGGTTCAATCCTTAGACAGTCGTGCCCTCACCCTCTTCCTCTCGCCTTCGTAAAAGGCTTTATCAGTAAGCCCGCAGCACGACCGCCGCTGTAGTTGAAAGACCTCTGGTATCAGGGGTCTTTTGCTATACCCATTCCAGGGTCCGCTATAGTGAGTCTTTAGCGCTGTCGGGAGACCTGTCGATGAGTGCCAGCAGCACGGTCGTTGAGATTTTGTCGGTCGAGGAAATGCGCCGTACCCTGAACCGGCTGGCGTCGGAGGTGGTCGAGCGCGGCGGCGACCTGAGCCGCCTGGTGCTGCTGGGCATTCACACGCGGGGGGTGCCCCTGGCCCACTTGCTGGCTCAGCAAATTCAGCGGCTGGAGGGGATCGACTTGCCGGTGGGGGCGCTCGACATTACCCTGTACCGCGATGACCTGGATAAAATCAGCACTCGCACCCCGGCCCGCACCGAAATTCTCTTTGACATCACCGACCGGGTGGTGGTGCTGGTCGATGACGTGATCTTTAGCGGTCGCACCATTCGTGCGGCGCTGAATGCGGTGATCGACTACGGGCGGCCCAGTGCCATTCGCCTGGCGGTGCTGATCGATCGCGGTCACCGCGAGCTGCCCATTCACCCCGACTTTGTGGGCAAGGCGCTGCCGACGGCCAAAGATGAGTCGGTGAAGGTGTTTTTGCAGACGGTGGACGGGCGCGATGGCGTAGAGCTGCTGAAGGGGTAAAGTTATTAAATTGGGTGTGCGATCGCAGCCAACTTCGCCATCTTTGCCTAGGATAGGGGGCGTTGCGTTAGCCCTATGCGCTGTGACTCTACTGCCGGTTGCCCACGAAACCCAGGCCCGCAAGGCCGACCATCTACGTATTTGTTTAGAAGGGCCGGTGCAGTGTGCCCAAGTTACCACGGGGCTAGAGCGCTATCGGTTTACCCACTGCTGCCTGCCAGAACTCGATTTCCAGGATATTGACCTCGCCACGACGTTTTTGGGCCACTCGCTGGGGGCACCGCTGCTAATTTCGTCGATGACCGGAGGTACGGAGGCGGCTCACCAAATCAATCGACGGCTGGCGGTGGTGGCCCAGCACTTTGGCCTGGCGATGGGGGTTGGCTCCCAGCGGGTAGGGGTAGAGAACCCGGCGTTGATGGAGACATTTGCGGTCAGGGCGCTGGCCCCCGACATTTTACTGCTGGCCAACCTGGGGGCGGTGCAGCTCAACTACGGCTACGGGCTCGACCAGTGCCGCCGTGTGGTCGAAAAGCTGGAGGCCGACGCGCTGATTTTGCACCTCAACCCGCTACAGGAGGCGGTGCAGACCGGAGGCGATACCAACTTTAAGGGGCTGTTAGCCAAAATTGAGCAGCTCTGCACCGCGCTGCCGGTACCGGTGATTGCCAAAGAAGTGGGCAACGGCATCAGCGCCCCCATGGTGCAGCGGCTGGTCGCTGCCGGAGTAGCGGCGGTGGATGTGGCCGGGGCCGGGGGCACCTCCTGGGCGCGGGTCGAGAGCGAGCGGGCGCTAGATGCTCACCAGCGGCGGCTGGGCCAAACCTTTGGCGAGTGGGGCCTGCCCACGGCAGACTGCATTGTGCAGGCGCGGCAGGTGGCCCCCAACCTGCCCTTAATTGCGTCGGGGGGGCTACGCCACGGGCTGGATGTGGCCAAGGCGATCGCCCTGGGGGCAGACCTGGCGGGGCTAGCCATGCCGTTTTTGCAGGCGGCCAGCGAGTCAGAGGAAGCGGTGGTGGCGCTGGCGGAGGTACTTGTCGCCGAGATCAAAACGACGCTGGTTTGCACGGGGCAGAGCCGGCTGGCGGGCCTGCGGCAGCCCGACGTGCTGGCGGCATACCCCTCGTCATGTGGGTAGGGGCAAACAACCGCTTGCCCCCAGGCGGGACGCTGAGGTTTTGATTCACACCTGTGCTCAGTCCCGCAAATTCACCTAAACGGGGCGATCGCCTAGGCCGTGACCGCCAGAAAGCTGGGTCGATCGCTCACTAGTGCCCACCAGTCTTTGAGCTTGGGGGTCTGGCTGGTAGCCGCGTCTAGCTCTGGGGTTTTGGACAGGTAGAGCATGACCGGCATGAGGTAGAAGTCGGCCAGGGTAATGGCTTCGCCCAGCAGGTAAGGGGTGCAGGTGGCGATCGCCTCGATCGCCTCTAGAGCCGTTTTGGCCTTGGGCACAGCAGCGGCGACGGCGCCTTCGTCGGTTTGGCCCCCTTGACTGGGCACAATCAGCCGCTGAATCGTGATGGTGCCAATGGCCGGGCTGTAGAGGTAGCTGTCTACAATCGCCATGATCTGACGCATGCGGGCCTGACTGAGGGCATTGGCGGGGGTAAAGCCGCGATCGCCCACCACCGCATCGAGATATTCAACCACGGCGTTGGTTTCGTAGAGTGTTTCCCCGTCTATTTCCAGGGTGGGCACCTTGCCGAAGGGATTTTTGGCCAGGTACTCGGGGTCGCGATCGCTGAAGATATCGACCTGCTTCAAATCGTAGGGGGTGTTGGTTTCAGCCAGGAGCATGCGCACGGTGCGAACGTAGGTGCTGATGGTAGGGCCGTAGAGCGTAACTTGTGTCATAGGGATTGATGGGTAAGTAGCTATCAGTAACCGTAAGTCTCTATCGGTCAGTATCTATGATTGAGTAACTTTCACAACTTACACTGCTGACCGGCCAGATTGGGACAAAACCAGGTTGCTCACCTCTGACTGTGCCCAATTGTTCCTGCCGCCGACCGGCACCTCTGAGGATAAAAACCGCCATAAGTGGGTTGTCCAATTCAAATGTAGGACAGGTTAACGGTAGCGTAACCCATGCGGGCATTGGGTTTCGTGCCTCAACCCGACCTACATCGACTTACATTAAATTGCGATTGCCTACTTAGCTGGTTAGCGAAGTCCATGAAACGGCTGCTTATCACGAAATCTGGTCCGGCCTGGACAGCGGCCAGTTGGCTGGGGCTAGTTTCAAAGGGCCAGTTTCTACCCCAGGGACGATAAGGCTTCTGCGGTAGGGCTGATACTGTATACGTTAAATTCTGTTGCGCTGATGCTCTTTTAACGTTCTTTTATGGCGCTGACCTCTGGCGCCAGAGGCTGTGGAATCTCATGAAACCTAACATTTTTGCCTATGCGGGTAGTCTTGGCTTAGTGGCTGGTGCCCTTCTGTGGTCGAACCCCAGCCAGGCCCAGGGATATTGCTACTTAGTTAACGATGAGGGGCAGGTGGTCAACTTGGACGACCTCTGTCAGAGCAACGATGCCCCTCAGGCGGGGCAGTCTCAATCGGCTACCTCTGGGGTTGGCGAAGCCGCCACTGAAACCCAAGCAGGTACCTCCCCCGGCAGCAGAAGCTACACCATTACAGGACCTGCTGTTGTACCCGGATCTGGCACCACCCCGGCCAGCTCAGCCGCAGACCAACCGGGCACTACCGGAGCCCCACCACAGATCACGCCGGGCGCCACGGACAGATCTGTCGAGACTACTCCAGAAGCCGCTACAGATCCTGCGGATGCCAACGACACTGCGCCCGAGGCCGGAACCGAGCCCAGGACTGAAGAGAACCGCCTCGATATTCCGGTCAGAGAAATTGAGACGCCTCGGATCCCCACACCCCAGACCCAACCCCCTCGAGTTACGACACCTGAGGCACAGGACCCGACGACTGACACCCCTACAGTTGACACCACAGACGGCTCCCGCTAGTGAATCATCCAATTAGGAGGCAGGCGGCTAGATGAGTAGCCTTGGACAGCACCTTCTACTTTGCGCCTGAGGTGTTTGCGATCGCACCAAAGTAAGCGGGTTTGGCCAATGGCAAAGCGGGAGCACCGCGCTGGTCAGTTTGTTCTGCCGCGCACGACCGCCTGTAACCAAAAGGGGGATACGCTACCCACCCATCTGGGTTCATTGCCAAGTGGCCTCAGCTCAGCGCCAGCAGTGGCGTGCCATCTTGAAACACCAACAGTTCGCCGGGGTGTATGGGTGTCCAGACTTCGTTGTCGGTGAGGGAGGTGGTGGCGATGACGGCGACGCGATCGCTGGGGGTAGTCAGCTCTTGAAAATCGACCGTCAGGTCTTCGTCGATCAGGTGGGCGGCGGCGAAGGGGGCCTGCCGCACGATATAGCAGAGCTTAGTGGAGCAGTGGGCAAAAAAGTGCTCGCCGTCGGAGAGCAGGTAGTTGAAAATGCCGTGCTGGGCAATTTCTGCGTTGACCTCTCGCAGTACCGCATAGAGGTCTGCAATGGGCGGCTTGCGATCGGGAAATCGCTGGCGAATGGCGTTGAGCATGAGGCAAAAGGCCCGCTCGCTGTCGGTTTGGCCCACGGGGCGGTAAATACCTGTGGGGTCTGCCGCCAGGGTGGGCACGTCGCCATTGTGGGCAAACACCCAGTAGCGTCCCCACAGCTCGCGCTTGAAGGGGTGGCAGTTTTCTAGCCCCACTGGCCCCACCGTAGCCTTGCGAATATGGGCGATCACGTTCATCGATTTGATCGGATACTGACGCACCAGGGCGGCTACGGGGGAGGTGCTGGAGTGGCTATCATCGAGAAAGACCCGGCAGCCCAGCCCCTCAAAAAACGCAATGCCCCAGCCGTCTTTGTGGTCGTCGGTTTTGCCGCCCCGAGCGCAGAAGCCCTCAAAGGAGAAGCAAATATCCGTCGGCACATTGCAGTTCATCCCCAGGAGTTGACACATAGAAAGCTGGTAATTTTTCTGCTTGGTAGGCTTGCACCGCTAGCACTTCTAAAATTTCACGAGAAAGACGGTTTCGACTGAAGTGTTGTATTAGCCCATCGGGCAGGTCAAGCGTGATTTGCATAATCTAGACTCAGCGGTGCTGATAGCTAATAAGCCCACTATGGTTGAGCCTCTACTTCAGCGGCCACCAGGAGACCTTATCGCGGGTAGCTCCATAGACTTCTTTGAGCCCCTCGGGATCGACCACCTTCACCAGGTCATTGGCTGACTCAGCCAGTTTGTCGGTCTTAATATAGCCCGCCTTGGTCAGCCCCTTGAGCACCTGCTCTACAGTGCGGTGGTTGAGTTGGCAGGCGCGGGCGATCAGGTCAATGGGCAGGTCAAAGACGTATTCGATTTTGCTACCCTGGGGCTGAGCATTTAGGCTGCGCTCTTGAAAGATCAGCCCCCGCAGCACCGCCGCTACAGCCTGGGGCGGGTAGGTGCTGCAATTGAGCAGGTGGTACTGAAACTTTTCGCGCAGCTCAAACAGCAGGGTGTAGCGATCGCGAAAGGCTTCATTTTGATCGTAGAGATCTTGCACCACCTGCACCGGCACCTTGATGACGTTAGTAGTCTTGTAGGCTTCTACCAGACTGGGGAAGGCCCGCGTCGCCGCGCCCACGCCCACAGGCAAACTGCGCATGCCAAAACAGCCGCCCGGATAGGTGAGGGCCATCACCCGATCAAGGGGAGTGCTGCGCAGAATAACCGGGCCGCCGTCGACGACAACATATAGGTGTTCTTGCCAAGTGTGGGGGCGAAAGGCCGTATAAACCGGTCGGTTGGAGTAAAGCTTCTCGCTCACCAGCACCTCGGGGTCGAGGTCATTGAGCAAAGGGTCTTGCTCTAAGCCACGGAACAAAAAGCTCTGGGTCGTCAACGTTTCAAGCGTTTGTGAAGCCAAGCTGTGGCTTTTTGCTTTTGTCATGGGGTGCTGTAGATTCCGTACTCTGCCATTTTCCCTTGCAACCATTGTTATACCGCAGAAACGGGTAGGCCTAGCCTGGTTGTCGGGCTGTGTCAACGGTGTCTAGCAGGGGATAGCGTTTGTGTTACCTCCATCGAAACCCTTGAAAGAAGCCATATTCTGATACGGCTCTGCCAAACGAAATTTGTACAATTGCCAGTAGAGTAGGGTGGGCGGCAGTGATAAGGCAATCGCCACCCCCGGCCGCGACTACTTTATTACCGTGATGGCTCACCTGAGCTTGAGCTACCCCAAAACGATGCGCCAGGCTGTGCCCGCCAACGAGTACTGCGGAGACTTTATCCCTTCCAGTGAGCCGAATTCAACGGCGACGGTGCCGGAAGAGGGCGACCAAATGAGCAAAATTTGACGGCAAATACTGAGATTTTCGAGAGCTATTTTGCTCCGACAGACGTCCTAGACCCGATTGGCTACACCTGTCTGTGCTTTGGATCTTCTAGGTAGCGCCGAATTTCTGCCAGCGTAAGGATAAAACCGGTCAATACATCTTCCTCAGAGATTTCTGTCGACTAATTTGGAGGCTCTGGTAGTCGGCCCACATAATCAATGTCCACCCGTTTTCCCTGGGGCTAGCTTCAGTAGCCGTCGTCGGCCTCGGTATTGAACCAAAGGTCGGCATCTAATTCCACCAGATCCAGCAGCGCCTCGTGAACGGTGGCGGCACGGCCCTCGATCGCCAGGTCAAACCACCCGTCTTCTTGACCGTTGGTCCCCAGCAGCGCTCCGAGGATGTTGACCTTGAGGCCGTAGCGATTGATCAGGTTAGAGATCACCGGGTCGGGGTGCCGCTCCTTGGGAATGCGGATTTTGACCTGGGTTTGCACCAGGCTTTCAGGTTCTTTCAGGTGCAACGCCTCAAGGCTATAGTCGGGAGAAACAGATGCCATAACAAACCTCCTTAGTGACCTCTGTGCTGAATGCCAGCTGTACGCTCTAAGAAATACTTCAGCACCAGAGTGACTACGGCCAAGCAGGACAGCAGCAGGGCGGCGGTATAGGCCGCCTGGGTGTTGTACTGAATGTGAGCTTCTTCGATAAATAGAGGCAGGGTTTGGGTTTTGCCCACGATATTGCCCGACACCACCGCAACGGCCCCAAACTCGCCCATGGCCCGAGCGTTACACAAAATCAGGCCATAGAGCAGGCTCCACTTAATTGAGGGCAGCGTTACCCGCCAAAAGGTCTGCCAGGGGGTAGCACCCAGCGTGGCGGCCGCCTCTTCTTGCTCGGTGCCGGCATCTTCGAGGGCGGGCAGCACCTCGCGGGCAATAAAGGGCATCGTGACAAAAATGGTGGCCATAACGATGCCGGGCAAGGCAAAGATGATCTTGATGCCGCTGGCGTCGAGCAGTGGTCCAAACCAGCCCCGGTTGCCAAACAGCAGCACCAGCATCAGACCCGCCACCACAGGCGAGATCGAGAAGGGCAGATCGATGATGCTGATCAGGAGCGATCGCCCCGGGAAATTTTTGTTAGCTAGCGACAGCGCCGCGCAGAGCCCAAACACCGTGTTCAGCGGCACGGTAATTGCGGTGGCAATCACCGTCAGCTTCACCGCATTCAAAAAGAACTTGCTGGTCAACGTGTCGAGCAAACTCGGCAGCCCCGCCTTAAATGCCTGAATAAACACATTGAGGGCTGGCACCAGCAAAATCAGCGCCAAATAGCCAAAGACAAAGGTCACCAGCAGCCACTTGCCCCACTGAAACCGGCTGGCCCGCTGGGACTTAGCCCCAGCAGTAGCAACGGGTTGATTTAAAGATGAATCAGCCATAGAAGCGCCTCCCACGGGCTTGAATCAGATTGATCGCCAACAACACCGCCAGGGAAATTAGCAGCAGCACCGTGCCCACCACCGTAGCCCCCGCATAGTCAAACTGCTCCAATCGCTGAATAATCAGCACGGGCGCAATCAAATCTTGAAACGGAATATTGCCTGCAATAATCACCACCGAGCCGTACTCGCCCACCGCCCGCGAAAAGCCCATCGCCACCCCGGTGAGAATAGCGGGCATCAGCGGCGGCAAAATCACGCGCCAAAAGGTCTGCCACTGGGACGCCCCCATGGACCAGGCCGCTTCTTCTGCTTCCGCTTCTAAGTCTTGCAGCACTGGCTGCACTGTCCGCACCGCAAAGGGCAGCGAGATGAAGATCATCGCCACCAGTACCCCCAGGCGGGTAAACGACACTTTGATGCCAAAGGGTTCTAAAAAGCCGCCAATCCAGCCGTTGGTGCTGTAGATGGTCGAGAGGGTCAAACCGGCCACCGCCGTCGGTAGCGCGAAGGGCAAATCGATGATGGCATCTAAGAACCGCTTGCCCGGAAACTCGTAGCGCACCAGCACCCAGGCAATAATCAGCCCGGCAAAGCCATTGATAATGCCCGCTACCAGCGCGGTAAAAAAAGTAACGTTGTAGGTCGAAATTGCCACGGGGTCAGTGGCAATGCGCCAGATTTCTGCTGGGTTAAGGGTTAGCGCCTTGAGCAGGAGTGCTGCGATGGGCAAAAACAAAAACAGGGTGAGATAGAGCCAGGTGACCCGCCAGGGCCAAGAAGCCTGGAGAACGTGGTGCCAGAACCCTTGAGGTGAAGACGGTGGAGATGAAGTCATGGGTGCAGAGAAAACAGAGCGATTAGTCAGTCTCTAACGGTTCTCACCCCCGTCTTCTCGTAACAGGAGAAGACGGGGGTGAGGGCCAACTACCTATTTGCCAACCTTGGCCTGAACCTGGTCAAAGATCGCCCCGTCGGCAAAGAACTTTTTGTCAATTTCTTCCCAACCGCCCAGGTCAGCGATGGTGAACAGGGTATTGATTTTGGGGAACTGATCGGCAAACTTTTCACCCACCGATGGGTCAGAGGGGCGGAAGCCCACCTTGGCAAACTCTTCCTGGGCCTCTGGGGTAAACAGAAACTCCACAAAAGCTTCAGCGACCTCGCGGGTGCCGTGTTTATCTACGTTGGCATCGACGACGGCCACGGGGTTATCAATGGAAATATTCACATCGGGAACAATAAAAGGCAGCTCTTCGCCATTTTGGGCCGCCAGCAGCACCTCGTTTTCGTAGTTAATTAGCACATCGCCCTGGCCCCGATTGAAAAACACATCGGTAGATTCCCGTGCGTCCTTAGGCAGGACTGGCACATTTTGATAGACCTTAGTGACAAAGTCTAGGGCAGCAGCGTCATCGCTACCGGTTTGGGTCAGAGAGCCCCAGGCGCCAAGGAAGTTCCACTTGGCACCGCCAGAGGTTTTGGGGTTAGCGGTCACCACCTGCACATCGTCGCGGGCCAGGTCTTCCCAATCCTGAATATTTTTGGGGTTGCCTTCGCGGGTCACAAGCACCGCCACCGAGGAATGCACGATCGCATTGTTAGGCGCTTCGCCTTCCCAACCGGGTTCAATTAGGCCACCCGCTTCAATTTTCTTGGTGTCTCCGGCCAGAGCCAGGGCGACGATATCGGCCTCCAGACCGTCTAATACAGCCCGAGTTTGAGAACCTGAGCCCCCGTAGCTCTGGTTGAAGGTAACGTCTTGACCGGTTTCGGCCTTCCACTTCTCAGCGAATTTAGGAATGATTTGCTCGTAGGCGGCCTGGGTCACGGCGTAGGAAACCAGGGTGAGCTCCACTGGGCCAGCGGCGGCGGTGGTCGAGTCGCCTGTGCTGGCCTCGGGGGAGGATGCGGTGCTCCCGCAGGCAGCCAGGGTGCCTGCCAAGCTCAGCCCGGCCACAAACAAAACTGCCGATCGCCGCGAAACATAACGTTGAGGTGAGGTCATGGGTAGCTCTCCAAAGAAGCTCTGGGGTCTCGATGAGGGTGTCGAGAATTACGTTTACGGAATGTACCACAAAAATCTCAAATAAAATTCGAATTCATTCAAGATTCAGGTGAATATTTTTTAGGCCTCCTCTTCGTCTTGATTTGGAGTGGCTTGCATTCGAGGCGTAAGTAAGGTAGGTTTGTTTCACATCGCGATAGATTCTTGGCGGCAAGTCTAGCTTTGGGGGTGCCACACGGCCCGTCGACTGGCGCTGATGTGTGTCTAACTAAATTGATTGAGCATTCCCTGAGTCGCACCGTAGAGTTTTGGAGATAACCCGTGGGAATTAGAGTAGACAACGTGTCTAAGCGGTTTGGGGAATTTCAGGCCCTAGAACCGATTGACCTCGACATTAAGAGCGGTTCACTGGTGGCGCTGCTGGGGCCATCCGGCTCGGGCAAGTCCACCCTGCTGCGGGTGATTGCGGGCCTAGAGCAACCCGATACGGGCAGAATCTATATTTCAGCCCAAGATGCCACCAGTAAGTCGGTGCAGGATCGCCAGGTGGGCTTTGTGTTTCAGCACTACGCGCTGTTTAAGCACCTGACGGTGCGTCGCAATATTTCCTTTGCCCTAGAGCTGCAAAAATGGCCAAAAGACCGGATTAAAAACCGGGTCGATACCTTACTAGATCTGGTGCAGCTAGGCGGGTTGGGCGATCGCTACCCCTCCCAGCTCTCCGGCGGGCAGCGCCAGCGAGTGGCCCTGGCTCGGGCCCTGGCGATCGAGCCCCAGGTGCTGCTGCTGGACGAACCCTTCGGTGCCCTCGATGCCAAGGTGCGCAAAGATCTGCGAGACTGGCTGCGCCGCCTCCACGACGAGGTACATGTGACGACAGTTTTTGTTACCCACGACCAGGAAGAGGCGATGGAAATCGCCGATGAAATTGTGGTGATGAGCAACGGCAAGATCGAGCAGGTGGGTAGCCCTGAGGAAATTTATAAAACCCCCGCCACTCCCTTCGTGATGAGCTTTATCGGGGCGGTCAACGTGCTCTCCCCCGACGATACCTGGAAGGCCCACCACCGCGATGTGCCTCAGTATGCCAGCCAGGTGTTCTTGCGGCCCCACGACATCGACATCTTTGCTGCCCCCGCCGATGGCACCCTGCCCGCCAAAATTAACTACATCATTCACCTGGGCTGGACAATTCGCCTGGAGTTGACCCTGGAGAACGGTCAGGAGATTACAGCCCACATCAACCGCGAGCAGTACAAGGCTTTGAATATTCAGCAGGGCCAAACTATTTATCTGCGCGCCAAGCTGATCCGCAGCTTTGAGGAAACTCGCATTTACTCCCAATCGGTAGCCTGAAGGGAGAGCATTTCAGCGCTATACGTCACAGTCTGACGGCCTAACATTCCAGCCCTTCCTAGAGGCGGGGCTGGATATTTTGTAAGAGGCCATCGGTACATTGGACTGAGCTATGACGGTCCAGAATCATCCCGGATAGCACGTCCTAACCGTGACGGCTACGGCTATACATGCCGAATCCGACTCCACAAAACCCCGATTCAAAGCCGATACCCCGTGGGGGGCATTGTAGTGCAGTGCCCCTACAAATCGGACGTGTATAGAGCGGCACTAGGGCTGGGTTCTGGGGGCCAGGGGCTCAAACGCAAAGATGTAGAACGGTGGTGTGCCAGCCTCTACTCCCGCATTCAGCGGGGCCGATAGGTGCAGCCGGTTGGTGACGGCGTAGATGGTTTGACCATCGGCAGAGAACTCAAAGTCATCGACCCAGCTGAGGCGAGGGTCTTCAATTAAACGGCGGTACTCGCGCTCGGGGGTGATCACGCCGATCGCGTTGGCGGCCAGTTCGCCCAGGTAAATATTGCCAGCGCCATCCATCAAAATGCCGTCGCAGATGGGTTTGTCAGCATACTTCTCGACGCGGCTGGCCAGTTCTGCTGCGCTCAGCGACCCATCCCTCAGGTCGGCGGTGCGAATGCGGTAAAGGCTGGTGCCGTGCAGAGCGCCGTAGTAAAGCCATTCGTTGTTGGCGTCTATGGCAATGGCATCGACGCCGACCTGGGGGCGCTGGTAGGTGCGCTCTGGGGTTCGCCGCAGCAGCGGATTGCCTTCGACAAATAGATCAATCGGTTCTGGGGTAACGCTGTAGTGGCCCTCTAGCACCCGGTTGGCGGTTCCTGCCTCCAGGTCTACGACGATCAGGGCGGCGTCGTTGCCACTGGCCGGGTCGGTGATGAAGGCGGTCTGGGTGGTTTCGTCGATGCGCAGGTCGTTGATGAATGAACCGGCGGGGGTGACGTCGGCCAGAGGAATGGTTTTGTGGAGGGTGTTTTGCTGCGTATTCCAGCCGACTAGCTGCGGGGGGCGATCGCTGCCCATGGCGTTATCCAAAAGCCAAACGATGCCGGTGCTGTCGCTGAGCAGGCCCAATACGCTGGCGGAAACGGGGCTGTTGGACTGGGGCAGCAGGGGTGCGATCGCGCCGTTGTCGTACTCAGCGACGGGGTAAGGGGGGGTGTAGAACTGGTGCAGCGACATGATCAGCTGGCCGTCGGGGGTGACGGTGAGGTTGCCGGGGGCCTGCTGTAGCTCAGCGATGACCTCTAAGGAGGGTTGGGCTATGGCCGTGCGGGCGATCGCGCCCGTGGTCAGCAGGGCGGCAGACAGCGCAAGGGGAAAGAGGCGTTGCATGGGGTTTAGCGATACATCGCCCACATCCTCGTATTGATTGGGCTGAGAGTGAATCTACCTGCAAAGGTAGATGTAGCGGAGACTGTGTCAGTCGAGCAGCCGTTCCAAGTCTTTGCTTTCGTCTATAGCTTTAACCGGGGGGCAATGTGGTGGTTGAACCGGGTATGAGGGCTAAATGGTAGCAAAGATAGCGACACAGACGATCCATTCCCTGGTACTTAAACAACAGTTAACGCTATCCCCAGTGGGGGGATTGGAGAAGGTCGTGAGGAACTGGAAGCTTGGGCTTGGGCTAGCCCTGACCGTGATCATGGTGCTAGTCGGCGCTACCGCCGTACGCAGTCAGATGCCTGCGCCGATTGTGCTGGAGCGCAGTGGAGAGTACTGTGCCGACGATCCGGCCTGTTTTAATCGCTATCACCCCGCCATCCCCCCGGTGGCGACGGCGGAGCCCGGCCAGGAGATCGTCTTTGGCACTCGCGATGCCTTTGACAGCGCCTTTGGCCCCGGCTCTACCCCCGAAGACGTAGTGGCCGCCGACCTGTCTCTGGTGCACCCGTTGACCGGCCCGGTCTATATCGAAGGGGCTAAGCGCGGCGACGTTTTGGCGGTAACGGTGAAAGATGTCGAGCCCGACCCCTACGGCTACACGGTGATTGCCCCTGGCTTTGGCTTTCTGCGCGATCTGTTCCCCGACCCCTACATTGCCAACTGGAGCCTCGATCGCACCGCCGCCGTATCGGCAGAAATTCCCCAGGTGAAAATTCCCTTTGCGCCCTTTACCGGGTCAATTGGCGTGCTGCCTGGCGAACCCGAACTGGAAACCTTCCTGGCCCGAGAGACTCAGCTGGGCGACGTGGGGGGCATTGCCCTGGCCCCAGAGCCCACCGGAGCCCTGCCAGCGGCTATCTGCGGCCCGGAGGGCAGCGATAAAGACCGCTGCATCCGCACCATTCCGCCCCGAGAGAACGGCGGCAATATGGATGTCAAGCAGATGCAGGTGGGCACGACGATTTTGTTTCCCTGCTTTATCGACGGCTGCGGCCTGTTTATCGGCGATGTTCACTACGCCCAGGGGGATGGGGAAGTGTCGGGCACCGCGATCGAGATGGGGGCTACCGTCACCGTGACCACCGCCATTCGAGAGGGGCTGGGGGCACAGGTCAAAGCGCCCCAGTTTGAAGGGGGCGACCAGCTCAAGGCTCTGGCCCCAGAGTCGTTCTACGCCACCACAGGCATTCCGATCAAAAAGGCGGGGGAGATTCCGCCCTACTACACCTACTTAAACAGCGAGGTGATCGAGCCCCTGAGCAATCTGTCTGAAGACTTGACTCTGGCGGCCCGCAATGCGCTGATCGACATGGTTGATTATCTGGTGGAAAACCACGGGCTGACCCGCGAGCAGGCCTACGTGGTGGCCAGCGTCGCCGCCGATCTGCGCATCGGGCAGATGGTGGATGTGCCCAACTATCTGGTGTCGGCGGTGCTGCCGCTGACCATCTTTGAGGAGTCAGCCACTACCGGGGGTCGGGCGGAGATGGCAAAGGTGGTAGCGCCATGAAGCGCCGCGATTTTTTGCAGGGGAGCGGGGCGATCGCCCTCTGGCCGGTGCTGGGCCACACCCCGTTTCCGCAGTGGAAGGTGTACCGGCAGCTGCACCTGTTTATCGTGGTCGATCGGGAAGATGCGCTGGCCTGCGATTTAGGACAGGCGATCGCGCACACCCTGGCTACAGAACTGCCCGAGTCGCGGGCGATGGTGACTCGCGCCCGCGATCGCCTCAGGGTGGCGAGCTTGCTCAGTACCAAGCAGCTCGATGTGGCGCTGGTGCCGCGATCGCAGTTCACGGCCTGGCAGCACAATGAAGCCCCCTACGACCAGCTGGAACCCACTGTGCTGAAGGCCATTTTTGAAACGGGGGACTATGTGTTGATCAGCCGCGATGACTTTTTGAGCGATCACGCTGCCCTGGTTAACCAGACGTTGCAGTCGTATCTGTAGGCTGAGTCAGACCTGGTTGACTGAAACAACTTGGGAGAACGTTGGCATTCCGTAGGTTGGGTGGCGCGCTAGCAGAACCCAACAGGCCCCAGATCATCGGCTAATGTTGGGGTTCACTGCGTTCCACCAATTTGCTAGCTGCTTAGGCCGTTTGAGGCAGTGGAGCATAGTAAAGCTGCATTAGTTGGCTAGCATTTAAAGTCTCGACAGCGTAAGTCTGACCATCTAAATCGATAAATTCAACTTCAAAGACGGTTGGTTCATACACTTCGACGATGGTGCCAACTTGGCCTTTGTGCAAGTTGAGTTCAGGATGGTCTTGGGTAAGTGCAACGACATCTAATTGTTTCATGGGCGGTTCTCCTGAGACTAGGGAATATAGCAGGTAATCAATCGGGGGAAGTCCTCGGTATATTTGACAATCCAGATGCTTCTAACGGTGGCGCTTTTATTATTGCGGATTAGTTCAAAATCAATTTGGTATTTCTGGCCATAGGAATTACGTTTGATGGGAGTGGCGTCTTTGTTTTTGAGAGCTTGTCGCAATGCCTTCCGAAGCTCTTTAGCGTTCTCTTGACCCAGATCCAGTGCCGAGCGGAAGACAACTGCTTTGTGGCGACCTTCTGAATGGTTGGGGTTGAGAGCATAGCCTTCTAGCTTTTCGGTAGGAATGACCGCTTGTTCTGGATTCGGCAATTTCATGCGACAAACTTTTCCTAGTCAGGATTTAAGACGATTTCCATACCGCGTTTGCCTTGAGTGTAGTAGCTATCATTATGGCTTATACCGTCTGGGCGGAGTCGGTGCAGTGCCAGTAGGTAAGACCATTGCGGTTACAAAAATGACGAGGCTTAATCATTCGAACCAGGGCTAAACTGGGTGAGACACCTCCCCTGCCCCAATGAGCTTCATTTTCATCAGCTACAGTCGCCAAGACCAGGCCTACGTTAGCTTGCTAGCTCAGGCGTTAGAAACTCACAGCTTGCCCGTCTGGCTGGATGATCGCATTGACTACGGCACGACCTGGCCCCGCGTTATTCAAGATCAGTTGGAGCAGTGCCAGGTGTTTGTGGTGGTGATGACGCCCCGCTCTGAAGAGTCTCATTGGGTGCAGTGCGAATTGAGTTTGGCTCTAGAGCTAAAGAAACCTATTTACCCTATCTTGCTTGAAGGTCGCCGCTGGCTCGCAGTTGCCGCCCTGCAAACCGCCGATGCTACAAACGGCAAGCTCCCGCCAGCCCGCTTTTTCAACACCCTGCGAACCCATTTTCCTGCATCTGTCGATATTGCCCAAACCCTGCAACTCCAAGATGTCGCCACCGACACCTCCGTAGGATGGGCACCGCCCACCAGCCAATCTGTGGTCCCACAAGCTGCCCCGGAGGATGACCTCAGCTCCGAGAAAGGGATTGATTACCGCAACCTGCGTGACCTGCTAAGAGATGGAAAGTGGCGAGAGGCGGATGAGGAAACCCATAACACCATGATTAAGGCTGTAGGTAAAAAGCCTGGTAACTACTTTACCTCTGATGAGTTGCGCAATTTCCCTTATATTGATCTGCTAACGATCGATCACCTATGGGTTAAGTACAGCAACGGACAATTTGGCTTTAGTGTACAAAAACAAATCTGGCAAGAGTGTGGCAGCCCTGCCTCAAACGGCACAGCCTGGGACAAATTCTGTGTTGAGGTAGGCTGGCAAGATGCTAAGGCTGGCCGCTACTTTAGATACGAAGAATTAAAAGCTAATCCTCTTCATTCTCCTGCGGGAGAATTTCCCATCTTGTCTGTTAGTTTGGTCTTTGTAGGAAATGAATTGGTATCTCTTCTCTCACATCCAGACTTGTGAAGTGTAGCAGGTAATCCTTCAGCTCTCTCTGCCGATTTTGAATTTTAGATTTGGATTTTGAATTGTTTTTTCGGTGACGGAGGATTTTGATTGAAGCAACTGTCATAGCTAAGATTTTGTCGATCTCGGTTGTTAGGTTTTTGACTTGGCTTTCAGTTCCTTGCGTAGGTTGGGTGGAACGAAGTGGAACCCAACACCATCAATGGTTTTGTTGGGTTACGCTGGCGCTGCACCCAACCTACGGTAGAACTGTCTGGATCAATCGATCGCTCGATCGCGGCTCAGCAGGCTAAACACCTCCCCCTGCGCTGGGGTAATCACAATCCCCGAATCGGGAATCGTCACTAGCTGGCTCCACTTTCGCTGTTCGGCGTATCGGAGCAGATGCAGGTAGTTGATTGCCCCTCGCACCCCCTCCGGTGAACCGATTATCAGATGGCGCAACCGCTCGCGCCCAGGCTGAGATTCAGAATTGGTCAGCAGCAGCGGACTCGTCGCCTGCCGCTGACGGGCCGACGACAACAGATATGGCAAACACAACATTGGGCTTCCTCCAAAGAAACGCATGGTTAGGGGAAAAAGCCCAAAAATTTGGCCGCCCCAGACATGTGCAGTACGGGGCGGCCTGGGCAATAATAGCCCTAGCCTCCGAGACAGCTGTAGTCTGTCGAAGGGGTTAGGTGCCGGTTGGTGCGCTAACACCTTCCGGTACCGATTGACCAAATTTTTGGGAAGACAAGCTGCACGCTCACAGCTATAACCCGGCAATTTACCCTATCCAGAGCCCCTAAGCAAGTCAAAATTGCTACAGAGTAGCTTGTCGTTGCGAACCTTAACGTTGTGTACTCTACCGTGCTGGTGCTTCCCCCTGGAACTATGCCAAATTCCTAGAGCGTGCTGAAAATCATCGCTTTATTCACAGGTTGGGGGGGCGTTATCGCTTTGCCCACAACCTGCTGCGCAGGCGTTTTGCAGCTTCATCTTAAATCCCAGCCCTCTGACGACTGCAAAGCGTTCCGCCAAAGGCTTTAGATGAGCTAAATTTTTCCTCAAGCGCTAGCGCCCGATCGCCTGTCGCTGAGAGTAGATTTCTTCGAGCAGCAAATCGCGGAGTTCATTGGCAATGTCGTCCGGCGGATTACCTGAGAGGGCTCTTCCGATGAGACGTTCTGCCTCGCGCAGTTCGCGGCACTCAATCGCTAGGGCAGCGGCACTGCGATGTAAGACGGAGCGAGTAGGTTCTAAATCAAACTGACTAGCCACTAAATCAGCGGCGGCCCGCTCTTTGGTGAAGGCGGCTTTAGAAAGCGCTAGGACGGCTTCAGCATCCCCCTGTTGACGCGCCAGAACTGCCTTGTCAACCAGTTCCATGGCTTCTCGGTGAAGGGTGTCTACGTTCGGCATTTTTCTACGACCTGCGCTCTGGGAGTCCCAAACTCAATAACAGCAATGTAGCCAGGGGCTATCGTATCAGAGGGGCTAATCTGCTTTAGCTTCATGTTAACTCTGGACTGGATGAGAGGCTCAGACCCGGTTCGAATGCCTGAAACTTCCAAGCGAGCCTTACGTTGAAATAAAGGGGCCGTATCTTCGATGGAGCCCAGCCAGAAATCAAACCCCAAGCCTTTGCCTTTGACCGATCGCTCGATGATGGTGAGATTGGTGAGGCGAGGCATGATGAGTGCAGCGATGCCATAAGCCCCGTATTCAGTGGCAACTTCCTCGTCAGCATTGAAACGTCGAACCGTATCGTCGATCGCATCCCACTGAAGTTCAATGGCACAGGATCGAATGCCGTCGATCTGCAATGCCACCCGTTCAGTATGGCCCTGCCCGTCCAGACACACCGCAGCCGCTTCGGCGCAGGTGGCCCCAAAAGTCAACGACCAACCGGGACGGTCGGGTAGGTTTTGGCAAAGGTCTTGCAAGTGAAGTGTGGCTGTTGGGCGGTTATCGGCCATTGGGGAATAGTTGTGGGATGGCGTTGTCAGCATTTTAGGGCGTGAGCGCGATTTCGATTTCACTACCCCTACCCCCTGTCCGCTGCTAAGGCATTTCGGCAGGGACTTCAAGCAGGCTGAATTCGCGCCTGGCTAGATTGCGATCGCCCGCCCGATTCAGCCCAGAAGCAGGGTGTTACTCGAAAACACTCGCCCGTTAATTGAATTCATCAGAGTGATCATCGAATTCATTGAAGTGATTATTTTCTCCCAATGATGGAAGCGGAGGAGCCAAAGAGTCAAAGCCTTCTCCCAAGCCTGGGAGGGGGCTTTGAGGTGTAGGCGCGGAGCGGATTGTCTGTGAGTGGGCCAAGTCGTGGTTGAGATCAGGTCCGCTTGAATGGTCTTATTCTGTCATTCCCACGGAAGTGGGAATCCATTGTGGATAAGGCACTCCAGAGTGGATTTCCGCCTGCGCGGGAATGATAGGCAAATCGCTTCCGATTGGCTAATCAATCGGATTTCATATGAGACCAGCCGTTTCAATCGACGAATGCTTGAAAAATACGTCGGGCAAGGCGATATTCTAGGGCTAGTTTTGCAGCAGGCGGTCTACCTATGGCTTCCCTTAAACATCTGCTGGTCAGCATCCTAGCCACGACTCTAGGATTAACTGGAGGACTGGCAGGCTTCGTCCCAGAGGCCGCCCACAGCGCCGATAAATTTACCTTTCGGGTGACAGGGCCGCTGGTGTTTACCCTGTCGGTAGACTCCCTGGAGACCTTTGCAGAAACGGGGGAAGCCACCGGCAATTTCAAGCTGCTGGCCCGCTTTTTGAACGAGCAGGCCCTGGCGGGGCTGCGGCCCATGCTGCAACGGCGGTTTCCCCTCGATGTGGTGACCGTCAGCAACCTGAGCTATTCGCCCCTGGGCCGCGATGCGATTACCAACGTCGGCAAAATCGTTCAGTCTACCCCAGGGGAAAATGGCTTCTACGCGGTGCGGGCGGCTGTGATCAACGCAGCGGCCAAGGCTGGCCCTGAGGGGTGGACGCTAATTGACGTCATGCGCGAGTTCCCCGCCGACGCCATCGATATCAGCGTCAGCGGGCTGCTGGCGCTGCAGCGGGAACTGGCAATTTACCTCGACTATAACCAGGCGGCGGTGCAGGCCATTCGCGACCAGGCGGCGGCAGAGGCGGCAGCGCAGAGCAACCTCAACCTGGCCCTGCCCGATCTATCTGAGCCCGGCCCCTACGCCTTTGAAGAAACCACGATTACGGTAACCAACCCGGCCCTGCGCCAGACCGACCAGGGGCTGACGGTCAACTACGACTTCGATGTCGATGTCTACCTGCCCCAGGGCACCGAGGCCCCGGCACCGATTGTGATTGTCTCCCACGGGTTTGGGGCGGTGAAAGAAGACTTCGTCTTTCTCAACCAGCATCTGGCCTCCCACGGCTACGTGGTGCTCGCCCCCGACCACGTGGGCAGCGACCTGAGGTACCGGCAGGCGTTTTTGGGGGGGCGACTGCATACGCTGCTCAGCCCGATCGAGTTTATCAATCGGCCTCAGGAAATTTCGTTTTTAATCGACGAGCTGGAGCGGCTGGTGGCCCGTTCGCCCGACTGGGCCGCCCGACTCGACCTGAGCCAGATTGCCGCGATCGGCGACTCACTGGGCAGTTCAACCGTGATGGCTCTGGCCGGGGCCAGGCTCAGCCAGGCGCGGCTGTCGGAGGTTTGCAATAGCGACGTATTTACCCTCAACTTTGCCCGCTACCTAGAATGCCGAGCCCGGTATTTGCCCCCCAAAACCTATGACCTCAGTGACCCCCGCATAAAAGCGGCGATCGCGGCCCACAACATGGGTTCGGCTCTCTACGGACCTGAGGGCATTGGCCAGATCGACGTTCCCCTCCTGATGGTGACCGGCAGTGCCGATATCACCTCTCCGGTGGTGACCGAACAATTTGCACCGTTTATCTGGCTCAACGCCGAACCCCGCTACCTGGCGCTCTTGCAGAAAGGCACCCACTTTTCCTCAAAACCCCCCGGCGAAGGGGCCGGGGATGTGCCGTCGTTTTTGATGGGTGAACATCGCGACGTGGGGGCTCGGTACTACAGGGGAATGGTGACGGCGTTTCTGGGGGCTCATCTGCGGGGGCAAGCGCAGTACCTGCCCTACCTCACCGCCGCCTACGCCAAGGCGATCAGCGAAGGACAGCCGATGATCGTCGATATGATCACCGACCTGACTGAGGCTCAGGTGAACGCGGCCTACCCCGGTACAACCCCCGTGGCGCTGGTGCCGCCCCCCGCGACCCCGGTACCGCCCCGCGACGAGTCGGTGCTGGCGGCGATCGCCCGCACGGGAGAACTTCGCATCGCCATGCGCCGCGACGCTCCACCTTTTGGCTATGTGGATGACACCGCTGGCTGGACGGGCTACTGCCCCAGCCTGGCCGAGGCTCTCCGGGGTTATCTCCAGGACGAGATCGATCGCGCCGTTGAGGTCAGCGTGGTGGCGCTGCCCTCGACCCTGAGCGATCGCTACGACCTGGTGCGCGACGGCCAGGTCTATCTGGAGTGCGGCCCCAACACCGTGCGCACCGATGTGGAGGGAATCGAATTTTCTGACCTGATCTTTGCCACCGGCAGTCACTTGCTGACCACCCCAGACCAGGTGGAGGCGGTCAATCCGGCCCTTTCTCTGGCGGGGGTCAATGTCGGGGTACTGGCCAACTCGACCAACGAGAGCTTTTTGCAGGAGCGCTACCCCGCCGCCACCATTACCCGGTTTGAGGGGCCGACGGGTCGTGCCGACGCGATCGCGGCTGTCACCAGCGGCCAGATCAACGCCTTCCTCGGAGATGATATTCTCACCTTAGCGGAAGTGGCCCAGGAGGGCCTCTCGACCGAAAGCCTGGCGCTGGTGCCCGAGCTGCCCCTCACCTGTGAGTACTACAGCCTGGTCCTGCCCAGCGATGATCCGCAGTGGGTGGCTACCGTCAACAGCTTTTTAAAGGCCAATGCCGGGTCTGATACCTGGCAAGCCTGGTTGGGCAAATTTGCCGCCGACAGCTTAAAAACCCTGAACTACTGCTTAAATCGGTAGCGTAACCCCAAAGTCCACAGGCCCAAAGTCCTACTCCCAAGGCCCATCGTTCTCAGGTGGGGCTGACCATCTTTTGCAACCCAACCCTGCTGCGCAAGCCCATGCCCCGACGAGGTGTCGATTTCAAATCGGGGTTGTGTGACTCAAATTTGGTATCGGAGATCGCCTACTGGTCGGTAGGCAACCCCGTCAGCTCTAGAATGGGGCGAATTTCAACGGTGCCTTTGTACACCGAGGGAATGCGTCCGGCGATCGCGATCGCCTCATCCAAATCCTCCGCCTCGATCAAAAAGTAGCCGCCCAGCTGCTCTCGGGTTTCGGCAAAGGGGCCATCGGTCACCAGGCGTTTGCCGTCGCGCACCCGCACGCTGGTTGCGGTCGCTACCGAGTGCAAAGGAGATGCCCCCAGGTATTTGCCGCTGGCGTGCAGGTCTTGGGTCAGCTGCACCGACTTTTTATAGCAGCGCTCCTGCTCGTCGTCGGTCCAGGCGTTTTCGTCGCTGTAAATCAGCAGCATGTATTTCATGGTTTAGCTCCCAGCGTTAACGGGTAAAGCGGCTACTGTCGATGGTAGTGGGCGGTCATAAACTGGTGCCACTGGCCATCGTCAGTCAAAATTTGTGAGGTCAAGACGCGGTGGTTGTCATCGATGAACTCGATGATGTCTTTGTAGGGAGCCATGGCGCCCTGGCTAAAATTTGGCCCTTCAGTCTCTAGGGTTAGGGTTGTTTTAGCGTCATTTAAGAAACCACTATAGACCCACATATGGGTCATCATCGAGCCGACAAAGGTGCCGGTGTAGCGCTGGGTCTGCGGGTTGTAGCCCAGGGTCATGAGGGTTGTGCCGGTGTCGCCGTCGGGCATTTCGCCCTCGCCCTCGGCCACCACCCAGAGCCCGCCCAGGCTGCGCACCACCTCGGTACCGCGCGTTTTTGAGGGGGGCTGGTCGGGTCCCATGCTGCATTCGCATTCGCTGACCCACTTGCCTACCAGCTTGTCTAGCCACTGGTGTTCTGCTTGCGGTTCAAATTGCATAGGGTTTCTCCTAGAGGTGTTGAACGGGGTTGTTGAACGGGATGATTGAGCGGGGTGAGCAAAGCGGTGCTGTCGCCCTGCCCCACCCCATTTACAGATGCGTTTAGCCGTAGGTAGGTTGCTGGGGCCAGCCGGGGGGAGACTCTTCAAAGTCTTCCTGACGACCGTAGGGGGTCAGGTCGAGCAGGCTGTAGGCGTCGGTTAAGCCCTCGCACCCTCGGGCATAGGTCGAGTAGGTGTGAAACACATCGTCGTCGATGCGAAAGAACACGCTCATGCCGTGGCGTTCGCCAGTGGTGGGCCATTCCTCGGCGTCCCGACTGGACAGGTCGCGGTAGTTGTACTGCACCGGAGCCACCGAGGCATCGAGCGAGGCGTGAAAGTCGTAGTTGAAGTCGCTGCCGAAGGACGACACCCAGGGCAGAGTCCACTGGTGGCGAGCTTTGTAGGCCTCCAGCTTGGCCAGGGGGGCGCGGGAGACAAGCACCAGGGTGGTGTCGCGATCGCCCAGCAGACTCAGATCGCCCAGGGCGTTGACCAGGCCGGTACAGCCCGAGCAGCCGTTGTCCCACTCGGGGGCAAACATAAAGTGGTAGACCAGCAGCTGCAGGCGACCCTCAAACAGATCGAGCAGGCTAGTTGGCCCGGTGGGGCCGTCAAAGCGGTAGGTTTTCTCTAGCTTGACCATCGGCAGGCGGCGGCGCTTGGCATTGACGCGGTCACGCTGTTTAGTCAGCGCTTTTTCGTCGGCCAGCAGCGCCTTGCGCTCGGCCAGCCAGATATCTGGCGATACTACGGGGGGATGGGCGAGGGTCTGGGTTGTCATGGTGAGTTTTCCTTGCGAATCAAGTAGCCCTGGGCAGAAGGGAGCCAAACTTTTGTCCCCTCTCCCCTTGGGAGAGGGTTAGGGTGAGGGGGAGTTTTGGCGGTTCTTACGCTAATTCAGCAATCCTGCCCTGGTTAACCTGGGCGTTAATCTCTTCATCGGCGGGGCGAATCTCGAAGGGGCCGTTGCGCACGCCTGGATGGTGCGACATCAGCTGAATGGCGTGGTTGAGGTCGCGGGCCTCCAGCATTAAAATGCCGCCGAGCTGCTCTTTGGTCTCGGTAAAGGGGCCGTCGGTAACGGTTACTTTGCCATTTTGGTAGCGCAGCGTGGCCGAATTCTTAATGCTTTGCAGCGCCTCTCCACCCAAAAAGTGGCCGCCGCGCTTGAGCTCGTCGTCGTAGGCAAAGCATTCGGCCATCAGCGCCGCCTGTTCGGCCTCAGAAAGCCTGTCCCACTGCGCTTCGTCAAAGTAGCCCAGACAGATAAATTTCATGGTTGCCTCCAAAAGTGGGTCTGAATTGGTCACCTTTGTGGAGTAGTCGTTTGGCAAGACTGCAGATCGACAGCAGGGCAAAAGTTTTTTTGGGTTGAGAGAACACTAACCGCAGAATCAGAGATTCCATCGCGTGGGATAGCCGTCTCGGCTGTCCACACTGACCGCAGAATCAGAGATTCCATCGCGTGGGATAGCCGTCTCGGCTGTCCACAATCGGGCAGGATATCTGACAAAACACTAGAAGCCCTGCTTCATCTATCGTTCCTGCGCTCCGCGCGGAATGAGTACTCTGATGGCGCTCCTGCGCCCCTCAAACCAGTTCTCGCAGGCGGCTCTCTAAAAAACGACGCTCGGGTTCCTGCTTGACCAGCTCTAGCGCCCGCTGGTAAGCCGCCTTAGCTTCAGCGTTTGCTCCCAGCCGTCGGTACAGATCGGCCCGCGCCGCATGGGCCAGGTGATAGTGGGCCAGATCGCCCTCGACCAAAATCTCATCCAGCAGCTGCAACCCCGCCTGGGGGCCATCGCGCATGGCCACGGCCACCGCCCGATTGAGCTGCACCACGGGGGAGGGCTCGATCTGCGCCAGCAGACTGTACAGGCCCACGATCTGCGCCCAGTCGGTGGCGGCGGGACTGGGGGCCGAACTGTGCACGGCGGCGATCGCGGCCTGGAGCGCGTAGGGGCCAATCTGCTGCGACGATAGGGCCTGCTGAACCAGGGCTCGGCCCTCGGCAATCTGGGCCTGGTTCCACTGGCGGCGGTCCTGGTCGGTCAGCAAAATGAGATCGCCCGTGGGGGAGGTGCGGGCCGCCCGCCGCGACTCTTGCAGCAGCATCAGCGCCAGCAGCCCCATTACCTCCGGGTCGGGCAGCAGCTCCATGACCAGTCGCCCCAGCCGAATCGCCTCGCCCGAAAGGTCGGCCCGCGTCAGCGAGGGGCCAGAGGAGGCCGCATAGCCCTCGTTAAACACCAGGTAGATGACCTGCAGAACCGTGTCCAAGCGATCGGGCAGGTCATCGATCGACGGCACCTGATAGGGAATGCCCGCCGCGCGAATTTTGGCCTTAGCCCGCACAATTCGCTGGGCCAGGGTGGGGGGCGCAACCAAAAAAGCGCTGGCAATGGCTTCGGTTTTGAGGCCGCAGACTTCTCGCAGGGTGAGCGCTACCTGGGCTTCCTGGGGCAGCGAGGGGTGGCAGCAGGTAAAGATCAGCCGCAGGCGATCGTCGGCGACCTCTTCATCGTCTGTGACCTGGGGTTCAGCAGTATCGATGCGCTGGGCCAGTTCGGCCAGGGAGGCGTCAAAGCGAGTGCGCCGCCGAATGGTGTCAATAGCTCTAAATCGGCCCACCGAAACCAGCCACGCGCGCGGGTTGGCCGGAGTACCATCGCGGGGCCACTGCTCCATGGCGACGGCAAAGGCGTCGTGTAGGGCTTCTTCGGCCAGGTCAAAGTCGCCCAGCAGCCGAATCAGCGTGGCAAACACCCGCCGCGACTCGGCGCGGTAAACGGCATCCACCTGCCTCTGCACCTGATTGGGGTCATTCATGGCTAATGCTTGTGACCTCACAGCCTACTGCCACAGTCGAGCCTACTATAGTTCAAATGCACTACGTTGTCATCAGCCGAAAGGAGGTAAGTGATGGAGGCGCGGCGCTAGCCCGCTTCCGCAAAGCCCAAAGACTGCAACGCCTGCGCTACCTTGGCGCGGTGGTTGACTTCCCAATCGGTGAGCGACTGGGCGGCATCGGCCTCGCTGCGCTGCTGGGCCGCCTGCCAAACCGCCTCCTGCTGGGCCGCAGGAATCACCACAATGCCTTCTTCATCGGCGACGACTATATCCCCAGGGCCGACCCGCACGCCGCCGCAGACGATGGGCTGATTCAGCGTGCCCAGCTGCTTTTTTTGCCCCGGCACCGGCATTACCCCCCGAGCAAACACCGGAAACCGGGCCTCGCGCACCTCGGCCAGGTCGCGAATGACGCCATCCACCACAAAGCCAGCAATGCCCCGGTTTTGGGCGATCGCGCAGACGTTGCCGCCAGCCATGGCGTAGTCCACATCGCCCGCCTGCACCACAATGACAGCCCCCGCCGGGGCCCGGTAAATCGCCGCGTGCAGCATCAGGTTATCGCCCGCTGGGCAGCTGACGGGGTAGGCCGGGCCCGCCAGCCGAGGGATGCGGGGCCAAAGTTCTCGAATGCCAAACTCCATCACCTGCGATCGCCCCAGAACATCGGCGTAGTCTGTCGGCGAAAGGGCCGCAAATTCAGGCGTGTCGTTCTTCGTCATCGGTGCTCATCCCAGCCCAAAACATTGCTCAAATACTACCTGCCATGGCCGCGATCGCAGGACTCCTCCAGGCGGTTTCAAATCGGTTCACCAAAATGGATCCTTGGAATGATGAGGGTTTAGCCCCAAACTTTTAGGATGACGTTAAACATGACACCGCTAACGTTCAACAGGAGGTGAATTAGTTTTGAAACCTCAAAACGTCCCTTTTCCACCCGCTGGCTCCACTTTTTTTGGCCTGCTGCTGGGTCTGCCCGTAGCGGCGCTGATGGGTTTTGGTACGCCCACCGCTGCCCTGGCCCAGGACCCTGCCCCCGAAGCTCCGTTTACCGAAGCGGAGCTTGAACCCATCGAAGCCGAAATTGAAGAAAGCATTCCCCCTGCTCTAGACGAGTCTCGGAGCACGTTCAATACCTGGTCTGAGGACGAATACGATTTTTTTGAGTCGGACGACTTTAGAATCAACACCGACTACGAAACAGATTTCTACGATGAGCAGCCTGGCCCCGCCGACGGTAGCTATCTCAACGGTGCCGACGATATCGATACCAGCGATGACCCGTTTAATACCGGCAAATCCGAGAATGAGCTGACTCCCTAACGCCCCCTCTGATACAAAATCCAAGTCACACAACCCCGATTTCCAACTGGCGAAACCGCAGGGGCATAGGCGAAGCCAAGCCAGAGGCTTTAGGGTTGTTTGCCCGCAATAGATAAAGCCTCCAAGTCATCGTAACTGGAGGCTTTATTCACATCCTGTGTGCTCGGCCAACGGGCCTCAGAAAACCTACAGCTGCGTATTGATAAGGGTTTCGCGGGGGTTACTCGTACGGCTAGTGCGAATTTGCTCGTAGAGCTGACGCTCGGTATCGCTCAGGCGGGCGGGCGGGGTAATGACAACCTTGATCAGCAGATCGCCGCGATCGCCCTTGGGGCTGGGCCAGCCTTTGCCCCGCAGCCGCAGGCTCTGACCCGAGCGAATGCCCGCTGGCAGGTTCATCGTCACGCTGCCGTCGGGGGTGGGCACGTCAATTTTGCCGCCCAGCACCGCTTCGTCGGGGGTGATAGGCACTTCGGCGGTGAGGCTGTCGCCCTCCAGCTTAAAGAAGCTGTGGGTGTCGAGCTGCACCACCAGGTAGATGTCGGCGGGCTGCTTGCTGTAGGGGTTCATTGGCCCCTTGCCCTTGAGGCGAATTTTGCTGCCCTGCTTGGCCCCCGGCGGAATGCGCACCTCTACGCTGTCGTTGCCAATGCGCAGGCGTTTTTGCGCCCCGTGGAAGGCCTCGCTAAAGGTGAGGCGAATGCTGGCCTCCTGGTCGAAGGATTGGCTAGCCCCTGCCGTGTCGTAGCCGAAGCCGGGGCCAGCTGCCGACCCGCCTGGGGTGCCGTAGGAATAGGATCGCCCGCCGCCGCCCGTGGTCGAAAAGCGGCCCAGCAGCTCGTTGATGAATTCGTCAAAGCTGCCGTAGTTGCTGAAGTCAAAGCCGCCATCGCTGGGGCTGCCGTAGGCTCCACCGAAGGGGCTACCGTAGGCACCGCCCGCCCCGGCTCGGCTGGCCTGCTGCCAGTACTGGCCGTACTGGTCATACTTTTTGCGCTTGTCGGCGTCAGAGAGCACTTCGTAGGCTTCGCTGACCTCTTTGAACTTGGCCTCGGCAGCTTTGTCGTTGGGGTTAACGTCGGGGTGGTACTTGCGGGCCAGCTTGCGAAATGACTGTTTGATGTCATCAGCACTCGCCGTACGGCTGACGCCAAGCACCGCGTAATAGTCTTTAAAGCCCGTAGCAGCCATTCCAGTCCTCCTAAAAACCCGCGCCTGCGATCGCCCCAAAGGCGATTTTATTGTAGTCAACTCCAGGCCTGGGGAGCGGCAGTGCCGCTATTTCCTCGCCCCTACCAACCGTTGGCTTGACCACCCTTGAATTTAGCCTAGCAAACCCAATGCCTGAGAGAAGTTCGGTTTTCCAGGTCGAGGTTGGTATAGCTGGTCAATTTTTTAGCAAATTCCGACGACGGCATCGAGTTCGGCGTAGTCGGGCAGGGTGGTATCGATGGCGGTGCCCTGGCGAATGACGACGCGATCGCTCTGGGGCCGCGACAGCAGCTCGCTCAGGTTGCGGGCCTTGAAGATGACCAAATCGGCGGGACGGCCTTCGCCAATGAGTCCTACATCGAGGCCCATAATTTGGGCCGGGGTGCGCGTGACAGCCTGAGGCCAGTCGCCCAGGGGGCGATCGAGCTGGCCGATCCGTACCGATTGGGTAAACACCTCCACCATGTCGTGGTCGCCGTAGGCAAAGAAGGCATCGCGGCAGTTGTCGCTGGCCAGGGCCACCGCCACCTCAAACTGGCGCAGCTCGGGCAGCAGGGTAACGCCCCGATAGCGGGGCATGCGGCCCGGCTCGCGATCTTGCAGATAGAGGTTGCACATGGGCAGGCTGACGACGCTTACCCCAGCGGTTTTGAGCAGGGCCAGGGTATCTTGGGTGCGATCGGTGGCCTGTACCGACAGACTACAGCAGTGGCCGCAGTTGACCTGCCCCGAAAAGCCGCGCCGCAGCTTGGTTTCAGCTACAGTTCGTAGCCCCTCGGCATCGGGGTTGAGGCTCTCATCGGCGTGAAAATCGAGGTCTAGCCCCCGCGCTTCGGCCAGGGCAAAGGCGCGATCGATTTGCGCTTCCAAACCCGGCTGAGGGTAGATCACGCCGCCCAGAATACCGCCGTACTGGGCGACGGTATTGGCTAGCTCCTCAGCCTCGGGGCGGTCATAGTAGTCCATCGACACCAGGCAGACGGCCTGTAGGGTCAGGCGGTCGGCCCACTCCCGCCGCAGCCGATCAAACACCGCAAAGCTAACCTTTTCCTGGCCGTCTAGGCAGTCGAGGTGGGTTCTCACCGCCTGGGTGCCGTGGGCATAGCTGCACCGCAGCCCAAAGGCCATGCGAGGGTAGAGGTCGTCGGCGCTCCAGTGGCGCTGGTCGGCGGCGGCGGCCTCGAGGGCCGAGCTAAAGGTGCCATCGGGATTGGGGCTGCGCAGCCAGGCGTGGCCTTTATCGAGGTGGGTGTGACAGTCGGCGAAGCAGGGCCACACCTGGCCCTGGCCCAGGTCGTAGCGGGGCAGGCCGTCATTAGGGGTGACGGTGGCTGGGGTTAACGCCGCGATCGCCCCGGCCTGGATGTGCAGGTGAGCCGCCACCCAGTTTTCTAAGCGAGGGTGAGCCGCCAATTCAGCAATGGGGGTCCGCAGGGGAGCAGCCGCCTCCAGGCAGGCCAGGGGCACACGGGCATTGCACAACCAGTAATTGTCGGGTTGGGCCGCCCGCAGTTCGGTAAGGGGTAGAGTCATGGCACCAAGGTATCACTAAGGAGTCAGAATTCTCTAACTCCTTGTATACCAGCCCTCTGCTTTACCCCTACGGTTTCGCCGGTTGGGAATCGGGGTTGTGTGACTCAGATTTGGTCTGACACCTACCACTGCTAATGCCCTGCCGCTGGCTCAGATTTTCTCCGTGGCCAATCACCTCCCATCAGTCCACATAAATGCGTTCAATGGAGAAGTCGTTGATCGTATCTTCGAAACGGTTGAAGGTAACGCGCATTTCGTCGTAGGCGCGGGCGGTCGAAACGCCGCCCGGCGTGGGGCATTCCACCTGCAGCAGGGTTTGAAACGACTCGTACTCCGCATGGCTGTACAGCGTTTTTTCGCACACCGGGCTGATAAACCCTTCGATCGCCAGCTGGTTGAGGGCGGCTACCCCCAGCGGGCTTTGCAGCACAAACCGCCAAATCTGCGCCTCATCCTCGGCGCTGGCGGGTTGCCAAACCTCGGGTAGGGCAGAATTTGACTCCGCCTGGGCAAGTCCACTGTCTGCTGTGTCCGCATCGACGGCAGGCATCCAGGCCGCGCCTACAACCAGTAGGCCAACACCAGCGGCCAGGCCAGCCCATCGCTGCCACAGAGATTGCCTATTCATCATCGTCTCCTTACTATCGCTAACTAACTGTTGCCATTTTAGGGAGCGAGCCTGTGCCTACAGCTGGGGGTTACGAGATTTGCAACAGCAAGCCCCCCGACCTCAAGCTGGTGATTGAAGTCGAGGGGCTAGAACTTCTGAGGGCGAAACCAGGATAAGTAACTAAGCCTGCTCAGGCACAAACTCTAGGGAAACGCCGTTCATGCAGTAGCGCTGGCCGGTGGGGGCAGGCCCATCGGGGAACACGTGGCCCAGGTGGCCACCACAGGTGGCGCAGTGCACTTCTACGCGGGTCATGAAGAAGGATCGATCGGTGGTGGTTGCGATCGCACCCTCAATGGGCGCATAGAAGCTGGGCCAGCCGGTGCCGCTGTTGAACTTAGTGTCGGAGGTAAATAGCGGGGTGCCGCAGGCCGAGCACTTAAAGACGCCCGGTTCATAAATTTTGTCGAGGGGGCTAGAGCCCGCTCGCTCGGTGCCGTGCTGACGCAGCACCCGAAACTGCTCGGGGGTGAGCTGCTCGCGCCACTGCTCTTCGGTTTTGGTAACGGTAAATTGCTCGTTGGAGGTTGCCATAGTATCTACTGATTGGGAATCGACTTGCTTAGAAAGAAGTTCAGCGGTGAAGTTATTCAACAGCCAGGTGCCACCAACCACGGCGGTACCCGCTTCGAGGAGCTTACGTCGCTTCATGGCGAGGTTAAACCATCGGTGGGTAGGTAACGTGAGGCGGGCCATCGCCCAACAGCTCGTTTTATTTAACTTAACGTATCTGCCCCAGCCAACGCTGATAGCCCGGTGAGAATTTGCCCCCACTCCCCTGAGCCCCCGGTTCAATAGTAGGCTATGACTACTATTGATACATCCAGGGATGGCCGCTTCGCCCCTATGTCAGCTATCGCTTCTGCCCCCTCTAACCGCCGCGATCAGGCCTGGCCCTTTTGGCCCGTGGTGCCCCTCTACCCCTACGGCCAGCGGCCAACGCTGCGGGTCGAGGTAGTCAAAGACCAGGTCTGGACCTTTGAGCAGTTTCAGGGCATTTTTTACGTGGTGGTGCCCATTCGGATGACGGTGGTGCGGCTAGAACCCACCGGGCTGCTGGTGTACTCGCCCGTTGCCCCCACGCCTGAATGCATCGCCTTGATGCGCGAGCTTGAGGAGCGCTACGGCCCGGTCAAGTACATCATTATGTCGACGGTGACGGGCATTGAGCACAAGGTGTTTGTCGGCCCCTTTGCCCGGCGCTTTGCCCAGGCCCAGGTGTATGTCACCCCCAACCAGTGGAGCTTTCCGCTCAATTTGCCGCTGCCCTGGCTGGGTCTACCGCGCGATCGCACCCACATGCTGCCCGCCGACAGCGCCCAGGCGCCCTTTGCCGACCAGGTTGACTACGCCCTGCTGCCCCCGATTGACCTGGGCCTGGGGCCGTTTGGCGAAACCGCCTGTTTTCACCGGGCCAGCCGCACCCTGCTGCTCACCGATGCGATCGTGGCGGTGCCCGAGGAGCCGCCCGCGATCGTGCAGATCGATCCCTTTCCGCTGCTGTTTCACGCCCGCGACAGCGCCAGCGAGGCGATGGTCGACACCCCGGCCCACCGACGCAAGGGGTGGCAGCGGATTGCCCTATTTGCGTTTTACTTTCGCCCCAGCACCCTGGAGGTGGCGACTACCGGAGAGATGCTCGAAGATGCGAAGCAGGCCCCGGTGCGATCGCGCCGCCACTACTTTGGCCTCTACCCTTTTCGCTGGCAGCCCAAATGGCGCGAGTCGTTTCGGGCGTTGCACAACCACGGTCAGCTTCAGGTGGCCCCCATTCTGCAAACGCTGATCTTTAACCGTGGCCCCCAGGAGGTTTTAGACTGGGCCAAAGCTGTAGCTGGCTGGCCGTTTGAGCGCATCATTCCGGCTCACCTGGCAGCGCCTATCACCGCGACTCCAGAGCAGTTTTTAGCGGCCTTTGAGTTTTTGTACACCGAGCCAACCGCAGAGGCCGTGCAGAGCCTGCCCGATGCCGATTTTGGCCTGCTGCGCCAAATTGAGGGCCTCTTGCTGAGCCGAGGTATTTCTCGGCCACGCCAGCCTGCGCCCGCTGCCGAAAAACAGTCCACCAGCTAATCAATCCACAGGCTGGGGGGAGTTTTTGCTGGCTCATAGGTCGTGGACGGGCTGTAGCTGGCGAGGTTGAACCACCCCACCGCCAGCAGCAGGCCAAACCCACAGCCCCACAAAAACGTCCAGGCGTGCGATGGTTCGAGCACGCAGAGCAGGCGGCGATCGCTGTTATAGACCTGCACCAGCCAGCCTTCGCTGGACTGGTCAATTCTGGTCCGCCGTTTTGCTGAGTCAAACTTATTCATGGTTATGCTCCATGCCGATTGAATATGTGGGGCGACGGCAGGCCAAAGCCAGCCCGTGACGGAAACACCGGTAGAAATTTACCTGTGATGGAAAGGACCTCAGGGGGAGAGACTGAGTCGCTCAAACCTGAATACAGCGATCGCGCACGAGGCCAAAATCTATGCTTTTGCCTCAAACGATATCCTTAAGTCTATACTTAGATTTGCTCCAGCTGCCATGCTCCGCTAAAACCCATCGTCATAATTCTCTGAACCGATCGATAAGCTGAGCTTTTCATACGGCGATGGCAAGTTCACTGCGGCCTCAGCCAAACTGCTTTTTGGCGGCTTCGTAAACCTCAACGGTAATCTCTCCCAGGCCCTGGTCTTGGGCAAACTTCTCAATCTTTTTGCGGGCGGCGGGGCGCACAAAGAAGGGGATTTCCTTGAGTCGGGCTTCAGCGTCAGCAGTCCATTCCATAGCTATTCCACGGGTAGAGGCGCAATTTTGCGTTCAGCTTCATACTTCTTTACGATATCAGGGACTGGGGGCAGCGCTAGCTCGGCTTGCCTTGGGTATTGAGAAACGCCGATCGCAAACCAGGTTGCGTTCCCTCAGTCGTTCTTTAAAGAGGAGATTGCAGTGATACGGAAACTCTTACTGGTCGTGCTGGCCGCCGTCGCAACCACCGTGATTGCAGTGGGTCTAGCCCCAGCGGTGAAGGCCGATATTGTGGCTGAGCCGGTGGTTTACACCATTGACGAGCAACCCTACGAGGGCTATTTTGCGGTCAATGAAGGCTTTGGTGACAGCCAGCCCGTAGTGCTGCTGGTGCACGACTGGAATGGTCTAGGTGACTACGAAAAGCGCCGCGCCCAAATGCTGGCGGAGCTTGGCTATGCGACCTTTGCAGTCGATCTCTACGGCCAGGGCGTGCGGCCTACTAACCCTGAGGAGTCACGGGCCCAGAGCGGTGCGCTCTACGCCGATCGCGAAACGATGCGATCGCGGCTGATGGCGGGTCTGGCCCAAGCCCAGGCTCAGCCCGGTGTAGACGGCAGTCAGGTAGTGGCGATGGGCTACTGCTTTGGCGGAGCCGCCGTGCTCGAAATGGCCCGCGCTGGCATGGATGTAGACGGGTTTGTGTCATTTCACGGCAGCTTCGAGACCCCTGAGGGCCAAGACTACAGCCAAACGCCGGGTCGAATTCTGGTGCTCCACGGCTCTGATGACGCCGCCGCCCCAATGGCCGATGTTGTCCAGCTAGCCAGCGAGCTAGACGCCGCCGGAGTTGACTTCGACATGGAAATCTACGGCGGAGCCGACCACGCCTTTACCGTATGGAGCGATGCCGCACGCTACGACGCCATGGCCGATCGCCGATCGTGGCGAGCCCTAATGACCTTTTTAGACGAAACCCTGGACTAGCTCCCTGAGGCGATCGGCACCCTAGAGCAGGGCCCAATGCACCCCGGAGACAGATCTGTCTTCGGGGTTTGGTACTCCAAGGGCCGTTTAGCCGCCGAGAGCGGCGGTATACAGAGATGCGGCTGACCTGAACAATCCCTGAATGGTTTAGGCTACGCATGTAGATAGCTCACGTTCGCCGCCGCGACTCAGCGTTTACGATCCTGCGGTAACTTTGCTAATATCGCGGATCGGAACGCTGCTAAAATCTGCATTTTTGTAAGGAAAAGGCTTTAAGATTGGAAAACTGATCGAAAATTGATCGCTATGTACAGGGGTAAAACGGGTTTTATTTGATTGGTATAGCGCTTCTGATGCTATTTTCCCGTAACAGAAACGATGCTAGAGGTCACCCCTTCAGACTTTGCTGCATGTTATGACCGCTGATCCCCAACCTCGGCCTGAATCTATCAGTGACCGCCTGCTTCAGGGAATTGCCGTTGCCACCAATCGGTTGCTGACGGTTAGTGACCCTCGCGACTCAATGCAGTCGGCCCTAGAAGCGCTTGGCTCGGCCACCGATGTTGATCGGATCTACATCTTTCAAAAACACTTGCACCCCGAAACTGGGCAGATTGCAGTGAGCCAGCGCTGGGAGTGGGTGGCGACGGGCGTAACCCCAGAAATTGATAACCCTGAGCTCCAAAACTTACTTTTGCAGGATATTTTGCCCCGCTGGCTTGAGGTACTCAGCCGCCAGCAGCCCATCGTCGGCTTGATTAAGGACTTTCCTGCCTCCGAACGAGCGCTGCTGGAGCCCCAGGCGATTCAGTCAATTCTGGTGGTTCCTATCTTTATCGGAGATTGCTTCTGGGGCTTTGTTGGCTTTGATGATTGCCACCAGGAGCGCCACTGGGACGATACCGCCCGGTTTGCCCTGCTGGCGATCGCAGGCAGTATCGGGGGCGCGATCGCCCGGCATCAGTTTGAGACCGATTTACAGCTGCTCAACGAAACTCTGGAGCAGCGGGTACAGGCTCGCACGCTAGAGCTGCAAAAGGCCAAGGAGGCTGCCGAAGCCGCCAATCTGGCCAAAAGTACCTTCCTGGCCAACATGAGCCATGAGCTGCGTACCCCGCTGAATGCCATTCTGGGGTTTACCCAGCTGATGCGGCGCGACCTGCAGCGTAGCCAGGGGTCCCAGGGTTCCCCTTCAGTTGATAAGCAGCAGTCCGCTCTGGATATTATTCATCGCAGCGGTGAGCACTTGCTGGGATTAATCAACGACGTATTGGATATGGCCAAAATTGAAGCTGGCCGTCTTACCCTCAGCCAGGCCCCCTTCAATCTGCATGCCGCCCTGGGAGCGCTGATCGATATGCTGCGGCTGCGAGCCGAGCACAAAGGCCTAACCTTGACCTTTGACTGCAGCTCTGAGGTGCCGAGTTGGGTAATCGGTGACGAGGGTAAGCTGCGCCAGGTGCTGATCAACCTACTGGGGAACGCGATTAAATTCACCCAGCAGGGTTCCGTTAGCTTGCAGGTGAGGGCAGCGGCTTCCCAGAGCAAAGAGAATTACCAAATTACCTTCAAGGTGCTTGATACTGGCGACGGCATTACCGATGACGAATTGGCGGTGCTTTTTGATCCCTTTGTGCAAACCGCCACTGGGCGTCAGTCCCAGGAGGGCACTGGTCTAGGATTGGCTATCAGCTACCAGATGGTGGTTTTGATGGGGGGTAGCCTGACGGTAGAGAGCACCGTTGGGGTGGGCACCTGCTTTACTGGCATCGTGCCCCTGCGAGAAGGCCCAGGGCTGGGCCTGTCCACCGCCGATCAGCGCGTGGTCAGCGGTATGGCCCCAGGCCAACCCACCTACCGCCTGCTGGTGGTCGATGACCACTGGGAAAACCGTCAGTTTTTAGTTCAGCTGCTGAGCCCCCTGGGCTTTGAACTCTACGAAGCCGCCAGCGGGCGGGAGGCGATCGATCAGTGGCAACGGCACCGCCCCCACCTGATCTGGATGGATATGCGAATGCCGGAAATGGATGGCCGTGAGGCGACCCGGGTGATTAAGCAGCAGCCCGAGGGCCGCGACACCATTATCGTGGCGCTTACCGCTAGCACCTTTGAGTCAGAGCGGGCCAGTATTTTGCAGGCGGGGTGCGATGACTTTATCCGCAAGCCCGTGGACACGACACAGCTTTTGAAGGCCCTGGCTAAGCATCTAGGGGTGCGCTACCAGTATCAACCCCCAGACCCAGATGCGGCTTCCCCTGCCTCACCCCCCAAGACTGGCTTACCCTGGCGATCGCGGAGCTAGCCCGACGGCCTCAGCCCTGGATAACCCAGCGGTGGCTGTCCGCCCGTGACACCGAGCATAGACGCTGCAAGTCGCCGATCAAACCGTTGCCTCCGCAATCGGTCTTGGCATAGGCCTTGACGACCCTGCATAGCTGGCCGCTAAACAAAACTGTCAGCTCGATCGCAGCCCTAGTTGCCGATGGCCCAGCGCCCATCGCCTCAGATCTATCAAGCATTGGCCTGTAAAGCTAGCGCCCCATGTGGTTTGTCAGAGGCGGTGTTCCCGTAAGGGGGAAGGTCTTTTTCTCTTCCTTTCTCTCTCTCTCGAAGCGTTTTTAGTGCGGTCGATCTACAACCGTTAGTCGATTGAGCCGCTCTACATTGTCGTTAGGCTAACGCAATGCAGCAAACCTGTTTTCGACCACGCTCAACGTGACTACGAGAAGTACACACTGCTTCGACGTTGCTCACGTTTGAGTCTAAAAACGATTGCAGAGTTGCTGCTCAGCACTCAACTGAAATGACTACTCAAGGAGACGCAATGAAACGCTTTATTTTAGGTTCTTTGTCTGCCACTATGGCCTTGGCTGTAGGGGTGACTGCCCAGGCTCAAACTGATCTTGATTCGCGGATCGATACGGCTGCCGCCAGGGCAAATGTCAACACAGCCGCCGCCCGATCGCTAGACGAAGGCGTGTTGAGCCGATTTGAATACCGCCAAAATAGCCTAACCAGTGGCGTTCTTTCTCCCGACGATATGGGGCCTAACAACCGCGCCTGGCCCACCGATAGAGAGCTTTGGGTCAATGACAATCAGGCCAATACTTACACTTCAGGCGATCGCACTAACCAGCGTCAAGATACCAACCTGCCCGGTGTAGTAGCGCCCAATTCCCAAAGCCCTAACAACCGCGCTAACCCTGGCCAAGGCACCACCCCCAGCCAGCGGCAGCAGCCCATGATGCAGAACGAAAATCAGGACACCAACCTGCCCGGTGTCGTGGCGCCCAACTCCCAGAGCCCAAACAACCGCGCCACTCCCGGCCAAGGTACGACTCCTAACCAACAGCCCATGATGGACATGGATACGCAAAACCAGGATACCAACCTGCCCGGCGTTGTAGCGCCCAACTCCCAGAGCCCCAACAACCGCGTCACTCCTGGCCAAGGCACCAGCCCCAGCCAGCAACAGCAGCCCATGATGAATATGGACACGCAGAACCAGGATACTAACCAGCCCGGTGTGGTCGCGCCCAACTCTCAGGGCCCCAACAATCGCGCTACTCCTGGTCAATAATTGCATCCTTACTAACCAAGGTGCCAGTCGAGGCCTGATCTAGTCTCGATTACCTAGGATGAGCTGTCCCTTTGCGGCTTCTCTCGGCGGCAAAACGCCGCCGATTCTTTTGTTTAGCTAAGGGAAAAGTTAGGCAGAAAAGTCGGCTTCCAATGGGTCTACTCTGAGCGCTCGGCCAGTTCCAGCCAGCGTTCGGTAGAGGTGTCTATGGTGGCGGTGAGTTCGCCCAGGCGCTCGGAGAGCTTGGCGACCTCGGCGTAGTCACTGGGTGGGTTGTCGTAGAGTTGTTTCTCCAGCGCTTCTTTCTCAGCTTCCATAGCGGGAATTTGGGCCTCAAGCTGCTCGTATTCCCGCTTTTCTTTGTAAGACAGTTTTTTGGGTTTGGCCTCGGTGGTCGAATGGGACGGGGCTACCGTCTGGGCCGAAGCAGCGACGGGCGGGCTAGAGGTTGTCTGCTTCTCAGTCTCTTTTTCGACCTCTGAGTTGGCTTTTTTGTAGTCTAAATAGACCGAGTAGTTGCCGGGGTACTGCCGCAGTACGCCGTTGCCCTCAAAAGCAAAAATGGTGTTGACGGTGCGATCGAGAAAGTAGCGATCGTGGGAGACCACTATCACGCAGCCGTTGAACTCCTCCAGGTACTCTTCGAGCACGCCCAGGGTTTGCACGTCTAGGTCGTTGGTGGGCTCGTCGAGAATCAGCAGATTCGGCGACGACAGCAGCACCCGCAGCAAAAACAGCCGCCGCCGCTCGCCGCCGGAGAGCTTTTCCAGCGGAGCGTACTGCTGGTTCGAGGTGAACAAAAACCGCTCCAGCATTTGGGAGGCGGTGATCACGCTGCCGTCGCTGGTGGTGACCAGTTCGGCGGTTTCTTTGAGGTACTCGATCACCCGCTGGCTGGGGTTGGCAAATAGGTCTTCGGAATGCTGGTCGAAGTAGCCGACGTGAATGGTGGTGCCGATATCGACGCTGCCGCTGTCGGGCTCCAGCCGCCCGGTAATCACATTCATCAGGGTCGATTTGCCGACGCCGTTGGGGCCGATGATGCCGATGCGATCGTCGGGGGCAAAGGCATAGGTGAAGTCTTTGAACAGCAGGCGATCTTCGTAGCTTTTAGAGACATGCTCCAGCTCGATCACCTTCTTGCCGATGCGGCGACCGACGGTGGCAATATCTACTTTGCCCAGGGATTCTTTGAACTCGCGGTTTTGCATGTCGCCAATGCGATCGATGCGGGCCTTTTGCTTGGTGCTGCGGGCCTTGGGGCCGCGCTTGAGCCATTCCAGCTCGCGGCGCAGCACGCCCGCATGCTTTTTCTGCGAACTAATCTCAGCCGCCTCGGCCAGCGCCTTTTTCTCCAGGTAGTAGGAATAGTTGCCCGCGTAGCCGTAGAGGTCGCCGCGATCGATCTCGAGAATGCGGTTGGTCACCTGGTCGAGAAAGTAGCGATCGTGGGTGATCAGCAGCAGCGCGCCGCGAAAGCCGCTCAGGTAGCTTTGCAGCCACTCCACCGACTCGGCATCGAGGTGGTTGGTGGGCTCGTCCATCAGCAGGGCGTCGGGGTCAGAGAGCAGGGCGGCGGCGATCGCCACCCGCTTTCTGTACCCCCCCGACAGGTCACCCACTTTGGCATCAAAGTCGTCAATGCCCAGCTTGCTGAGAATCGCCTTGGCGTTGGTTTCCAGATCCCAGGCGTCGGCAGCGGCAATTTTTTCGGAAACCGTCGAGAGCTTTGCCATCAGCGCATTGGCATCGCCCGTACCCTGGGCCATGTGGTGCGAGATATCTTCGTACTCACGAATCAGGGCCATCTGCTCACCCGCGTCGGCAAACACCTGCTCTAGCACCGTGCGATCGGCCTCGAAGTCGGGCTGCTGGGGCAGGTAGACAATTTTTGCCCCAGGGTTGACCCAAAAGTCGCCGCCGTCAAAGGGCTCTAGCCCCGCGATCATCTTTAGCAAGGTCGATTTGCCCGAGCCGTTGGTGCCAATCAGGCCCACCTTGTCGCCCTCATCCAGGCTAAAGCTGGCATCGCGAAGAATTTCTTTGATGCCAAAGTCTTTGGTGGCAGAGCGCAGCGTAAATAAAGTCATGGGGGGCTTGGTCTTGAACCCCTCGATCATAGACCCTAGGGTATGCTGGCGGGGGTAATCAGTGGCGCGGTCTGCTTACTTAGCACTATGGCTAACGATGAAATTCCCTACAGCTTGAGCCACCCTGCTGAGCTAAGACTAGCTGAGCGCAAACTTAAATGGGCTTGGGTCGCCATTGCAGTCGCCGAGCCAACTCTGACTGAGCCTCATCCAGAAGATAACACCAACGAATCGTAACGACGACAAAATATGTCGCTAGACAGAACAGGCCGTACCGCTGCACCGATAGGTTGAAGCTACCGCAGGGATAGCTCAGGTGAGGCTATCGCCAGCGCCAGTGACCTCAGCTCAAATACGAGACCAGACTACGAGACTTACCGATGACGCTACTCTCCTCAATTCACTGCGATCGCCTGGGACGACGCCTGCTGATGCTCGGGTTGGCCTGTTTACTCAGCCTGTTCAGCTTTTTGACCGTTGCTGTGCAGCCGAGTCTGGCCCAAATTCCCTTCGATTCAAAAGAGGCCCACGGCCAAACTAAGGACGAGCTGACGGGCCGCACCCAGGGCCAACCCCTGAGCGCCGAAGACCGGCTAAACCGAGCCTATGACCTGAGTGAAGCGACTGGCCTGCGAGAAGAGATGCGCCAGGCCGAGGGCAAGTTTGACCCCGAAGAGGACAACGAAAGCCTGGTCGAAAAGGCTACCGATGCCGTCAAACGGGTGACGGGCGCAGAGGGTAAATAGACCTGAGGCTGGGCGAACACCGTTTGGGAAGGGTTGCCATGCCCACCTTGTAGCCACTATTTAACCAACCCAGGAGACATCGTCTGGATTGGTCTCTGTGGGCGCTTCGGCTGGTGGGTCTGCAACCGTCTTTGGCTGGGTGGGCTGTTCCTGAGTCGCGTGACTCACGTGATGATTACCACGATTCGCCTGCTTGCGCTTGATGAAGGCTGAGGCCGCAGACTCCTCCGGTGCCAGCGATCGCAGAAACCAGTCGAGCGTCTCTTGAGAAAGCCACCCGTGCAAAACCGCCAGCGCCCCAATTCTCAGCCCCGCCTGCTGTTGCTCGCTCAGCAGGGCGTTTACCTGTTGAGCGTCCAGCAGCCCTGCCTGCTGAAAGTAATACCCGATGGGATGCTCTCGGCCCTGGGCAGCGAGCTTTGGCCACTGTTCGGCAAAAAACTCAATCGCGTCTCGATTAACCCACCCGCGCAGCTCCAGAATGTCGCCGATTCTCAGATCGGGCTGCCATTTTTGGTCCTGAAGCACCACATCAAGCTGCGCCTGGGAGAGCAATCCTGCCCGGCGCAATATTTCTCCGAGGGGTCTGGTTTCAGGTTGAGCTGGCATAGCTGATCGGTAGAGGCAAACACAACGCTCTGTCAACTAAAAATACGGTTGGACAATTTCAAGGCGTGAAACGCTTGTTGCGTCGTCGTACCTTAGCCGAAGAAAAACAATTGGATAGAACAACTTTCATTATAATTGAAAAAATCCAGTCAGTTTTTTTGGAAAAACGGTTGGACAATTCTCCAAAGCTTTATATATCAACGACCTTGAGGCTCAACTCTTGACCATGCATGGGTGGTTGCAGCATTGTTACTCTAGCCTTGGAGTTGAAGAACCAGGTCGGGGAGGCAGCTGTTCAATGACTACGCAGCTTCTAGGGCGATATCTAATGCTAGAGGAGTTCTGTACCTGTACTCGGACTTATCACAGATACGCTGGCCACATCAACTCATACCCTAGTAACCCTGGCGAAACGATTCCCGCCTTGGAAGCGCTATACCTACATATTTAAGTTGACATTGACAGTGCCAAGATTTACGAGGGTTTTGGCTTCGCCCGCCCAGTCGCCAATCTCGTGTTTAATTGCCAGGCTGGCTTCGTACTGCGCGAGCGCCTCGGGAAAGTTCCCCAGCAATTGATAAACGCTGCCAATGTTGTTAAGGATTTGGGATACGCCTGCGCGATCGCCAATTGCTTGATAAATCTCTGAGGCTTGCTTCCATGGGGTGAGGGCTGCTTGCCAATCGTTGCGGTTGTACTTATCAATACCTTCCTGTAAAAGTCGATTTGCTTCAGCTTGGCGACTAGAAGCACTGTCGTTGTTTTGCTGAGTCTGTCCAGACAGAGTTTTGTTACCATCAATTATCGGCAACGGCTGAGCCACCTCTAAAAAGACTTCACTGTGTCTGCGTTCAACGAGTGTTTGCTCTAGCTCGGTGGCCAGTCCAGGCATTCCCCACAGCAGCAGCGGTAAGGGTAATAGGCTCAACCAGGATAACCGATGGGGCATGAGGTACTTTCTGAGGATTAGCTACAAGCATAGACACAATTGCTCGCACCCATGCCGGGAAATTGGGCACAACAGGTCGCTTTAAGCAGGCTACTACGGCAGTTCAGCGGCGATATCATCGGCCAGGGTTGTATCCCCCAGCGCCAGGGCACCCGCCTGGGCTGCTTCCAGGTATTCGATCGCTTTTTCGGGTTCCTCTACCCGAGCGTAGAGCGTGCCCAGACCGTACTGAGCCAGCACCTGTTCTTCCAGATTTTCAGTCGCCAAAGCCAGGGCTAGGGCAGTATCGTAGTTCTGCTCCGCCAGCAGGCGCAGGCCGCTTTTGAGGTAGAGATCGCCCAGCAGTCGACGCACTTTGGCGGTTTCGCAACCAGCCGCCACCAGCCCCTCCAGGGCATCCATGGCGGCCGCGGTCAGTTCATAGCGAGGGTAGACGTCTTCAACCAAAATCAGCGTTTTTACCATGTCGGGCAGGTCCATAGCTTCGACGGCGGCAATATCAGTTTGGGCGGCCGCGGCGCGATCGCCCGTCAGCAAATTAAACCGCAGCTCGGGCGGGTCGTCGGTGGAGCTAGACCTAGAATCGGTCTCTACCACCAGGGTGTAGAGCGTGCCCGGCGTCAGCGGCGGCTGATCCTCTGGGTAGGGGATGGCGGTCTGGTCGGTTTCAAGTTCCCACAGCGGGCCGCGTCGGGTTTGCAGCGAGACTCGGTAGGTTTCGGCCCCTTCTACCGGGTTCCAGCGCAGGGCGGGCGTGGGCGAAAGCACTGTATCGAGCCGGGGTGCAATCACGTAGGGAATGGCCGGGGCACTGCCGCCGCGCAGAGCGCCAATGC
>PYGV01000322.1 GCA_003022385.1 filamentous cyanobacterium CCP3 | reverse complement strand
GGGTAACGGTGGGCAGGCTGGGGGCCGGACGGTTGGGAATGGAGAGCTGAGAGTCTATCTGTCTAACCTGCGACCTGAGCCGCCCGAGTTCAGACTCCAGACGGTTTAGCCGCGAGTCAATGCGGGCCTCGCTCTGGGCCTCAACGTATTGCCCCAGCCCCAGCCACAGCAAGACCCCCAGCAAAAGACCAATAGACCAACGCGCGATCGCCATACTATCTCCTTGCCGCTGCTCCCCTCAGTGGTGAACGCAGCAGGCGTCGTGAATGGATCAGGGTGAGAACGGGTACCCTACCCCTACGATTCTAGAAAAAACTCTTGAAACCCGTCTCTCAACCTAAATAAGCTGGCCTATCATTAGCGCCAGAGCATGATTGTCAGGGACGTAGGCGAGTACTCCGTGGGTACTCTGACAGAGGCCTCTTTTGAGGGGCGGCACCAATCTACTCAATCTGCAAACACCGTCGGTGGAGGGGAAGCCATGAAATTGCGATATTTAGCTGTGCTGTTGGGCCTGGGGATGGCGACCGGGGTAATGCCCCTGGGGGTCTATGCCCAAACTCCGACCCCCGAGCCTGACATGGTGGCACCTGATGTAGAGATTGAGTCCGAGACCGAAGTGGAGGCTGAAGCCGAGCCTGAGGAGGCTGAGCCTGGTTTGACGGCGATCGGAGCCTACAACCAGGGAGTCGAGCGCTACAACAGCCGCGACTACGAAGCCGCTCTTGCCGCCTTTGATATGGCCATCGAAAAAGATCCAACCCTGGCGGGTGCCTATCTGTACCGAGGCCTGATCTATGCCGACCAAAATAACTACGACCGGGCGCTAATCGACCTCAACCAGGCCCTAGATTTAGATCCTGACAATGCCAACGCTCTGTTTGCGCGGGGTAGCGTTTACTATCGCCAGGGCAACTCCACCGAGGCCCAGGCTGATTTTAACGCGGCTCTAGAGGCTAACCCCGACGCGGTAGACGCCTACCTCTACCGAGGCCTGATTGATTCACAGCAGGGGCGCAATGACCTGGCCCTAGAAGATTTTTCTACCGCTATTGAACTCGATCCCGACAACCCTTCGGCCTATGTGCTGCGGGGCTTTGCTCTGGAGCGGGTCAATAACTACAGCGATGCAGTAGCCGACTTTAGCCGTGCCATTGAGCTACAGGGCGACCTGCCCAGAGCCTATATGGGGCGGGGGGTGGCCTACTACCAACTGGGGCTCTACGATGCAGCCCTCGATGATCTCAACCAGGCGGTACGGCTCGACTCCAGTATGGCTCGGGCCTATCTCAACCGCAGCTATGTATACTACCGTCAGGGGCGACCTACCCGCGCTCTGCAAGACCTCGATCGCGCCATTGAGCTCAACCCTGATCTGACCGAAGCCTACATGAGCCGGGGCACGATTCGCGCTGCTCAGGATAACCTCGGCGGTGCCCAGCAAGATTTTGCTCGGGTGCTGCAGCTCAACCCTGACTCGGCAATGGCCTACAAGCAAAAGGGCGACGCGCTGCTGCAGGCGGGGGACGCCACCGCTGCGATCGCAGACTACACTGAGGCTCTGATCCTCGATCCTGCCTATGCCTCTGCTTTTAAGGCCCGAGGCGATGCTCGCCTCTCCACCGGAGATGTCTTTGGCGCAATTGACGACTACAGTCAGGCCCTGGAGGCGCAGCCCGATTACCTAGAAGCCTACTCAGCTCGGGGGGCGGCCTACCTGCAGGTAAACCAGGCCCAAGATGCCTACCAGGATCTCACCCAGGCCATTGTCAGCGCTCCCAATAGCGCCGACCCCAAACTGTTTTATAACCGGGGCGTGGTGCGCGCTCGCCTTGGCGACGATGCCGGTGCTCGCCGCGACTTTGAGCAGGCCGCCCAGCTTTACCTACAGCAGGGCGAAGCCGCCGGGTATCGGCAGACGCTGAATCAGATGAGCCAGCTGTAGATTAAAGATTAGGAGGGGAGAGGTATCAGTTTGTGAATGCAAAATTCAAAATTGAGAATTCAAAATTTTGAACTTTGCATTCCTCGCCCCTCAACCCTGTTACCTTCCACACCATGTCTCATCTTTGGCGCGCCCTGCGGCTCACAATTCTGTCCCTGCTGCTGGGCTGTCTGCTGCTGCTGGCCCTGGCCGAGCCAGCGATGGCCTCGGTACACACCTACCACGAGCAACCAGGGCAGACGACCTATCGATCGCGCCAGAGTTTGCGCGACCAAAACGATGTGGCTTGGCAGGCAACGGTCTTTAAACGCTACAGAGAGAGGCAATTGGAGGGCGTGTACCTGAGGCTGGTAGGGTTCCCAGGCCAAGGATTGGTCGATCGCCAGGGCGATCTCTCAGTGCAGACCGGCACGGCAACTCAGTGGGCAGCGGTGCCATCCCTTGACTCTCAAACTCAAACCTTGCCAGAGAACGTAGCTCAGTATGATATCGATCCAATCTTGAGCCACATTCAGCGCCCCGGCCCTCTTACGCTGGTTGTGCCTTTAGCTAGCGGAACCGCTGCGAGGCTGGTGGTAGCGCCCTACATCGTTGAGGAATGGCTGGATGTCTACTCGTTTAAAGACGACCCTGAAGCCGCTGCTCGAGCAGCTTGTTTTGAGAAACCGCTCAGTGCTAGGTACGGCTGACAGCATGGATTGTTTAAAAATAAAAAGCCGGGTAAGGCGCTATCACTGAGGAGCGAACCTCCACAATGTCCTGTGGCCCTACCCGGTCTTAGCTTTGGAGCACACGCGAGTCTACAGGATGTTTAGATAATCGGCCATAGAACAGAATCCGCCAATACATGAAAGTTCTGAAAAGTTCAGGACCTTGTTCAGGTGATGGGCAAACAGCCCTGTTTTGGTCAATAACCGAGGCGAAAATCGTTCTCTTGCCGAGCCTAACCGTAGATTCATCAAAACAATATCTAAATGTGGGAACTTTTCAAATGCTATTTTCGTCTTGCTCAGGCCCAGGGAATGGGCTTTAAAGGATTCTCAATTGAGTCAGACACATAGTTGCTGAGTTTTGGATCCCCCGATCCCTGGCTGTTTAAGTTCCGCTCTGTTTTCCTTCTTGTTTCCCTCTTGTCTAACAGCAAGGGGTATATCCGCGATGTACTTCACTGGAGGGAATCCTGCTATGTAGCGCCTATGGCGTATATCAATCAGCGTAATCGAGACAATTCTGGCTGACTGTCAATATTGCGAAAGACTAAGTAACGCAACGGCATGTACCAATCCCCGGCTGCCGACGGATGACCAGCCAAGTCGTCGGGTTAGGATGATCTTGCTCGTTTCTGCGTCAGTTTCATGCTCGTCATTGTCTTAATTTTTGTGGTCGGCCTCACCCCAGCGATTGTGTCAGCGTGGATGAGCGTTCGCGCTGACCGCAGCGAAAAGGGCGGCAGTGCTGCGGTGCCAACGGCCCTGGGGCAGAGCATGGCCAAACTGCTCGACAACAACAGTGACTTACACTACGTCGACGGCATGGGCTACATGATTGGCGATATCACTTGCGACCTGAATGCGCGATCGCCCTATCTGCGCTGCGCCATGAACCCCATGGGCCCTTGCGACGGGTGCAGTGCCTACGCACCCAAGGTGTTCGATCGCCAGGTGTAGATTCGGTCATCTCAGGTTGAGCACCTGCCGATCGCTACCGATAACTCACAATCTCTACAAGGCACCTGGGTTTCTGGGTGCCTTATTGGTGACTGGGGCGTGATTAGAGGGTGGCTAAGGTGCGACGGTCAAAGACGGCCCCAAAGGGCCATTGCGGACTTTAGATCACTCTGGTGCTAGCGCCCAATCGCCGCACTGACGAGGCTTGCGCTACAATCCTTAAAATAATCCTCTAAACTCCGACCGGAATACCGGGGTTTATGGGAGAATGCGAAAGTAAACGCTAGGCAACGTATTTTGCACAGACTAACGGAGATTTGAGATGGCGCTTCAACTTGGCGATCAGGTACCTAACTTCACCCAGCAAACCAGCGAGGGTGAAATCGATTTTTACAGCTGGGCTGGCGATAGCTGGGTGGTGCTGTTTTCTCACCCCGCCGACTACACCCCGGTCTGCACCACCGAGCTGGGCAGCGTAGCTAAGCTCAAGCCCGAGTTTGAAAAGCGCGGCGTTAAAGTTATCGCCCTCAGCGTCGACAGCGCTGACTCGCACCAGGGCTGGATTGGTGATATTAACGAAACCCAGGGCGTTTCGGTCAACTACCCGATCATTGCCGACGACGACAAAAAGGTCTCTGACCTCTACGGCATGATTCACCCCAACGCCAACGCCAAAGTGACCGTGCGCAGCGTGTTTGTGATTGACCCCAGCAAGAAACTGCGGTTGACCATTACCTATCCGCCCAGCACCGGACGCAACTTTGCCGAAATTTTGCGGGTAATTGATTCGCTGCAGCTCACCGACAACTACAGCGTGGCGACCCCCGTTGACTGGAAGGATGGCGACGACGTCGTGGTTTCCCCCGCCATTCCTACCGAAGAGGCGAAGCAGCGCTTTCCTAAGGGTGTTACCGAAATCAAGCCCTACCTGCGCATGACTCCTCAGCCCAACAAGTAGGTTTTTAGTACCACTCACAACTAGGGCGCACTGCGGTGCGCCTTTTTTATGCCCAATTGGGTAGAGAAGGAGGGCGATCGCTGTATTAAACTCGCTCTAGAGATGCATTCCACAGGTCACATTGTGCTAGACGAACAGGCTAAAAAGACGCTGCTGCGCAAAATCCCCCACGGTCTCTATATCTGTGGCGTCAAGAATGGGGAAGAGCTAAACGGCTTTACCGCGAGCTGGGTCATGCAGGCGTCCTTTCAGCCGCCGCTGGTAGTAAACTGCATCAAAAACGACTCTACCTCCCACGAAATGGTCAAAGCGAGCGGCGTGTTTGCCATCAGCTTTCTAGAGGCAGGGCAAAAAGAACTGGCCCAAAATTTCTTCAAGCCGCTGCGTCGGGTCGGCAACAAGTTTGAGGACATCGAGTTTTACCCCGGCCCCGAAACCGGCTGCCCCGTCATCAAAGACACCCTGGGCTATGTCGAGTGCCGCGTCGTTGGATCCGTTGAACACGGCGATCACACCGTCTTTGTAGGTGAGGTTGTTGGGGCTGCTGTCCATCGCGATGGTGAACCCCTCCTGCTCGAAAGCACTGGCTGGAACTACGGTGGCTAAAGGGTGAATGGGTAGATGGGTAGATGGGTGGATGAACCGTTGTGGGCTTGAAGCTTGCCCCTCCCATCCCAGCCTCCTTCTTTAACCAATCCATCAATCCTGCTCTGCGAGATTCGCCACCGTTTCTACATTCCTTTACCTATTTCCAGCGCTATGCCTTTGATCAAAATTCAAACATCGATCGCCTCGCCCGGTCAGGCCGAGGTTGAAGGTCTCCTGAAGGATCTCTCCGCGAGTTTGGCCAGCCACCTGGGCAAGCCCGAATCCTACGTAATGACGGCTTTTGAGGCCAATGTGCCGATGACCTTTGGAGGCACCACCGACCCCGTCTGCTACGTCGAGATCAAAAGCGTGGGCACCATGGGTAGCGCCAAAACTCGCGCCATGAGTCAGGAGTTTTGTGCCCAGCTGGAAACGGCGCTGGGAGTGCCCAAAAATCGTACCTATATAGAGTTTGCTGATGCCCCGGGCGCGATGTGGGGCTGGAACGGCGGCACCTTTGGTTAGGCCTAAAACGGTACGTCTTTGTCGGGGTGGGATGGTTGCTTGGCCGCTGCCTCAGAGGGTTTGAGGGGTGTTTGACTGAAGCT
>PYGV01000059.1 GCA_003022385.1 filamentous cyanobacterium CCP3 | reverse complement strand
TCAATGGCCTGGGTAATCAGGTCACTCAGCCCCTGGCGGTTAGGCTGAGCAAAGATTAAGTGCTGGCTGGGCTTGCGCAGATCGCCGTCAATCAGCAGCACCCGACGACCCATATTGGCCGCCGCGATCGCCAGGTGCGCGCAGATAGTTGACTTACCCTCCCCCGGCACCGAGGAGGTCAGCGCCACCACCTGCACCGGCACATCAGAACTGAGCATGCGCAGGTTGGCTTCGAGGGAGTAAAACGCCTCGGCAAAGCTAAAGGAGGTGTAGAGCTTTTCGGGGCTCTGACTCTGGGTCAGCACATCGGCCATAGTGACGGCCAGATTGGGCTCGATCAGCAGCGGCTGCTTTTGCAGGGCCGGAGCGTTGGGGATCGTCGCCAGGTTAGGCAGCTGGGTGGTTTTGATCAGCTCGTCGGTGCTGTGGAAGGCCTGATCCATGCGATCGCGCAGCAGCGCCGCTACCCCGCCCAGCATCAGCCCCACCACCGTGCTGAGCAGCAGCTTGCGGGGCAAATTGGTCGTCTGGGTAATGCTCGACTCGCTGAGGGGAGAGATAATTTCCCAGGGAGACGCCTGCCGAGCCATCTGCAGCCGCAGCTCCTGGCGGCTGGCCAGCAGCTGATTCAGGCTGCTTTCGGCCACCGTCAGCTCCCGGTCAATCTGCTGAAACGATCGCGACAGGTCGGCCAGCCGCTGAATTTCGGCCTGCAGTTGCTGCACCACCTGACCAATCGCCTGATCCTGGGTTTGCAGCACCTGCATCTGGTTAGCGGTATTGACCAGCTGCTGCATCAACCCCTGGCTCACCGATCCTTTGTAGCCCAGGCTGTCGGCTTCCACGGCTGCCCCTACCAGCCGCTGGGCCTCGGCTTCGAGCAGGGGCAAAAGCTGCTGGCGCTGGTCTTCCAGCGCTTCGATCATGGGCGTATCGGCCTGAAACCGGGCCGACTCAGCGGCGATCGTTTGCTCTAGCTCGCGCAGATCTCCCAGCAGCGCCTGGTAGGTGGGCGACTCGTTCAGGTTGGCCACCCGGATAGCCGTGTCGGGGTCAAAGCCCACCTGGTCACGCAGGCTGTCATACAGGGGCTCCAGGGCCGTCAAGTCAACCCGCAGCTGCTCCTGATCGGCCAGCATCTGGTTGAGGCGCTGGGTCACGCTTTCGCTGGTCGCGTTGACATCGACGATGTCGTAGCGCTTCTGAAATTCGCTCAGGTCGCTTTCAATGGCCTCAACTTCCTGCCATTTCTCCTGCAGCTGCTCGTCTAAAAACGTCAGCCCCCGGCGCAGATCGCCCTGGCGGTCTTGCACACTGTAGTCGACAAAGCCTTCGACCACCTGGTTGAGCACAAACGAGACCACCGCCGGGTCGGCGTCGTTGTAGGTGATGCGCAGCACCTTCGATTCCCCTTCCTGAACAATCGACAGGCGACTGAGCAGCGCGTTGTAGGTCATGCTGGGGTAGCGGCGCTGAATATCGGCCAGAATAGGCTCGATCACCGCTGGGCCCCGCAGCACCCGAATTTGGCTGTCGTAGTCGAGCCTCGATGCCCCCCGGCTGCCCTGAGCCCCAACCACCTCCTCTAGCCCTACCGGGGGCGCATTGGTGACAGGCTCGACCAATAGGTTGACGCTGCCGCTGTAGGCCGGGGGTTGGCTCAGGTGCCAGAGGGTTAACCCCCCAAAGGACAGGGCGGCGACTCCCAAAAAGACTCCGGCTCGGCGCTTGAACACCCCAAGCAGTCGGTTGAGGTCAACGTCATCGCCCTTCTCGACGAGAGAGGGGGGCGCCATCACGGGCACAAACTCGGGCCTGCTATGGCCATGACCATTGCCATGGCCGTTGCTATGACCGTTGGTTTCGCGGGGCGTAGAGGAGGGGGGAAAAGGCATAGGGTAAATCTGGGAATGGCTCCCAAGAATTTGTAAACTTATAGCTCAAAACTCAAAGCCTGACCTGCTCAGGATCTATTTGGGGTAAGACTTAACTCGATCTTTCTACTTGGGCTGAATTTTTGGTTTGGATGCAACCGCCGTCGTTGGCGGCAGGTGGCCCAGGGGCCAACACCTCAGCTAAAACCCCAAAATGCGCAGAACGGTAGTTACCGAGGTGAAGGGTCGCAGCAGCAGTCCCAGGGTATCGCCCGTGGCCGCCGCGATGTTGCGATCGACAATCACCACATCGTTGGGGCGCAGAATGGGGTTGGTCGCGTCGTTGGCGGCGGCGGCTAGGTTGACCTCCACCGTACGCTGGTCAACGCTGCCGTCGGGGTTGAGCCGCACCAGCTGCACCGTAGAGGTCTGGGCGCGGCTGCGCTCAAACCCGCCAGCCGCCAAAATGGCCTGGTTGAGGGTGGCGTTGGCGGGTAGAGTGACCCCCCCCGGGCTGGCCACTTCGCCCACCACCTGCACCGGCATCTCAGCGGGTGAAAAATTGGCGCTCGAAACTGCCACCGACTCCTCGGGCGAAATGGCCACCGCCTTGGGGATGACAATGGTGTCGCCATCGCGCAGGCGAATGTCCTGGCTGATGTCGCCCGTGCGAATCAGATCCCACAGGCTGGTGGTAATCACCGCCTCACCCTGGAGCTGCTGCCGCCGCACCTGAATGTCTTTGATGTTGGCCTGCTGGGTAATGCCCCCCGCCTCCTGAATGACCTGGGTCAGGGTGGGCCACTGACGGCCAGCACTGGAGCCACCACCGCCGCTAGTCTCAGCCTCCAGGTCAATGGTGTAGGTGCCGGGGCGGTTGACCTCGCCCGCCACCACCACCCGCACCGGACGGGCCGACAGCAGCGTTACGGTGAGCTGGGGCGGACGGGTGAGCAGGGGCGCATAGCTGGCGGTTAAAGCCGCCTGAGCTTCAGCCAGAGTGAGGCCCTGTACATCCACCGTACCGGCCATAGGAAGCGCCAGAGTACCGTCGACCAACACCTCGTGGACGCCGTTTTCGGGGCCGCTAAACTCAGGAATATTGAAGATGTCGATGCGAATGCGATCGCCCGGCCCCAGTACATAGGCTTCAGGAAAACTGGCCTCAGGCTCTGGAGCAAGACTGTTAGGCAACCGTGGTCCGGGTGGTGATGTTTCCTCAGTTTCAGTCGTCAGGGGCAGGGGTTCACTTTGGGCAAACCCTGGGTTCAGCCCTAGCGTCAGCGTTAAAACCAGGGTTCCCAGGCTCCAGCTGAGCAGATAAAAGCGGTTCATCATTGGGTTCCTCAGGCTATCCGGACAACCCCGTAAAACGTTACATAGCACCGCGACAGCCTATCTTGGTCGATTAGCCCTGGTTTGGCCTCGATAGTTTGTAAAGGTTTACCTTAGGTCAGCAAAAAGCGGCTGGGGGCTAACGCGCGGTGACTCAATGCAGTGGCCAAAGTTAATACGGGTAATCGACGCAGAGCCGTTGTGACTGTTCCTAAGGTTCTACCAAATCCCGCCATAAAGGACATAAAGATTAAATGAAGCTCGCCGTAGGGGCATAGCAGCGTGTCATCGCTGTAAGGTTCTTCCTCCAAGCGCTACAGAGCACTGCCCCTACCAGAGCATCCCGCAATCAGTCATTTTAAGTTTGATGCACTACTTGGTGCGGCAGCGCTACCCCCGCAGTTTTTCAGACCACACCCGCGTGGGCAGACCCCACACATAGATGAATCCTTCGGCGGCGCGGTGGTCAAACTGGTCGTCGGAGCTGTAGGTAGCCAGCGCTTCGCTGTACAGGGCCAGGTCAGACTGGCGACCCACCACGCGGCAGTTGCCCTTAAACAGCTTCACCCGCACGATGCCCGTCACCCGCTCCTGGGTCTGCTGAATGAAGGCATCTAGTGCTAGCTTCAGGGGGCTGTACCAGAGGCCGTTGTAGACCAGGCGGCTATAGGTTTCTTCGATGCCGCGCTTGTACTGGGTGACATCGGCGGTCAGGGTCAGGCTCTCTAGATCCCGGTGGGCGTCGATTAGCACCAGCAGGGCGGGAGCTTCGTAGATTTCGCGCGACTTGATGCCCACCAGGCGGTTCTCAATCATGTCAATGCGGCCCACGCCGTGGCGACCGGCGATCGCATTCAGCTGCGTAATCAACTCCACTGGGCCAACCGCCTGGCCGTTGAGGTGGGTGGGCAGCCCCTGAGTAAAGCCAATCTCAACGTACTCGGGCGCATCGGGGGTGTTCTCGATCGCCTCGGTCATCAAAAACACTTCTTCCAGCGGCTCGGTCATCGGGTCTTCGAGCGGCCCGGCCTCAATGCTGCGGCCCAGCAGGTTGCGATCGATCGAATACGGGCTGGATTTTTTCACCGGAAACTCAAGGCCCGTCTTTTCGCCGTAGGCAATGGTCTCTTCGCGACCCATGCCCCACTCGCGGGCGGGGGCCAGCACCTTGAGGTTGGGGTTGAGGGCGGCGATCGCCACGTCAAAGCGCACCTGATCATTGCCCTTGCCGGTGCAGCCGTGGGCCACGGCATCGGCCCCGTAGCGATCGGCGGCCTCAACTAAAGCCTTGGCAATCAGCGGGCGGGCCAGGGCGGTGGAGAGGGGGTAGCGGTTTTCGTACAGGGCGTTGGCCTGAATGGCGGGGAAAGCGTAGTCTTTGATAAATTCTTCGGTCAGGTCGGCCACCAGCGACTCTTTTACCCCGGCCTTGAGCGCCTTCTGGCGAATCGGCTCTAGCTCGTCGCCCTGGCCCAGGTCTGCCGCCAGGGTAATCACGTCTTTGACGCCCCACTCGTTCATTAAGTAAGGAATACACACGGTGGTATCGACGCCACCGGAATAGGCTAGAACAACTTTTTCTGCGCGACCCATGGGCAACCTGCTCTCCGCTAAGGGGGTTAGTCAACAGTCGCCCTGTCGGGACGACCCGCCAAACTTACCACAGCTCAAACCTTCTATTAGGTATAAAGAGGCTCTGGCAATCTGGCCATGGCTATCTTATATGGAGTTGCCCGCCCTGCACTACGGCGATTTAGCAAGATCTGATGACATGTGGCGCGGGGCTATGACAGCAGCGATCGCTCCACCAGCCAGCCCTCGCCATCCTCGAACCAAACTAGGGGCCGAACCCAGGGCTGGCAACGGGTCACCGGGGGCATATCCACTGGAGAGCAACAATCCTGACTCCCCTCCTGGTTGCCTGGCGGCTTGAGCGATCAAGCACTGTAGTTGCTCATGCGCCCGTTCCTTAATTTTGGTTGCTTCTCCTGGGGCATTTGCGGCAAGGTAGAGGCTAGGGCGTAATGAAGGCATGGCCGATGCAGATTCAGGTTCCAGATCGCTGGCCGACCACGCCCGCTGAGGCGATCGCCCTGCAGCAAACCCTCGCGCCTCAGGTCATTCTTCAAGATCGCCTGCCCGACCCAGTTTGCTATGTTGCCGGGGTGGATGCGGGGTTTGAGGATGAGGGCGAAACCACTCGCGCTGCGGTGGTGGTGCTGTCGTTCCCGGACCTGACGCCTGTAGATGAGGTGCTGGTGCGGCGGCCGACCACGTTTCCCTACGTGCCGGGGCTGCTGTCGTTTCGGGAGGTGCCTGCGGTGCTGGACGCGCTAGCGCAGCTCAAAACCGAGCCGGATGTATTGCTCTGCGATGGCCAGGGGATCGCGCACCCCCGGCGGCTGGGGATTGCGTCGCATTTGGGGTTGCTGTGCGATCGCCCTACGGTTGGTGTCGCCAAGTCGCGCCTGGTGGGCACCCATGGCGAGGTGCCACCCGACAAAGGCGCCTGGGTGCCGCTGATGGATCGGGGCGATTGCATTGGAGCGGTGCTTCGTAACCGCGCCAACACTAAGCCGCTGTACATTTCTCTAGGCCACTACATGACCCTAGAGACCGCGATCGCCCTGGTGCTTCGGTGTACGACCAAGTACCGCCTGCCCGAAACCACCCGCTACGCCGATCGCCTGGCGTCTTCTGGCACGGGGCAATCGGCGCTAGGGGACGCTCAGCAGGGGCGATTGTTTTAGGCGAGAGCAAAACTAGGGAGGGTTCTTTAGCAAACGGTCAAAGCAGTTGGGATAATCGACGAAGGACATCTGGGTTCTCGTTTCCCACAAGCATTTCAGGCAATGATACTTGGGTGGTGGGTTACGGCCTGCTCGATTTGATGGATTAGAGGCTAAGGTTTACTGGGCCTAACCCACCCTACAGGGTAATTTGGTAGACCATGCTCGTCGTAACCCAGAATCTCGTCTGCGCTGCGAGTGTCATAGTCAGGTAGGGCAGCACAGCGTAGCGCAATCTCATTCAGGCGATCGACTAAGGGGCGCGGCTGGGGATCAGGTTTGGTAGCCTTAATTTTGATTAAAGCCTGTTGCAGCGCCATTTTGACGGCATCGGTTAAACTCTGGCCGGTCAATTCTGCCAACTCCTGTGCCATACGGCGAGCTTGGGGGTCTTGAATGTTCATGTCCATTGAAAGCCCCAATGAATCGATAGTGCTATTTTACTCCTCACAAAGGCGCGGCATCCGTTTAGCTGTATGGTTAACGCCCTAAACGACTCAGCAGCTTCCCTGCCTTGCGGCTGAGGGTTTGCATGGGCGAGGGGGCCACCGATGGCATGTCCACCGGGCGGCTGTCGGGGTCGCGCAGGTAGCGGTAGTGAGCCCAGATATCCCAGTAGGGGCAGCCCGGCTGAATGCGGTAGCCCGCCCAGTGCAGGTAGTCGAGGGGCTTGTTCACTTTGGGATCTACCAGCGTCATGCCCTGCTGCACAAAGTGGGGGCTACCCGCCCAGTTGCCGGGGCCGCCGCCGGGCTGGCGCACCAGGTTAAACCGTTGCGCCATGCGCTTGAGAATCAGGTAGTTGATGATGGGCTGGTCAGAGGTTTTTTCGGAGAAGTCGAAGTAGTCGGGGTGGGCGGCGCATTCGGCAAAGGTGTCGTACAGGTTTTGTTCACTGACCAGCCCTTTTTTAGACCCCCAGAAGCCGCAGTTAAACATATCGTCTAGCTCGGCGGCGGTGAAAACACCCTGATCTATGATGGCCGGGGCAAACACGTTGCGAAGGCCGCCCCGGTGCTGATAGTCGTAGCTGATGAAGTCGTAGGTATCCAAATAGTCGAGGACTTTGGCGATTGCGCTAAATACCACCACATCGGTATCAATGTAGAGAAAGCGATCGAAAGGGCCAAACCAGCAGGCCTGCTTGCGAAACTGGTTGGGGCGGGCAAAGAACCCCTCGCCAAAGATGCCGTGCAATTTTTCTGACAACCGCTGAATGAATTGCAGGTCGGGGTAAACCTCTACGCCGTAGTCGCGGCCCAGCACCGCCGCCACCTGGTGGTAGTCGTCGTTGTAGGGAATCAGCATGACCGCAATGCTGGGGTCGTGGGCGCGAATGCTGTTGAGGCAGGCGATCGCATGGTCGATCACCTTGTCGTTAGCTGTGATGTAAATGCCGCGCGAAGTCATAGCAATCCTCAGGGGAGCAGCTGGGCCAGGGGTTTCAGGTACCGTCGCCAGCCCTGGGGCTTGGCTGTCACTAGTTTGCCCATCAGCGGGGGACGATTCTCAGGCTCGTGCCGATAGCGGTAGTGCAGAAACACCTCGCGGTAGGGCAAGTCCACGTTCTCGCCGTTGCAGAGACGGGCAAAAAGTTTGGATGATAGGCCGATGTAGTGCAGGTACAGCAGCGGCACGCCCTTGTCGTAGACGCGGTAATCCTCAACGGTGAAGTGGCTGGAGGTGACTGAGTTGCCGGTGCGTTGCTCTGGTGGCAGAATCAGTGCCAGGTTGCAGGAGTTGACCTGCTGCCGCATCACCAGATAGTTGAGAATCGTTTGGTCGGGAGCCATGGGGTACAGCACTGCCGATTCCCCGGATTTCAGCCCGTTCAAGATGTCTTGGCTGTTATCAGGATCGAACAGCCCTAGGCGACTGGCGTAGAACCCGGAGCAAAACGCCTGTCGCTGGAGTTGTTCTGCTGAAAACAATTTCTCCATCCAGCCTGAATTCACGTCGTACACGTGGCTGAGGTCTTTGTGCTGAAAGTCGTAGGTGACCCAGTCGTACTCGCTCAACGCGTCGAACACCGGAGCTGGATCGCCGAGCAGTAGCGTATCGGCATCCATATAGATAAAGCGATCGAAGGGGCCGTCGAAGGCGCAGAAGCGGCGGTGAGTGCCCATGCGGTGAATTCCCGCACTGCCGATCGCATCCCACCGCTGCCGGGCCGTCGGGTGGGTGGCCCAAAGCTGCTCCACCCAGGCATCCCACCGCTGGATGGAGGCGGTGTTGTCGTAGAGGGTGATACTGGGGCGATGGCGTACCAATTCCCGCAGCCGATCTACCCGATCGTCGTAGGGGTAAATGCAGACGGGCATTTTGGGGGCGAAGATATCGATGCTGTTAATCAAAGCAACGATTTGGTCGTAAACGCGATCGTTGCCGAGAGTACAAATGCCGTCCATGTCGCTGTCTGTCTGCCTATCGCTTGTTGATACCAAGTCCTACAGAGAAGTTGCCCATTCTCCATGCCGAAATGAAAAAGAAATTCGCTGTCCTGGAAAAACCAGGTTTTCGGGGTGCCCTATGATGCCAGGTAAGGTATCTCCATAACACCTGATTTTCTGTGAGAAAGAGGGTCGCGTTTTTTTTGCCTTGCCCCAGTGCCCATGGTATTGGCAAGCTCAGAAAATCTGTGAGGCTGACAGATTCTAGAATGGGGATAGAGCTGCGATTGTCTGGATATGGTTTGCCCATGGCTGCCAAAGACCTGTTTCACGATGCCGTCAGACACGCCCTTGAGAAAGACGGTTGGACAATTACCCACGATCCGCTTTTCATCAGCTTCGGTGGCGTCGATATGTACGTTGACCTGGGAGCTGAAAGAATTTTGGCGGCACAGCGGGGGAACGAGAAAATCGCGGTGGAGATCAAAAGTTTTGTGGGTTCTTCTGCCACAACCGAGTTCAGTACAGCGCTGGGCCAATTTCTCAAATATCAGCTTGCCCTAGAAGAAGAACAGCCCGATCGCACCCTTTACCTGGCCATTCCAGTGGATGCAGAGCGGGAGTTTTTTCGGCTAGAGCTACCCCGCCGCTTGGTGGAGCGCTACCAAGTCCGCTTGGTGATCTACGATCCAGAGGAGGAGGTGATTGTGAGATGGCCAACTTAGAACGCTATCGCCCGCTGGTTCAAGAGATGCTGACTGAGTACAGCCAGGTAGACTTCAGCAATCCAGAGCTAGAAACCGAGTTGATTTTCGACACTGAGCGCGATCGCTACCAGGTCGTCCACGTGGGCTGGTCAAACAAGCGGCGGGTCTACGGCTGCGTGCTGCATATTGACATCAAAGACGGCAAAATTTGGATACAGCACGACGGCACCGAGGGCGGCATTGCCAACGAACTGGTCGATCGCGGCGTGCCGAAGCACGACATTGTGCTGGGGTTTCACTCGCCCTTTAAGCGTCAGTTCACCGAGTTTGCCGTGGGCTAGCGCGGCTCTTGCCCCACCCACTCCGATAGCCAGTTCATCAGGTTGAGCTTGTGGAGGATGACCTGGCGGGCTTCGGCGATCGCATCCTTCGCCGCCATCCACGCATCGGGGCTAGAGGTCACCTCCCGGATATACTCAATTCCCTTCGCGTCCAGACTGGGCAGACGCAAAAAACTGCCGGGGGGTAAGAGCTTATCCGCCGCGCCGCCGCCGTAGTAGATGGGCAGGCACCACGATAGCAGCGCGTCCCAGAGCTTTTCGCTGGCGTACCAGTCGTTATCAGCATAGTTCTCGATCGCCAGGTTGTAGGTGTAAGGGGCCATGCCCGCCCATTTATTGCTGAGTTCTCCAGCGGAGCGGGTGCCGGGGGGCAGGCCGCGCCCGTAGACCTCAACGGGCACGTCACTGTCCTGAAGCTGCTGTAGAAACGCCAGCCGCTGACAGTGGCTCTCGGTGCGGTTAATGCCGGAGGTGATCCAGCTACAGGGGCTGTGCTTTTCTGGCGGCGGCGCCTCGTTCAGTTCGCGGAACGATACGTTGACGTACCAAATTGCTGGCATGTAGGCAGGTACCGGAGCCGCATCGTCGGGGCCAGAGACGTAGCCGCAGTAGTCGCGGGCATAGGCGTAATTGAGCAGGTTTTGGTGCCGCACCTCCGGCAGGGGCGGCTCGCGCAGCAAAAAGGCAATCCGCTCTCTGGACACCTGACTAAACTGGGGCGGCAGCTTGTCCAGGGCGTTTGCCGCAGCTTTGGGCCGAGCTAGAGACATCACATCGCGCAGCCGCTGTGTTTTAGACCGGCGCGGGGGAGCAAACTGCTCGTGAAAGTTGAACTGATACAGCAGCAGGTAGTCGGGCTTTGGGTCCTGCGATTGCAGCTGCATGTTGCCCCACACCCCAAAGGGCTGGGGGCTCTGCTTCCACAGCCAGTCGCACTGGGTCAGACCATCGTAGCTAGACAGCATGCCAACACTTGGGCGAGTCATAGATGTTCTCCCGGCAGTTGAGGGTGGTACTGGGCGTCTACGTAGGACAGTATCTTTTCAATGCGGGCCTCCCACGAATAGGGCCGGAGGGCGGTTGTATTTGGGGTAAAGCCTTCAGCCGAACGCGGGTGGTTTTCCAGCACGTGTCTAAGGCTATCGACAAAAGCCTGAGGGCGGTTGGGCTCGCACCAGGCGGCAATCTGAGCGACCAGGGGCCAGTTTTCAAGCGATGGAATGCGGGTGGCCACGACTGGAGTGCCCGAGGCGAGGTAGTCAAACAGCTTGAGGGGTGAGGTAAAGGTAGCGGCCTTGCCCAGTAGATGGGGATGGGCCAGGGCGTCGGCGGCCTGCAGCAGGTTAGCCAGATCATACTGGTTTAAAAATCCGAGCACAGCCACATTCTCTAGGCCCAGCTTGGCGATGCGATCGCGGTAGTGCTGCTGCTGCTCAGCAGGGCCACCGGCCAGAGCAAACTTCACCTGGGGAAACTGGGGCGCGATCTCTAACAGTAGATCAACGCCTTTGAAGTCGTGCAGGGCTCCGGCGTAGACGACGAGCTGGATAAAAGGTGGGGTGAGGAGGCGATCGCGCCATTCCTGTGCCACCTCTGGATGCCGGGCCAGAAAGCCAGCGTTAAACCCGTTGGGTACAGTGACCACTTTTTTCTCGGGTATGCCGTTGCGCACAATGCTCGCCTTCACCGTGTCGATCACGGTAACCACCACCTGTAACAGGGGATGAGTGGCCATCTCGGGCTCGAAGGGTTTTTCGGTGTGGTGGTGGCACTCAAATACTACGGGCACTCCCTGCTTCAGGGCAGCTTTGGCAAAGTTCCAGTCGCGGGTGTGGACGAGGGCGGTGTGGGCGGCCAGGTGCCGGGGCCAGTAGTATTTGCAGGCAACGGTGCTGGCGTTGGTGAGCTTGTGCTTGACCCGGTCGATGGGCCAGGGCATGGCCAGGGGAATCAGGTTTAGCGAATTTAGCGCCCCAGCTTGAATGTTGAAGAACCGGGAAAACTCCTCGTCAACGGGCTGTGCCCCAGGGTTTACCCAGCGCCAGGGGCGCCAGGCCGTCGCGCCGCGATCGACAAAGGCGAGCCGGGTAGGGTAGCCCAGGCTGGCAGCGGCATTGGCACACTGCACGGTTTGAATCAGGTGGGCCGCTGGTTGCGGCAGGGTATCGCGAACAAAAAAGAGGTAGTGCCGGGGCATGGGAAACGTGAATGGGAAGGGATTGGGCAAGATGAGGCGGTAGAAAGCGAAACGCTAGGGGCGGGCGGCGAGATTGGGGTGGCGAGGGGTGAGGGGTTGGGGGTAAGGGTCTGGGTGCGGATCGGAAGAAGGGAGAGGTTCGCCAGTGGAGGCCGACTGTGGTTCGATGGTCTCCAGGGTGGGGAGCAGGTTAAGGGCGGCGCGGTAGGCTTCCTGGATTAACTGATCTGACTCGGGGCCGTCTTCGACCAGGCCATCGGCTAATAGCTGAAGGGAGCCGAGCACGACGTTGAGCCCGGTGCGGAGGTCGTAGGACTCGGCGCTGGTCAGGGTAGGGGGTACGGGGCAGAAGTCAGTCTCTTGGGCGAACTGCATGGTGTAGAGGTCGGTGTAGCGACCCTGCTGCTGCAACAATTCGTCGTGGGTGCCCAGTTCAACCACGCGGCCCTGGTCGAGCACGGCGATCTGGTCGGCGTTGCGAATGGTGGACAGCCGGTGGGCAATCACCAGGGTGGTGCGATCGCGGCTCAGATCCTCCAGGGCCTGCTGCACCAGCTGCTCCGACACGGTATCGAGGGCGCTGGTGGCCTCATCCAAAATCAAAATTGGCGGATTTTGCAGCAGGGCGCGGGCGATCGCAATTCGCTGGCGCTGGCCGCCCGAGAGCAGAACCCCGCGATCGCCCACAACGGTGTCGAAACCCTGGGGCAACTGGCTAATAAACTCGTAGGCGTTGGCGCGTCGGGCCGCCTGCACCACCTCATCGTCGGTAGCCGCAGGCTGGGCGTAGGCAATGTTGTCGCGAACGGTAGCATTGAACAAAAAGGTGTCCTGGCTGACGATGCCCATGGCCCGCCGCAGACTGCCCAGGCCAAACTCGCGCAGGTCGACCCCATCGATCGCAATGCGGCCCCCGATCGGGTCGTAAAAGCGGGGCAGCAGGTCAGCGAGGGTAGACTTGCCCGCGCCCGAGGCCCCCACCAGCGCCAGGGTGGTGCCCTTGGGCAGCGCCAGATCCACGCCCCGCAGCGCCCAATCTTTGGCGCTGGGATATTTGAAATTAATGCCTTCAAACGTGATGGCCGACTGCAGGGTGGTAAAAGCGCGATCGCCTGCGGCCATAAAGGGTTTATTGTCGCGACGCAGAAAGTCGTAGACCAGATCGACACTGGCAGCGCTGTTGGCCAGCTGGCTGCGAGCTGAGTTGAGCTGTCCCACAAACTGCACCACCCGCGACAGCACAAACAAAAACGTCAGCAGCAGGGTAGCCGAGGCTGCCGACCCGCTGCCCAGCCAAAACTGGCTGATCAGAATAATCGCTACCAGGGCCAAAATGCTGAGAATTTCGTTCAGCGGGCCAATGATGGCGGTGTTCATCTGCGACTGCAGGGCGGCCCGTTCGCGTCGCTCGATCAGGGCCTCTACCTGAGTAAACTCTGCGGCCTCGTTGGCCGTGGCCTTGACCAGACGGATGCCGTTGAGCATCTCTAGGGTGCGTACTGAATAGTCTTTAGAGGCGTCGGCCAGGGCCTTGCCGTAGGCGCGGGCGCGAGCAATGACGTAGCGGTTGAGCATCAGCACCCCGGCCATCAGCACTACGGCGGCCAGGGTCAGCGAGCCCGATATCGACAGCAGCACCGCGCCAAAAAACAAAATATTCAGCGACGCCCGCAGCAGGTTGATCACGGCATTGATCGAGGTCACCGCTCGGCCCACCTGATCGTTGAGCCGCTGAATGATATCCCCCGTGCGCATGGTGTGGTGGTAGTCGATATCGACGCCCAGCAGCAGGTCGAGTCCGGCCCGGCGCAGGTCGCAGGTCAGGCGACGGGAGAGATCTTCGCTGGTGACGCTGCTCAGGTAGTTGGCCAGGTTTTTGAGCAGAATGGTGAGCACGATAAAGCTCAGCATGGCCACCGCCCGCCCCGGACCGGGCAGGCCCAAAAACGGCTCGGTCACTTGCTCTAGCAGGGGCGGCAGGGCGATCGCCCCGGTGCCATCCTGGGTACCCAGGAGCTCAAACACCGCTGGCACAATCAGCGTGGTGCCCACCCCGTTAAAGACCGCCCCCGAAAAGCCCAGCCCGATGGCAGCTAAGATCCGCCAGGGGTAGCGTTTTGCGTGGTTGAAGAGGAGCTTTTGGGCGGACATGGGGAAGGGGTGGATGAGTGGATGGGTGGATGGAGTCGTAGGGTGCATTCGGCGGTCAGGGTAGGTGGGAATGCCCCAGGATATTGCTCCGCCAATGCACCCTTGCCAAGATATTTTGAATCGCCTGATGCAGGCCTGCGCCCATGGCGGCCATGCTGTAGTGGGTGAGGGTGCGATCGCGCGCCCGCCGCCCCAGCTCCAGCGCCTGGTCGTAATCGGCAAAAATCGCCGTAATCTGCGCCGCCAGCTGGGCCGGGGCATCGGCCTCTGCTAAGTAACCGCAGCCGTTGAGAATAGCGGGAATATCGCCTACCCGCGTCGCCAGAATCGGTTTGGCCATCGCCATACCGTCGGTGAGCTTGAGCGGAAACTGGGCCTGGGCCGCCGGGGTCTGGCGCTGGGGCACCACCACCACGTGGGCGGCGGCAATCACCCTGGGCATGTCGCCATAGGGCTGCTTGCCCAGGTGAATAATGTGCTGGGGCCAGCGATCGCGCAGGGTGCGATCGTAGTCGTCGTAGGGGCTGCCGCCGACGATCACCAGCTTCAGATCGGGCTGATTGAGCCGATCCATGGCGGTCAAAATATCCTCTACGCCCTTGTAGGGGCGGGGTGCACCGGGAAACATCAGCACTCGGTAGCCAGCCAAACCGTAGATGGCACGGCTGGCCTCTGCATCGTAGCGATCGGGGTCAAACAGCTCAGTATCTTTGCCGTTGGGGATTTTGACCCCGCCGAAGCGCCGCTGCAAAAAGTCGTTATGGGTGGTGATCAAATCGGCTTGGGTCACCAGCCGCTCTATCCATCGCAAGTAGAGTGGATGATCGGGGTAACGCAGCGCCCCCTCAGATTTCAGCAGGTCCCGCGCTAGCCGCCGGGGGTTGGGGCGATAGCGGTAATCGTCGCCCCCGTGCCAGCTCAACTCCCAGTCGTCAATGTCAAGCAAAACTGGGCGACGGGGCTGCGATCGCGCCATTTGGCGGTGCAGCAAAGCCAGACCAAAGCTGCTGGGCTTGAGCTTGTAGGCATAGACAATATCGCCGCTAAGGTAGCGAAAGAGTTCACCCACCGTCCGTAGCCCAGGGGCAGGAGCCGCGAGGGGAATAATGTGGATAGGATGGCTTGCAGCGGGTGCAGAGCCCGACTTAGAGCAGACGGTCGCTCCAGCATCGCCCTCCGCCGAAAACCCCACAATCTCGACTGGGTAGCCCTTGCCCCGCAGCGCCTGCGCCAGCAAAAACGGGCGCACCGCGCCGTTCCAGCGCCCAGCGCCTCGACTCGATAGATCGCTGACTAAAATTGAGACCTTAGGCCGCAACTCCTGGCCATCGCCAGGAAGACTGCTCAACCCAGGGGCAGGGCTAGCGGTAGGGCGTTGATCCAGCATGGGTGCCACGAGCTAGGGGGCGAGACTACATAGACCAGGGATACACTCCACTAGCTTGCCCACCTTTGTCGATGACATTTAGGTAAGCATCCAAACCCAACATTCTCTTTAAAGAGCGCTAGCAATGATCTGGCTGGTGCCGTCGCTGAGAATAAAGTTGTTGCCGACTACGCTGCCTACGGTGCCAGCGATCGCTGTGCTGCTGGGTCAGCTGAGAGAATGAATCGGCACAATCTGCGCTATAGCGGGAAACGTTGGCCCCCAGCCCCAAAGTGAGTAATGCTGCCGTTGTGAAAAATCGCATAAACCTGAAAATTTGACTAACCTCAAACGTACCAATGTACGCACCCCTTTGAGCGTTGAAGAATATGCGCTGCTGCGTCATCTGCCGTCTGATAGAGATCGACAGCTTTAGCCGATTTCTTCATTGACAGGAAAGCGGTTGATCAGGTCTTTGGCCTCGCGGGCGTTGCTGCGCAGGGTGTCGCTGATGTAGGGCACGTGGGGAATTTGCGACAGCACGTCCAGCGTGCGGCGCAAAATGCGCACAATGTCGCCCTCGTCCAGGCTGGTGTTGTCGCACAGCGTTACCCAGTCAACGCCGTTGGCCCACTGCTCAACCAGGCCCACCAGGTCGTACTCCAGCCAGATGGGAGCGGTGATATGGCGACGGTGCTGCTGCTGGTAGAGCTGGCGACGCAGGCTGTGCAGCCCGCCCAGGGCCTCTTCTACCGTGCCGGAGAGTTTGTAGCGGCACCAGCTATCGGGGCGCGAGTTTTCGGTGACCAGGGCAGCCAGGGCGGCCGTCAGCTGGGCGGCATTGAGGTGGTCAAACTCGCCCGACTCCAGGGCCAGGGCCAGCCACAGCTCGTTGTCGCCGCGAATGGCGGCGGCCATTTCGCCCAGCTCGGTGGGTTTATCGTCGTCAAGGCCGCCAAAGTGCTTCAGCACATCCATGATGTTGAGAAACTCTTGCCAGTAGCGACCCGTGTACTGGGCGAGCTTTTGCTTGCGATCGCGCCATTCTGCCTCCAGGTCGCGCAGCCGCTTCTGGCGCTTGAGCAGCGACTTAGTGTTTTCCCACTGGCTAGCGGGGTGTTTGGCCAGGGTGTGCTCGACCTCACGCATGCGATCGAGCTGCTCCTGCACCTCGGGGGCCAGCATTTCGAGGGTGGGCGGGGTGGCCATAGTGGTGGCCAGGCTGGCGGTGTAGTCGTCGCCCCGGCAGTGCTTGCCCGGACTCGGGGCTAACTCGCTGGGTGGTGCCAGGGTATCAACCGCCTGCAACCGGGGAATATCGGCGTGGAGACCGACCACATCGGCGGTGGTGACCACGTACCACTGGTTGGTCTGGGTCAGACAGACCAGGTAGGGAAACTGCCCCGACCCCTGCGCCTTGGCCACCAGCACAGCGGGCACCGGCTCACCCACCGGAATGTGCTTGCCCTTGAGGGAGAGTAGAGTCCCCGCGATCGCAAAGGGCACCATCTTGGCCACATCGTCGGCCAGCACCTGGGCGGCCTGCTGCTGGAGGGTTTTGAGCAGGCGCCGTTCTTCTTTGAGGCGCTCCTTGAGCTTGGCGTACTCGGCCAGCAGGCCTTCATCGAAGGCGGCAAGCTGAGCCTGCTGGTGCGCGATCGCCCCCTCCAGGCGATCGATCTCCTGCTGCTGGGGCACCAGGTGCAGGGTAGCCAGGTACTGGCCAAAGCTGCGCTCGATCAGGTCTTTGGCCTCGTCAATGGTGTGGGTTTGCAGCAGGTTAAGCACCATGCCGTAGCCGGGGGTAAACTGGCTGACCAGCGGGTCGGCCCCCGAGGTGGCCAGGTGCACCGCCTCCCGCGACCCCTCAAAGGGGCTTTCGACGGTGACCACGTGGCCCTGGAGATCCATACCGCGCCGCCCTGCCCGCCCCGCCATCTGGAGGAATTCAGAGGAGGTGAGCAGGCGGTGGCCGCTGTCAGTGCGCTTTGAAAGGCTGGCGATGACGGTGGTACGGGCGGGCATGTTGATGCCTGCGGCCAGGGTTTCGGTGGCAAACACGACCTTGATCAGACCCGCCTGGAATAGCTCTTCCACCAGGCCCTTCCACAGGGGCAAAATGCCCGCGTGGTGGGCGGCAATGCCCCGGTACAGCGGCCCCACCTGGCCCGCCCGTCCGGCATCCGGGTTGTGGGCCAGAAAAGAATCAATCCGCAGCTTGAGTTCGGCGGCTTCTTCGTCCGTTACCAGCGACAGGTGACTGACCTCATCCACCGATTTGTCACAGCCGCGACGGCTAAAAATAAAGTAGATGGCGGGCAGCATGTCGCGCTCTTGCAGCTGACCCATCACGAAGGGCAGGCTGACCCGCCCACCGCCGCGCCGACCGGGCTGCCGCTGGGGGGCGCGCTGTTTTTTGAGCTGGGGGTTGATCGCCTTTTGGGCGGCATCGAGCAGGGGCACCAGGCGCTTGCCGGTGCAGTAGTGAAACTGCAGAGGCACCGGGCGAAAGTCAGAATAGATGAGTTCGGTGGGGCCGTGGACTTTTTGCAGCCAGTCGGTCAGCTGGCCCGAATTTTCAACCGTGGCGGAGAGGGCTAGCAGCTGAATTTCGGGCGGGCAGTAGATAATCGACTCTTCCCAGACGGTGCCGCGCTGGCGATCATTCATGTAGTGGCACTCGTCGAGCACGACGGCTTCGACCTGCTGCAGGGTGGTGCCGGTTTCGCCGATGCGGGTGCCGTAGAGCATGTTGCGAAAGATCTCGGTGGTCATCACCACGACGGGCGCATCGCGGTTGATAGAGAGATCCCCGGTCAGCAACCCGACGTTTTCCTCGCCAAACTGGTCACGAAAATCGCGCAGTTTTTGGTTAGAAAGTGCCTTTAGTGGCGTGGTATAAAACACCCGCTTGCCGTGGTCTAGAGCTCGATAAATCGCGTATTCGCCAATCAGCGTTTTGCCAGAACCTGTGGGGGCACACACCACCACAGACTTGTCGGCATCGAGGGCCGCCGCTGCTTCGTACTGAAAATCGTCGAGGGGAAAAGGGAAAAGTTTGGCGAGATCTAGCACAAGGCTGGCACATAGTAGGGGCGTCACTATTCTAGTGTGCCAAGAGATTCACGAAACGGATGATTGGAGCACCATTTATTTCAGCGAATTGTAGAGTCTAAAGCCGCTTTTTTGAGGAGCGCTGTGCTCATTACATTCAGCCAGTATGGATTATTTTTTGACTGCGCGTTAACTGCGCGAGAGCAATGCGGTGGACGGTTATTCCCACCAGAACATTTTCATTAAGTCAGTCTTTGGGCATCGGTACCGGGCTTCTGGTGCTGTTGCCTGAGACCAGGCCCTGTGCAAAAGCCCCCGGTACCTAATCGCCCTGTTTAGCTATTTGCGTTCTGCGATCGCCAGTGTGCATAGCTATTGAACCCGTCATGTCGCCGCTCTCAAACCCCGAGGTGACGACGAGTCGGTGCAAACCATACCTGAGGCTGCTCCTATCGGCATAGTCCGACGCGTAACGGACTACACTAGTGAGGGGTCTTCAAAACCAGGCCAACAGTTTTAGCGCTCGTAATCTATGGACTTTTTGACACATCTCATTCCGGGTCGAGCCGACCAGATGACCCTGCCCAAGCGCAGCCGTCGCGTGCGGGGGGTCGAGCTCAAAAGCGAAGCCGAGCTAGCGATTATGCGCGAGGCGGCTCGCATTGTGGCCACCGTGCTGAAGGAAATCGAGGCTCTGGTACAGCCAGGAATGACCACCGCCGACCTCGACGCCCACGCCGAAACGCGCATCCGCGCCATGGGAGCCACCCCCAGCTTTAAGGGCTATCACGGCTTCCCGGCATCGATATGTGCCTGTATCAACAACCAGGTAGTGCACGGTATTCCCAGCAAGCGGCAGACCATTCGCCGGGGCGACCTGCTCAAGGTCGATACGGGGGCCTACTACAACGGCTTCCACGGCGACTCGTGCATCACCATTGCGGTGGGCGAGGTTTCGGCCCAGGCCAAGCAGCTGATGACGGCAGCGGAGGCGGCTCTCTACGCGGGCATCGCTCAGGTGAAGCCGGGGAATACGCTGCTGGATATTGCTGGTGCAATTGAAGACTGCGTCACCAGCTACGGCTTTGCCGTTGTCGAAGACTTTACCGGCCACGGGGTGGGCCGCAACCTGCACGAAGCGCCCTCGGTGTTTAACTTTCGCACCCGGCAGTTGCCGAATATGAAGCTGCGGCCCGGCATGACGCTGGCGATCGAGCCCATTCTCAACGCCGGGTCAAAGCAGACCCGCACGCTGAAAGACCAGTGGACGGTGGTGACGGTCGATCGCAGCCTGTCGGCCCAGTTTGAGCACACGGTGCTGGTCAGCGAAACGGGGTACGAAATTCTGACCGATCGCAACCAAGTGCCCGTAGCGCTGGCGTCCTGACCGGTAAAGACCTCCGGGGTCATCAAGTCCCCGGAGGTCTCGATAACCGATTCCCGAAACACCTAATTTGCCGTGGGCAGGGGATCGGAAATAATTCTTTCGGATTGGGCTGAAGCGCTTATCTGCTAAGCACTAACCGACGCGATCGCCTGTGGGGTTAGCCCCACGATACCTCGCTCCCAGCCGTGCCCTCCGTAGCCTACACCAGGGTTTCCATCAGCCAGCGCATCAGGGCGCTATCATCTTCGCTCTGCGATCGAACTAGCGCTTCATTGACCATCGCTATCGGCAACCCAGGCAGAACTTCAGACACCGCAATCTCGCCGCTGCGGCCCGCCGCGACTGAGAATGCGATCGCAGCACAATTTGCCACATCCACCACCCAGTATTCCGCCACCCCTAGCCGTTCGTAAAGTAAGCGCTTGGCCCCCAGGTCGTCCTTGAAAGAACTGGCCCCCACCTCGATCGCCAGCGTCGGCGGGCCGTAGACCGTCACATCTACCGGGGCATTGTCCTGGGGCGGCAGTTGAAAGCTGTCGCCAATGTAGAAGGCAACATCCGGCTGGCAACCCCGCTCGCCGGGTTTATAGAAACTGCAATTGATCAGCTTAGCCAGGCGAATAGTGCGAAGCGCAGCGAACATGCTGACCACATCCATGGCCACAGCATTGTGGCGCCCGTGCCCAGGACCCAGCGGTGCCATTTCTATCCTCATGTAGCCGTGGTCAAAGTAGCCCCGCCCCTCTGCGTAATGGGAATCGTCCATGGCGGTAGCAAACTCGTCCCAGGTAGCTTTGACCCAGGCGTCGGTTTGAAGTTGCGTTTGGCTAGAGAGAACCATAACCTTATAACGATCAACCTCAGGTTGTAAGCAGATACCTCTAGTCTACTTTCGCACCAGGCCAACGTCGGGCTGTTGCTGGCAATGCCCTACTCTTCTGGGTTGGGATCGAGGCAGGGGCGAGGGCCGTAGTCAACGCTGGTCTCAACCGTGAGCACGTAGGCTTTAACGCCCTCAGCCGGAGAGAAAGTGTGGTCTTGAATTTCCTGGAGGGCCTTGCGATCGAGGGCACCATAGCCCGAACTGCGCAGCAGCGTGGGCTCTGCTCGCCAGGAGCCATCGGGGTTGACCAGCGCGCCGATGTTGATATCTCCGGGTACATCGCTCAGACAGACCCGCTGGGGGTAGACCGTTGTAAACTCGGTGCGATTAACCTCCGGAGTCAGCTCCGACAGGCCAGTACCTTGACGAATCTCGCTTTCCCAGGCGCTCTGATTGACGTTAAGTGTTTCGCGAGTTACCGCTGTGGCATCAAAGGCAAAGCGATTTTCAATCGACTCGGCAGCCCGCTCAACCTGGCCAGGAGGCAGGTCGAGGGCGGCGACATAGGCCAGCAGACGCTCCCCCACCTCGGCGTTGAACAGCAGTTCGCTGGCTGAAGCAGAGGATACGGGGGGAGTTGCCGTTGTCGGGGGGGC
>PYGV01000321.1 GCA_003022385.1 filamentous cyanobacterium CCP3 | reverse complement strand
GAACGGCTGGGGTGTCTTGGGCAAAGGGGCGGGTGAAGCGAAACATTCTGCCAAAGCGGCCCCGCGCCGGAAGGCGAAAGCGAGGGGGGGCGGAGTCTCTGAGATACATCTGACCGTGCCGTGTCATGGCATACCTCGTGCAGTTCAAATTGTGGATAGGGCCATCATGGCAACGGGATTGGGGCGATCGCAGTACCCGCACGGGTACTTTTTACCCCCTCAAATCATCCAAAAATAGTTCGGGAGTTTTGCCTAAGTTCACTAAACGCTGACATTGGGTTCCAGCCCCGGCGAATCCGGTCGGATTGCCGCAAGCTAAGCAAACGGATTTTGCGAATACCCCTTAAAATGATTTGGATTTTTCATAAGCACCCCTGCAGCCTATGCCCCGCCGTGATGACATCCACAAGATTTTGCTGATCGGCTCTGGCCCGATTGTGATTGGTCAGGCCTGCGAGTTCGACTACTCCGGCACCCAGGCCTGCAAAGCGCTGCGGGAAGAGGGTTACGAGGTGGTGCTGATCAACTCCAACCCGGCCACCATCATGACCGACCCGGAGACCGCCGACCGCACCTACATCGAGCCACTGACCCCCGAGATTGTGGAGCGGGTGATTGAGCGGGAGCGCCCCGATGTGATGCTGCCCACCATGGGCGGCCAGACGGCGCTGAACTTGGCGGTAGCCCTCTCCAAGAATGGGGCGCTGGAGCGCCACGGCGTCGAGCTGATCGGGGCCAAGCTGGAAGCGATCGAGATGGCGGAAGACCGCAAGCTATTTAAAGAGGCGATGGCGCGAATTGGGGTGCCGGTGTGCCCATCGGGCCTGGCCGAAACCATGGACGAATCCCGCCAGATTGCCCAGCAGATCGGTAGCTTTCCGCTGATTATTCGGCCCGCCTACACCATGGGCGGCACCGGCGGCGGCATCGCCTACAACCAGGAGGAGTTTGAGATGATCGCGCGATCGGGGCTCGACGCCAGCCCGGTATCGCAGATTCTCATTGAGCAGTCGCTGCTGGGCTGGAAGGAATACGAGCTGGAGGTCATGCGCGACCTGGCCGACAACGTGGTGATTATCTGCTCGATCGAAAACCTCGACCCCATGGGCGTGCACACGGGTGACTCGATTACCGTGGCCCCGGCCCAGACCCTCACCGACAAAGAGTACCAGCGCCTGCGCGACGCCTCGCTCAAGATCATCCGCGAGATTGGCGTAGAGACTGGCGGCTCCAATATTCAATTTGCAGTCAACCCCGACAACGGCGAGTTCATTGTGATCGAGATGAACCCCCGCGTGTCGCGCAGCTCGGCCCTGGCGTCGAAGGCGACGGGTTTTCCGATCGCCAAGTTTGCGGCCAAACTGGCGGTGGGCTACACCCTCAACGAAATCTCCAACGACATTACGAAGAAGACCCCGGCCAGCTTTGAGCCCACCATCGACTACGTGGTGACCAAAATTCCCCGCTTTGCCTTTGAAAAATTTCCCGGCACCCCCGCCACGCTGACGACGCAGATGAAGTCGGTGGGCGAGGCCATGGCGATCGGGCGCACGTTTCAGGAGTCATTTCAGAAAGCGCTGCGATCGCTCGAAACGGGCCGGGCGGGCTGGGGCTGCGATCGCCCCGAAAAGCTGCCCAGCCTCAATGAAATTCGCCCCAAGCTCCGTACCCCCAACCCCGATCGCATCTTTGACCTGCGCCACGCCATGCAGCTCGGCCTCACCGTGGAGGATATCTACCAGCTCACCGGCATTGACCCCTGGTTTCTCAACCAGCTCTGCGGCCTGCTGAAAACCGAAAAGTTCCTCAAGCGCACCAAGCTGAGCGAGCTCACCTATGAGCAGATGCGGGCGGTGAAGCGCCAGGGCTTTAGCGATCGCCAGATCGCCTACGCCACCCAGACCCACGAAGACGCCGTGCGCGACTACCGCAAAGATCTGGGCGTGATCCCCGTCTACAAAACCGTGGATACCTGCGCCGCCGAGTTTGAAGCCTTTACTCCTTACTACTACTCCACCTACGAAGACGAAACCGAGGTGCTGCCCAGCGATCGCCCCAAGGTAATGATCTTGGGCGGTGGCCCCAACCGCATTGGCCAGGGCATTGAGTTTGACTACTGCTGCTGCCACGCCTCCTTTGCCCTGCGCGACGACGGCTACGAGACCATCATGGTCAACTCCAACCCCGAGACGGTCTCGACCGACTACGACACCAGCGATCGCCTCTACTTCGAGCCCCTGACCAAAGAGGACGTGCTCAACATCATCGAAGCCGAAAACCCCATCGGCATCATCATCCAGTTTGGCGGCCAAACCCCCCTCAAACTCGCCGTCCCCCTGCAGCAATATCTGTCATCCCTCGCCACCACCGACTCATCCACGCATCCACCCGCCTACCCGCCCACCCAAATCTGGGGCACCTCGCCCGACTCCATCGACACCGCCGAAGACCGGGAGCGCTTCGAGGCGATTCTGCGCGAGCTGGATATTAAGCAGCCCCCCAACGGCATGGCCCGCAGCTATCAGGATGCCCTGCGGGTAGCCCAGCAGATCGACTACCCCGTGGTGGTGCGCCCCAGCTACGTGCTGGGCGGTCGCGCTATGGAAATTGTCTATTCGGACGCTGACCTGGAGCGCTACATGACCTACGCGGTGCTGGTCGAGCCCGACCACCCGATTTTGATCGACAAGTTTTTGGAGAATGCGATCGAGGTGGATGTGGATGCGATCGCTGACCACACCGGCCAGGTCGTGATCGGCGGCATTATGGAGCACATCGAGCAGGCGGGCATTCACTCCGGCGACTCGGCCTGCTCGCTGCCCACCATGACCCTGCCCGATGCCGCCCTCGCCACCATCCGCGACTGGACGATGAAGCTGGCCAAGCGCCTGAACGTGATCGGCCTGATGAACATTCAGTTTGCCGTCAAGGGCGATCAGGTCTACATCATTGAGGCCAACCCCCGTGCCTCCCGCACGGTGCCTTTCGTATCAAAGGCGATCGGCCACCCGCTGGCCAAGCTGGCGGTGCGGGTGATGTCGGGTAAAACCCTGGCAGAGCTGGGCTTTACCGAAGAGGTGATCCCCAACCACATCTCGGTGAAAGAAGCCGTACTGCCCTTCGACAAGTTTGCCGGTACCGACGCCCTGCTCGGCCCTGAGATGCGCTCCACGGGAGAAGTCATGGGCATCGATGCCGACTTTGGTAAAGCCTTCGCCAAAGCAGTGCTGGGGGCCAACCAAAAACTGCCGCTCTCGGGCACCGTGTTTATTTCCATGAACGATCGCGACAAGGCCGCCGTCATCCCCGTCGCCAAAGAACTTGCCAACCTGGGCCTCAAGCTGATCGCGACCTCCGGCACCCGCGCCGCCCTGATGGATGAAGGGCTCACCGTGGATCTCATTCTCAAAGTCCACGAAGGCCGCCCCAACATCGAGGACGCGATTAAAAATAACGAAATTCAGCTCATTATCAACACCCCCGCTGGCAGCACCGCGATCGAGGACGATCGCTCAATTCGCCGCACAGCTCTGGCCTACAAGGTGCCTATTATTACCACGATTGCGGGGGCAAAGGCGACTACGGCTGCGATCGGCTCCCTACAACAGCACCCTCTTCAGGTAAAGTCCCTCCAGGAGTATGTAGGAATGTAAATCGGTAGTGCAGCAGGCTAGCCTCTTGGGGGAGTGCACAACGCAGCGATAGCAAAGGCAATGCTGCCGATTCTGCAATGTAAGAGTTTATTCAGCAAATTCGACGCTTAATGCATTGCTGCTGCTGCTTGATCTCTGGAATTCTAATTATGCCTGAAGAAGTATTCCTCTCTGAACAGCATCCGGTGTCGCATCGTTGGGCAGTGCTCGAAGATGATGGTCTAGCTGCTTGGTTATATCTGACCGAGCCAAATTCAGAAAAGCCTGTCGCCGATTGCTGGATATATAATCGCCTCTCGAATTTCGATCCTGCTGAAAGTTATAGTTCGTGCGGTGTCGCACCTCCTGCACCTTCAGACTATGGGTAGTCCTACAAAGGTAAGGATGGTTGTAATCCTCTTCCTGAAAGGGTTTCGACCAATGAAGCTAGCTTCTTAGTGCCGAAGTATCCTGGTTATTCACAGGATTTCAGCCCACAATCCACGGGAGAATCAGTATTCCAGCCATCAACGAGTACATATACTTAGCGCCTTTGAGAAGGATGCAAATCTTGATATCCCTTGCTACATATAAGATTCAGCCATCCTTACCTATGGGGTACTACCCAGACTATGTTAGGGATAATGTTTTGTTGGCCGCTCCAGATGCGTCTGGCTTTCGTTTTGTATGGTCAACAGATGGCGCGTCAGTTGCGCTATTCGACGATCCCATTCTGTTAGGATTCATTGCTGCTGGTTGGGATCGGGGTTTTAGTCGAAACTTGAAAAAGTCAGGAGCATGGGGCAATCCTCTCGATGAAAATATATACAAATCAGTTTTCGCGCCTGAAACTTAGGATCAGCATAACAATGGTGCACTTGATTGTCCTCAGCACAGTTCTCGTCAACCAGTCCCGACGCTGCAATGTATGAAAACCCGCAGAGTAGAACAGATTATCATACTGGTATATACGTATGGTGTATCTCCCCCAAAATGCAGTCATCGCAAAGGAGAAGCTAACCCAATACCTACTTGTCCTACTGCCCAAAGATGACAAGTCTAAGTTCCTTGCTCAAGCCGGGTACAGCTTAACCAGTTGGCAGCAACTTGAACAAGACATACGTACTCAAGTTTTGTCTCAACCAGCAGAGTTTCTTGAAACTACCCGTTATGGCGATAAATACTGCATACGGGCTAAAATTCGAGGCGTGAATGGTATTGAGTTGAGCATTCTAACTATTTGGATGGTGACAAACAAAACAGCTAAATTTGTGACCTTAGTGCCAGATAAAGGAGCAAGCTAATGGCAGAACCATTTCCTTTATTTTCTCAAGTTGCTCTGGCAAAAGACCTGCCAGATCATCACCTCAAGCGGGGCGACATTGCCACCGTAGTGGAGCACTATCCTAATCGTGAAGGTCAAGAAGATGGCTACAGCTTGGAAGGTTTTGACGTACCAAACGTTACTATCGAGGTAGATGCCTCGCAAATAATCTCTTTAAACCAGCTACAGCAAGAAGAGGAAATTTTAGCCAAGTTGCGTCAACTGTCTCAGTCAAGGCTGCTGCATCTTCAAGACTACATAGATTTTCTTTTACAAAAAGAAAAGATAGATCAAAAAAGTGCTTAAGAATCTGAGAAACATTGCTAGACGTTACCTAAAACGACAGTGCGGCGCTTCTCTAATTATTCATCCTCACACATCTTGCCAAAGCCCCAGGATTTTTGAAAAACCTCTGGGGCTTTGGTTATTCAGCTATTAGCCTGTCGTCACCCCTCGCCTGCGGGTCATGATGCTGAGGTATTCGCCGCTGCGCCCCGTGGGTATGGGGTCTGACCAGGCAATTTTGTCACAGTAGCGTAGCGCCGCCATTTGGTTAATGGCCTCTATTAGCGCGGCATGGTCGCCGAGCAAAATGTGGCGCAGGGTTTCTTGACGGTAGGTGGGTAGGGTAAACGGGGCAGGGGCCATGCCCTCTGCGTCGGATGATTCAAACATACGGGTAACTCCGTTTTCGGTAAAGAAAACGGGGAACTATCCAGATCCCTTGTTTCGGTAATACAAGAGACCGGATCTAGAATGATTCCAGTCAGTGCGACACGAAGTCGCACGTTTTGAGTGAAGTTGAATCGTTCAACTTCCCAACCAGTGTCCAGGTTGGTCCCCAAT
>PYGV01000320.1 GCA_003022385.1 filamentous cyanobacterium CCP3 | reverse complement strand
GCCCTAGGCCAGCCCCATCATCAGTTCACCAGTCGGGCCAGCAGCTTCACCTCAAAAACTTGCTCAAAGTAGTCTTTCTTGTAGTTCAGGTTCCACAGTTCTGAGGCACAGTCATCGTTGGGGTGGGCGGGGATGACGTCCATGGTCAAGATGTTAGCCTCGGTGTCAACGTGGCAAGTAATGCTTTCAACAGCGCCAATTCCCCGGCGATCGAGGGCCACCGCCAGCCGCAGCAGCGCGCTGAGGTGGGTCACCGTTTGGCGGTGGTAGCGGGTGGGCAGACTGCGGTAGTTGTCGTGCTTTTTCTTGGGAGCACTTTTGCGGTGGTAGCGGGCAATGTTGGCAATCACTTCTAGCTCGGTTTCGGTGTAGCCCAGCAGTTCGCCATTGCGAATCAGGTAGTAGGAATGCTTGTGGTGCGACGAGTGGCTGACGAAATGACCGCAGTTGTGCAGAATGGCGGCGGCCCAGAGCAGCTCTTTTTCTAAATTGCCCCAGGTGTGCAGACTGCCCCGGGTCTGCTCAAATAAATCCATGGCAAACTGGGCCACCCGCTGGGAGCGATCGAGGTGCACCTTGTATTTTTTGGCGGTTTTGAGAATGTTGCGCTGCCGCACCGACTTCTGAAACTGCATGCGGTCTTCGATCAGACCGTGGGTGAGCATCCAGTTGACCACCACCCCTTCCCGCAGGGCGCGCTCGCAAATGGTGATGCGATCGGCCTTTAGCAGCGCCATCGTCTCCTGCAAAATTACCGCCCCTGCCACGATGATCTCAGCCCGCCGCGCCGACATTTCTGGCATCTCTAGCCGCTCAGCGTAGGTAGCCTGGCGCAGGGTCTCGACCAGCCGCGAAACTTCCTCGTAGGTCATCTGAAACCCGTTGAGGGGGTCGGGCACCAGACCCAGGCGATCGCTGGCCACCAGGGCCGCCAGGCACTCGATCGTGCCCGATGTCCCCATCAGCTGAATGGGTTCCTCAGGCCCAAGGTGAGATTTAATCCCGGTGGTGTTGGGCTCGATCATGCCCCGCACGTAGGCCCGCAGGGTGCTAAACTCTGGCTCTGAAATTGGGTCGGTGGAAACAAACTGAGCGGTCAGCCGCACCGCGCCCACCTTGGTACTGCTGAGAAAGCGGTGGGGTTCGCCCGTGCCCAAAATTAGCTCGGTAGAGCCGCCGCCAATGTCGATGATGGCGTGCGGTTCGCCGTTAAACTCCACGCCCGAGAGCACGCCCAGGTAGATGCGGCGGGCCTCTTCAGTGCCCGAGATCAGGTTGATGGCGAGGCCGACTTCGTTATAGACCCGTTCAATAAACGCCTGGCCATTGCTGGCTTCGCGCACGGCGCTGGTAGCCACCGCCACAATGTCTTCGGCCTTGAGGCTGGTCGCGATCGCGCAGCACCGTTTCAGCGCCCCAATCGCTCGCTCCATCGCCGCCTCCGACAGCCCGCCCGTCTCCTCGTTAAAGTCGCCCAGGCGCACCGTCTCTTTTTCGCGATCGACAATGGTGAAAGCGGGCAGATCGGGCTGAATTTTGACCACCACCATGTGAATCGAGTTGGTGCCCACATCAATCGCTGCCAGCACGCGATCGCTCGTGATCTCTGGCGGGGCAAAACTGGCAAAATCTGTTGCTATGCTCGACTCGCGAATCGAGGTAATACCTGTCATAGTGCGCCTATGCTGCTTTGTCTCAGATCTTACCTGCCCAGTTGCAACCCATCAGGACGGTGGAAAAACTTTACCCAGAGTTTAGGTTTGGTGGATGGGTAGGTGAGTAGGTGGGTAGATGGTGTGGGTGAATGCAAAATGCAAAGTTCAAAGTTCAAAATTTTGACCTTTGCATTTTTGAATTTTGAACTCTTCACCCTCCTCACCTCCCTCACCCTCACCTCACCTCCCCTTCCCCGCTAAACTCATGGAGACACCACGACGGGGAGATCATGGCCGTTGATTACGATGCGGTGATTTTGGGCGGCACGGTGCAGGGGCGCGAGGCGGCGGCGCTGGCGGCGCGAGAGGGGGCGCGGGTGGCGCTGGTCGAGCCGCTGGGGTCAGTGGAAAGGTGCATTCGTCGCCAGATCGTGCTCACGACGCTGGCTTCGGCATCATCAACGACTGAGTGGCATGGTTTGAAGCATCAGGTCAGGGCGCTAGAGGCGGTGGCCTACCCTCACTTAGGCCTCGATCGCCTGGCGACCAGTGGCGTAGATGTGGTGCTGGAACCGGGTCAGTTTAGCCCTCGGCCCCGGCTGGCGGTGACGACCCCAACCCGACGGCTCACGTCGCGCGGTTACCTGCTGGCCCCCGGCACTGAGGTCACTGTGCCTGACATTCCTGGTTTGGCTGAGACCCCGCACCTCACCCTAGATAGCCTGCTGGCGCTGGAGACGCTGCCAAAGACCGCGATCGTGCTGGGGCGCAGCGGAACGGCGATCGCTCTGGCCCAATCCCTGGCTCGATTCGGTACCCGCACGACTTTAGTCAGCCGGGGGAGTACCCTGCTGCCTACCGAAGACGCCGAGCTGTCTGCCTTTATCGAGGTGCTGCTGGAGTACTCAGGGGTTGACCTGCGGCTGGGCACGCCGATCGAAACCATTCGCCATAAAGACGATGTTCAACTCTGGCTCAGGGACGGCGGCGCGATCGCTGCTCAGGCCCTGATTCTCGCCACCGCGCCCCATCCGCTTTTAGACAGCCTCAACTTAGCCAGCATCGGCATTCGGCCTCGCACGGTGCACGGCACGACTACAGCTCTGCCAGTGGACGATCGCCTCGCCACCGCCCGCGCCCGCATTTTTGCCTGTGGCCCTGCCGTTGGCGGCTACTGGTCCGAAACCACTGACCATCAAGACGTGGCGATCGCCCTGCGCAACCTGCTCTACCTGCCGTGGCGCAGGCTGTCCTGGCTGAATCGCCCGGCTCTGCTGCACACTGCGCCAGAGTACGCCCGCCTGGGCCTGAGCGCCACCCAGGCCCGGCGCTGGTACGGCGGCGAGGCCACGGTGCTGCAAGTCCCCTTTGGCCAACTGCTCAAGGCTCACCAGGGCGGTGACATCATGGGGTTTTGCCGCTGGATAGTGCGGGCTGACGGGCAGTTGATTGGCGCTCAGGTTTGCGGCCCTGGGGCCAGCGAACTCATTCATACCCTTGCCCTGGCCATGCAGCAGGGCATTGCTCTCCATCAGCTTGATCGTCTGCCAACGCTGCCCCACAGCCTATCGGCTATTTTACCTCTAATGGTTAGCACCTGGCAGCAGCAGCATTGGCACCCCGGCACCTGGCGGCGCGACTGGGCCGAGAACTGGTTCAATTGGCAGCGATCGCGGTAGGGGCAAATGCCATTTGCCCTAGCGCAGGCTTTCGCAGGCAACTTGCGGGTCGTCGCTGTCGGGTCAAAACGAGCGATCGCGCAGCAGCATGCGCCAGGGTACAGCAATCTGTTTCTGTCGACTGGCCACTCAATCAGGGCGGCGACAAAATTGTTCACCAAGTATGCGATCGTCGCCGTAACCTACCTGTAGAACGTCAAGGAATCATTAGTTTGCAGCCAGAGTAGTGCTGCCAGTGATTTGAGAGAGCTCAGTCGAACTGCTTTGCTGCGGCGTTCCAGGTCAGCAATTCGTAGCTTCCGGCCCGGTACACCAGTAGCGCGATCGCACCATCGAGGGCTGGATTGGTCAGCGCTACCAGCGATTGAGGCGCAAACAAATCGCTGTAAATCACTTGATTGTCTAAGTTCAGAATCACTGTTTTGGGCGACGATCCATTCACCGACGGCTGCCATTGGACCAGCTGAGACAGGGCATCATCATCCCAGGTCAGCACCCGCTCGGGCTGGCCGTCGCCAGTCAAGTCAAGACTGTGCTGAGCTAGATTGTCCAGCGCCCCAGCAACCCCCGTCGGCAGCGGCTGACGGCCAAAGAGGACGGTGCTCAGGGGTGTTGCGATCGCCTCAGCATCGGGTCTTTGGCGCTGGCTAGCATCGAGCCAGGTCAGCGCCCCTTGAGAAAATACCAGCGGTGGCAGCACAGAATCGGTGACTGCCGGGCCAGTAGCCAGTAGGGTGGCCGTACCGTTGGCCAGAGTTAGCCCCCTCACCGTGAGGGGACTGGGCACCCCGGTAGTAGGCGTCACCCAGCGCAGCACCTGCGGCGCGGCCTGGGCAGCAGGGCGCACTGCTGCCCAAACCATGGCGGGGTCAGCCGCGGCGGGCGGCGCGAAACCCTGCTGCCAGGCTTGATTTTGGCGAACGGTTCGCAGCTCCACGGCATACCACTGACCCAAAGCAGGATCGAGGGTCTGGCCCGGTGCCGCGTATCCAGTTGGGGGGGCAGAAATGGGTTTGGCCTGACCAATGATGGCCTCCAGGGGGGCGATCGCGATCGCCCCAGTAGCTGCCGTTTGAGTCGGCGCGATCGCCCCCTGGCCCGAGTTCTGCCGGGTGGCCCCAGCGCTTTTGCTGGCCACGGTCTGAGCCTGAGCGTTAGACAGCGCCGTCAGCAGCCGACTGAGCCGCTGGCGGGTAGCGGCGGGTACCGGTTGACGAGTCAGCCAGTCCTGGGTGGCGCCATCCAGGCTGGTGGGCTGGTTTTGCTGGGCTTTGAGAGCCAGACCGCCCCACACATAGACCGCCGGGTCGGGCTCGGGGCGCGCCGCCGCGGCGCTAATGCGGTTCCACATGCGGCCGCGATCGGTGGCCAGTCGGTTAATAAGAGTCGGCAGCTGGTCGGGGTTAGTTTCCAGCTGGGTGAGGGCTGCCTCCCAGCGGCCATCAATCAGCAGGGCGAGCACCTGCTGGGTGGGCGTCGACCAGTCTTGGTCGGCCTGCTGTCGCGTCATGGCGGCATGGCGCTTAGCCAGGCTGAGTTGAGCCTCTGCGGCAGGAGTCCAGCTGTGAGCCAGAGCGGCTTTGAGATTGTCTAGAGAGGTTTCGGCCAGACTCCAAAGCCCGCTGCGGGCCAGGCGCAGCGCCTGCTGGTAGGCCTCAGCCTGAGCCCCGGCATCTACGGGCACTCGCACCCACGACACCAGCTGCAGGCGCGGCGTAGCCCCAGCTATCACCTGCCAGCCCCCCAGCACCGTCTCTAGCCCAACCGTTTCGTCAATAATCAAATCGCTGGGGCCCTCTCCATCCAGGTCAGCCCACTGAGGGGGGCGGTTAACAGGGCTGCTCCAGGGTTTGAGCAGCGCCAGCCGCTGATTTTGAGGGTCGTAGTGCAGCAGGTGCCCGTAGCGCAAGGTCAGACCCTGCTGCGGCCAGGTGCCTTCTAGCGTGAGCCAGATGCCATCAGTTGCCACGGGTGGAGCGGGCAATGACACCACCTGAGTCAGAGCAAACGTAGATGGAGCAGCGGTAGGGGCCTGGGAATGGTTGAGCCAGGGGGCCAGCACCAGGTCTTTTGAGAGAGGGGGAATAGGGAGGGTCGCGATCGCCCTCAGTTCACCGTCGCGGCCCTTGCCCTCCAGCAGCGTGAGGGAAGCAATGGCCCCTGAGGCATCTTCTAATATTGGCACCAGCAGCATACCGGTACCGTCAGAGTCGGGTTCACCCAGCGGCAGCGGTTCGCCCAGGCGCTGCTGGGCCGCCTCGGCCTGCTGGCGCAGATCCTCCAGGCTGGTAGCTGGCGGTAAGGCCACCTGCTGCGATCGCTGAAACTGCGCCAAAACCTCAGGCAGCGCCTCCGGGTCAAGCATCAGCCGCAGCCCCAGCCGAAAGCTCAGCCCCAGTAGCGCCAGCCCTGCGCCAAAGCCGCCTAAGGCCAGCAGCAGCACCAGCCCGCGCCCCAGCCGCCGAGGACGCGCCCCCACCCAC
>PYGV01000319.1 GCA_003022385.1 filamentous cyanobacterium CCP3 | reverse complement strand
GTACAGGGCTTCACCAACCGACAGATTGGTGAGCGCCTCTTTCTCAGCCCCCGAACGGTGCAGACCCACCTGAGCAACATGCTGACCAAACTCAACCTAGAAAATCGATCGCAGATCGTGCGCTTCGCCTTTGAACAGGGCTATCGGATGCCGGAGGGGGAAGAGGAGTAGGTGAGGTAGGTGAGGAGGGGGAAGTGCAAAATTCAAAGTGCAAAATGCAAAATTTTGAATTTTGAATTCATCCACCCATTCACCCACCTACCCATCCACTCCCACTTCACTGCCCTACCCAACACGCCCTATGATTAGTGTGGGCAGTCTCATGCGGTATCTATGGTTTCGGACGGCGACAAACTGGTGGATTTGCGCGATCGGCTGCGGGGCGATTCGCTTAAAAAGCAGCTTTCGGCGGTGCACGAACTGCTGGCCCTGGGGCAGGACGGTCTTGAGGTGTTGACCGCGACCCTGCTAGAGCGCAAAGACAAACCGCCGACAATTTTAGACGGCAAGATTTTTCAGGTGCTCTATGCCACAGAGCAGCCTGAGCTGCGCGACTTGCTGACTCAGCACTGGCCCCAGGGGCGGCTGGCCATGCCGTCGGAGCCGGGTATCGACTACAGGCCGTTGCAGGAGCTGCTGGTGCAGCAAGACTTTGAGGAAGCCGATCGCCTCACCCTGGCAAAACTGTGCGAGCTGGCGGGGCCAACGGCGGTAAAGCGTAAGTGGGTTTACTTTACCGAGGTCGAGCAGTTTCCAGGGGTCGATTTGCGCACGATTGACCGTCTGTGGCTGGCCTACTCTGAGGGCAAGTTTGGCTTCTCGGTGCAGCGGCGCATCTGGCTCAGCCTGGGCCAAAACTGGGATAAACTCTGGCCTCGTCTGGCCTGGAAAGACGACAACATCTGGACTCGCTACCCCGGCGGCTTTGTGTGGGATTTGAGCGCTCCCGATGGCCATCTACCGCTCTCTAACCAGCTGCGGGGCGTGCGCATGATGGCCTCGCTGATGACCCACCCTGCCTGGGCTGAGGAGGCGTAGATGGCGAAACAGCGGGCCAAGGCCGATTTGCCCACCAAAGTGTGCCCGGTGTGCCAGCGCCCCTTTACCTGGCGCAAAAAATGGGCCGACTGCTGGGATGAGGTGAAGTACTGCAGCGATCGCTGCCGCCGCCGCCGCTAGCCTAGAATAAAGCCATTCTCATCGGGCTGAGCCATGTCTACCCACGGCCTCTACGACACTGATTTTTATGCCTGGACGGTGGAACAGGCTAACCTCCTGGGCCATCGCCACTGGGAGAAGCTCGATTTGCCTAACCTGATTGAGGAGATTGAATCCTTGGGGCGGCAACAGCGTCAGGAACTCCGTAACCGGTTGAGCATACTGCTAGGTCACTTACTGAAATGGCAGTACGAGTCTTCCCGTCGCAGCCGCAGCTGGTTGGCCACCCTACGGATTCAGCGGCGAGATGCCCTGCGCTTGCTGCAAGAAAACCCGAGCCTAAAACCCGCTCTGGATGAAATTTTGGCAGATGCCTACGCCAATGGCAGGGATCTAGCGATCGCCGAAACCGACCTACCCGAACAGACCTTTCCGCCTCAGTGTCTGTATTCTCTCAGCCAGATTTTAGATGAAGCCTTTTATCCGGGAGACCCTAGCCCGCTAGACTAGCCGCGCGATCGCCTACGCTACAGTCCTACCGCGATCGACCCCTTAAAATTAAAGAGCATTTTTAAGGGGAGACACCATGACGCAGGCGTTACCAAAGGTCATTATCCACGGTGGGGCCGGTAGCTCCCACGGCCACAGGGAGCGACTGGTAGCGCTGCGCGAAGATTTGTACAGCATTGTCAATCAGGTCTATGGCAAAGCTGAGGCCGGGGCGAGCGCCCGCGATTGCGTAGTGCTGGGCTGCCAGCTAATGGAAGATTCGCCCCACTTCAATGCGGGCTATGGCTCGGTGCTGCAATCCGATGGCCAGGTGCGCATGAGTGCGGGGCTGATGGATGGCGAGGCCCAGCGGTTTAGCGGCGTGATCAACGTGTCGCGGGTGCGGCACCCGATTGATTTGGCCGCCTACCTGCAGCCCTTCCCCGATCGCGTGCTGTCTGATCTGGGGGCGGTTGAGCTGGCCCGCGAGATGGCGATCGCGCCCTTTGACCCGATCACCGATCTGCGCCTGAAAGAATGGATGCAGGAGCGGGCCAACAATTTTCAAAGCCCGATGGCGGGGGTCGTCGCGGAGGCCGTCGAAGTGCCCGCGACCTCTGAGAGCCGACGGGGCACGATTGGGGTGGTGGTGCTCGATCTGGAGGGTTGTCTGGCGGCAGGCACCTCCACCGGAGGCAAAGGCTTAGAGCGACTGGGCCGGGTCAGCGATTCGGCCACCCCGGCGGGCAACTACGCTACGAGCGCGGCGGCGGTGAGCTGCACAGGCATTGGCGAAGACATTCTCGATGAGTGCCTGGCGGCCCGCATTGTCGTGCGGGTGACCGACGGTATGGATATTGGCGCGGCCTTTGCCAAATCCTTTGCGGAGGCCGCGGAGCGCGGGCGCGATTTTGGCGCGATCGCCCTCAGCCACCAGGGAGAAATTGCCTGGGGCAAAACCAGCGAGGTGCTGATCGCGGCCTACCACACGGGCGAGGGCATCGGCGATACCCTAGAGTTAGACTCAGGTACTTTAACTGGAGTGGTGTAACCGCTATGGCTGACCCCAATTCTCCCAAACGCAATCCGGCGGCCTCTGAGAAAAACGTGCTCAAAATCGACGTGCCGACCCTGATGGTCATTTTGACCGCGCTGATTCTGCTGCCCCTGCTGGTGACCGGGTTTGTTTCCCAGTAGATCTTGCCAATAATCTCTTAACCCTCAGCCATATCGGTATAGCCGACCCCAGAACTGGCCAGGGCTATCTATGCGGCTAGGTGCGGGAGTTAAAGGCCGCATAGGGTGTCAGGGGCGGTATTTCCCAGCGGCTATACCAGTCAGCCAAATAGGGCTTGAGCTCGGCCACCAGGGCGCGGCGCTGATGTGGAGCGGGCTGGGCATCAAGCTCAGCCGCGAGTTCTTGCCCAACCGCCTGCAAATCAAACCCCGTCGGCAGCCCCGATCGCAGCACCACCTTGCCCCCCACCAGTACCGTATCCACATCCATCGCTTTAGCCCGCGTTAGCAGCAAATGCAGTGGGTCAACATCGGGCGCAACCCAGGGCCAGGTGAGGCGATCGCAGTTGACCAGCACCACATCGGCCTGGTAGCCGGGGGCCAGCTTACCGATGCGATCGGCCTGCCCCATCAGCCTGGCCCCGCCTGTAGTTGCCATCGAGAAAACATCCTGATAGCTGGGAGCTGGACCGCCCAGCTGTGGGGTGCGGTGCAGCCGGGCCGCCAGCCGCATTTCGGCAAACATGTCTTCGTCGTCGCCCAGGGTGTTGCCGTCCATCCCCAAACCCACGGTTACCCCACCGGCCAGCATTTGGTTAAGGGGCGCAATGCCAGCCCGCAGCCGCAGGTTAGAGCTGGGGTTGTGGCTGACGGCGGCCCCGGTCTTGGCCATGGTGTCGATATCTGCCTCGGTCAGCCAGGTGCCGTGGGCGATCGAAAAGCGGGGGCTGAGCACGCCCAGCTCCTTCAGGTGAGCGATTAGCGATTTGCCGTAGAAGCGGGGGCCGATCAGCTTTTCGGGCAGAGACTCCAAGGCATGGGTTTGCACCTGGGTACCCAACCGTTCTGCCGCCTCGACAATTTGCACCAGCAGCGCGTCGCCCACCCACTGCGGCCCCGGCGGCCCAAACCAAACGTCAATGTGGGGATGACCCTGGTAGCGCTTCACCAAATCGGTAATCAGCGCCATGTAGTCTGCCGGAGCCAAAACCTGGGTCATAGGCACCATTTCTGTCAGCTGCTGCCGCAATCCGCTGGGCAGAGTCGCCAAAAACGCCTGATCTTCTTCGTGCACCAGATAGCTTTGGTAGTTAGCGCCAGGATTCAGCGCCACCCGCATGCCGGCCTGCTCGTAGGCCTTGAGGCGAGCGGTTAAATCGTCAAAGCAGGCGTCAGCGTCACCCGAAATCCGCGACACATCCACCACCGTCGTCACGCCACTTTGCAGCAGTTGGGCAATGCTGAGCAGCGTTTTGAGCTGGGTATCCTGGTTTCTCAACCCCAGGTTGGCCAACAGCCACAGCTCCAGAAAGTCGTCATCAATGCCCTGTAGCGAATTGGGCACGCCATTGCTGTGGTGGTGGGCGTTAACCAGCCCCGGCATAACCGCAAACCGCTCCGACCCCAGCACCTCGGCCTGGGGATACTGGGCGCTCAGCGCATCCCAGGTGCCGACGCTCAATATCGTGTCGTCTTGAATGGCGATCGCCGCGTCATTGAGCACAGCGTCGCCCGTCAGCACCCAGCGGCCTCGAATCAAACGGATATCGGTCATAGAGTAAGTATCTTTGCTTGGGGTGGACTGTGTGGATGGGCGATCGCTCACAACGGCGATAGCACCTCAACCGGAGCCTTCAAATATGCTAGATCCGGCCCAGCGGGGATGATGCCGCTGGGGTTGAGCGGAAACAGGTTGCCGTAGTAGTCGCGCTTAACCGCCTCAATATCGCAGGTCTCCGCCACCCCCGGCAGCTGGTACAGACGCCGCAGGTAAGGCCCAAGGTGAGCGTAGTCCTGAATGCGACAGCGGTTGCACTTAAACAAACTGTAGTAGACCACATCAAAACGAAACAGCGTTGTAAACAGCCGCACATCCGCCAGCGTTACCCTGTCGCCGCAGAGGTAAGGGCGCTGGCCCAACGCTTGATCGATGTCACCCAGCGCGTCAAACAGCTCGGTGACAGCGCGATCGTAGGCCGCCTGACTCTGGGCAAAGCCGCAGCGATACACGCCATTGTTCACGGCAGAGTAGGTGCGGTCGTTCCACCGGTCAATCTCTGCCCTAAGGTTTTCTGGGTAGAGATCCACCTCCGGGTGCATCGCCCACTCATCAAACGCCTCATTCAAAATCACGATGATCTCAGCACTCTCATTGTTAACGATGCTCGCCGTCCGCGTATCCCACAGTACCGGCACCGTCGCCCGCCCCCCATACCCCGGCTGCACCTGACGATACAGCTCCGGCAGCGTGCGGCAGCCCCGAAACGGCGTCTCAAACACCCAGCAGCCCTCATCAGGCGACGGAACGACAGGGATAACCGCGATCGCCCCTTCCAACCCCTTCAGCCCCCGGGTCACCAGCGTCCGATGCGCCCACGGACAGCCCATCCCCACAATCAGCCGATAGCGATCGGCCTCCGGCGGATACGTTCCCCCGACTTCTACACGCTGGCGAAACTCACTCTCAGGCCGCTGATAGTCACCCCCCTTACCGCTCGGGGCCATCTGCCCCATCATCGTCCGCCACAGCGTCGTCCAGACCTGCTTAGCAGCACGAATCAGCAAACCAGGAGGCAAACCAGCCATAGATTTCTTGGTGCGAGGGGATACCTTCACTATACCGAGGCAGCGAATTTTTCCTGAGGACATGATGCTCTATCGGTGCATCGCTGCGCGGATACACCCTACGAGATCGAGATATACAGGCCAATCGGAGGTGCCAAAAGGTTAATTGGCAAAACAGAGGTTTAAACCGATGGCAGGTCCGTCCTTTCCGTGAGGTGAAGGACGACGGAACGTCCTTCTCGACGGGGGTCTGGGGCCTGCGAAATGGCCCCAGCAGTAGATTTGGCTTTTATACCAGATTGTGCGCCGCGATGGTCAAAGACCCGCCCTAAAGGGCGATCGCCAACCCACGCTATCCGGCAAGTTCCCCGCAAAGCGTGTTTCAGTAGGCGTATTGCGG
>PYGV01000318.1 GCA_003022385.1 filamentous cyanobacterium CCP3 | reverse complement strand
GGGTGGCAGCATGGGCGGGGCCGGTACAGCGACCCCGGCTGGAGTTTGCGCAACAGCGGTAGTATTGCCCAATTCGCCCCGCTCGACCTTGCCAGAAATGACCTCTAGCGATCGCTGCAGGTAGGCCAAAAATTCTTCGTCAGACTGCTGGGCGGCGGTTTCAGTCGTAGATCGGCCCAGCGAGAACCGATTGCCCTGCTGACCAAACCACAGCAGCCCACCCACGCCCATCAGCGACAGAGCCGTGATGGTCAGCAGTATGCGGTCAAACAGCTTGCCAAAGCGAGTTTTGGCCTGAGCTGGAGGGTCGGCAGGTTTGACATCCTCAGGGCGAAAAAAGTCGATTTCACTGCCCACCGGGGCCAGAGCTGTGTCGGTGGCGGTTGGCTCAGCCGACTCAGCGGGAATGTCAACGATCGGTGCGAGCGCGGTGGATGCGGGCGCGGGGGCAGCCTCTACCGCCGCCAGGGCGGCTTCATCGCCCTCCAAGATTTTGTCTACGTCGTCGAACAGATCGGTAATCAGGCTGTCGGCGTAGGTGGTAACCAGAGCTTCTGGATCGACCGGAGTGGGCTCCTCGGGCGGCAAGGTGGCGGTGCTGTAGGCTTCTTCCTGGCTCATGGGTGATTTATCCTGGCGTTGGCAAAGGGAGATTGCAAGGTAACCGTAGCGGTTGCGCGGGACGCTAAAACAAACCTGGTAAAACGCTAGAGCGGGCTAGATACAGCCTTCCAACGGACACTCCCCCGATAGTCTGATGAAGTTTACCTCAAGTTGCCAGATCTTTCATCTGCTGGTGCCTGAAACCCAATAATTTTTTCACCTAAAATAGCCTGGCGGTGTGGGTGGCGAGGTCAAACTCGTAGCGCTGGGCAAAATCGGTCACGCCATAGAGGTTAAACGACACCGTAGGTTCGGTGCCCAGCGCCTCAACGCTGTGGATGGCGTTGGCGGTGAGCGCTACCACATCCCCCGGCTGAAGCGTAATCTCGTCCACCAGTTCCAAATGGTCGGGACGGTCACGGTCGGGCTGAGGGTTGCGCTGCCAAATACGATTGCGCTCTTGGCCGCCCACCAGCGCCACAATGCCCCAGGTGCCGTGGTTGTGAATGGGTGAGGTTTGCCCCGGCAGCCATGACACCATCTGCACCGTGAGCGGAAACTCGTGCTCGCGGTAGAGAAAGTTGACGCTCCAGCCGGTTTTAGGGTCGGGGGCGCTGTACTCCAGCTGTAACCAGTAGGAGCTAACCAACAGCTTGCGCACCAGGGGGGTAATCGCTTCCAGGCGGCTGGTGTCGTCGTGAAACGTCTCGAGAATATCTTCTAGCTCGGTCAAAAACCGATACAGACGGTAATATTTCACCGTCTCTAGCGTTTCAGGATCGCCAAAAGCGCGATGGGTGCCGTCGTCGCTGATGAGCCAGTTGTGGGCCATGACTACTCAACCCGCACACGGCGGGTCTCTACTACCATGCCGTCTTCGCGAATGACCACGGTCGAGACCCAGCGGCTGTCGGGTTCGGCGGGGGCCGTGCCAACTTTGTACAGGCCACCCGAACTGAGCAGGTCAAACACCACCGGGCGCGGCTCAAAAAAGTCGGTGGCCGTCACGCCTTCTTCGACGGCGACCCCCATCAGCGATCGCTCCTCTAGAGGCTCGACCACGATCGTGTCGAAGCTGTAGGTTTGTCCTGGAGTCAGGGTTTCAGGCAGCTGCACCTGCAGCGTCGGCGGGTTAGTGCCTGTGACCAGTCGGCTGGTTTCGCTCAAGATTTCCTGGTAGGCAATTTGCCCAGCTTCGAACCGCTGGCGCGAGGTGGTGTCGGCGGTGAGGGTGAGGGTGCGATCGGGGCGGGTCTGGGTGCCGGTTACCGTGGTGCGGGTTTCGAGCAAGTAGCGACCTGGGCCATCGGCCTGCCAGCTCAGTAGCTCAATGTCGTAGGCGATGTCTGGGTACCGCTGCCAGAGGGTTTCGAGGGTCTGGCGCAGCTGACCGTAGTCGAAGCCGGTGTCGCTTGAAAACGATTCGCTATAAAAGGCCATGACGGCGTCGAGGTTGCGATCGCTGGCCGCCGCCTCTAGCTCACTCAACAATTGCTGCACCTCAGCGGGGGCTGCCTGGGCGACAACGGTTGTGTTGGCCTGAGCCACTGGTACGATCGCCCCAGTGCCAAGGTTCAGGGCCACCGTGCCCAAGGCCGCTGTAGCCATCAATCCTAGACTCCGCCGTCCGATCAAACCGTTAGCCACGCCTACCGCCCTCGATACCGGAAATACTCCGTCTACCTTATATCAATTGACAGGGAGTTGGTATAGTTAGAGGCGTTTTCAGCGTCGAGGGTATTCCCTTGTCCCAAGCATCTACCCCCGTAGCGTCTTCCCCGGCCGCATCGCCCCGGCTGCTGGTCGCCGCCAGCGGCACGGGTGGGCATCTGTTCCCGGCGATCGCTACTGCCGAGGCCCTGCGCCAGGAGGGCTACTGCATTGAGTGGCTGGGGGTGCCCGATCGCCTCGAAACCACCCTGGTGCCCAGCCATTTTCCGCTGCACACCGTCAGTATGGCCGGGTTTCAGGGCCGACCGGGGCTGGGAACAATCAAGACGCTAGCCAAATTTGGCCGAGCCACCGTGCAGGTGCGGCAGTTACTGAAAAAAGGCGGCTTCGACGGCGTATTTACTACGGGCGGCTATATTGCGGCTCCGGCAATTCTGGCGGCGCGATCGCTGGGTCTGCCCGCCGTACTGCACGAGTCGAATGCTCTACCGGGCAAAGTCACCCGCTGGCTCAGCCCCCGCTGCACCGTCGTAGCGCTGGGGTTTGAGGCGGCCCAATCGTACCTGCCCAGGGCCAAAACCGTGGTGGTGGGTACCCCCGTACGCGACGAGTTTCTCACCCTAGAACCGCCTGTCTTGACCGATCCGGTTATTCCCGATGGCGTGCCGCTGATTGTGGTAGTAGGCGGCAGCCAGGGCGCGGTAGCCGTCAACCAGCTGGTGCGCGCCGCTGCCCCCGCCTGGATCGACGCGGGCGCCTGCATTGTGCACCAGACCGGCAGCAACGACCCCGACGCCGATAGCTACAGCCACCCCCACTACATTCACCGTCCATTCTTTGGCTCGATGGCAGCGCTCATGCACCGGGCGACTCTGGCCATCGGTCGCTCTGGGGCAGGTACCCTCACAGAATTAGCCATCTCTCGCACGCCCTCGATTCTAATTCCCTACCCGTTTGCGGCAGAAGACCACCAGACAATCAATGCCAAAGCCTTTGTTGATGCCCAGGCCGCTGTGATGCTGAACCAAAGCCAGGTCGTCGCTACAGACTTTCAGACCCTGGTGCTGGATTTACTGGCCGATCCGCAACAGCTATCGGCAATGGCCACCGCCGCTGGAAAGCTGGCTACCGCCGATAGCGCTACAAAACTAGCCGATTTGATTCAAAAGGTTGTACTAAACCGTTAAGCTCTTCACGCAGCGCAGATATGGCTACAGCATTGGGTCTATAACCGCTTGCCAATCGCTGATTGTAGAGCTTGACTCTAGCTCAGGGACAGGGCTGCCGTTGATGAAGATAGTCGGCGTTGACCAAACCCCACGACTGATCGCGTAGCGCACAGAGGCCTTGGCTCGACTGGCCACTGAGCCCTCCTCATCGCTGATTTGCTGAGCGAGGTCGCTGGTTTCCCAGGCTGGGTCAAATTTAGCGGCCAGTTCTGAAACCAGTCTCCACAGGTCTTGACGAGTTTTGTGGTCGAAGGCGTCTTGGACGTAGTTGGGCTGGTGCTGGTAAAGGTGGCTCATAAACTGCCAGGCTCGCTGCGGGTCGTCCCCCGCGATCGCCACTACGGCTTTAGTCAAATCCCAGCTCTGGCGATGGTCGCACAGCACAATGGGGTGAGCCGTTATGGCGACGCTTTCGCTTTCGTAGTGGTTAGCTACCGCCAGAACCGTGGGCCAGGCTTTTTTAGAAAAAGGACATTCCAGATCGATAAAGACCTCGATCTGCACCGGGGCATCGCCAGATCCCAGCCGATATCCACTGGGACGAGACGGAACAGGCATTGACATAGGTGAATGGTTTATAGCATCTGACGGCAGTGTATGGGACTGCAACCAGCGCTGTTACCCTCGCAGGGCAGATTGAGGTAGGCAAAAGATGCAGGGCGATCGCATAAAAGTCTGCGATCGCACCCCCAAACTATGTGTAGACCTCACCATTGCGAACGCTGTTCAAGTCGAGCCCGTCTACCTCTTCTAACGTAGCTGACTCGCTTTGCAGGTGAGCTTCTAGCAGCTTCAGGTTCCGCACGTTCGACTTGTAGAAAGCGTCAAACAAATCTCCCACCAGCGGCACGGTTCCCACTACGGCCTCCAGGCCAATGTTAAAGACCATCTGCGCCAAAATGCCCCTGGGCAGACGAAACCGGGCCGCCAAAACGATGACGTAGGCCGATATCGCGGTAGCGATCAAATCGCCTAGCCCAGGTATCAGCCCCAGCACCGGGTCCCAGCCGACTTTTACCCCCAAGACGGGGATTTTGAAGGCCGTATCCATCAGTCGGCTAATGCGACGGATGCGGTTGAGGTTTCTGAGTTGAGAAACGGTATTAACGGTGTTCATAGGTTAATGCTGCCAGTCATCGCTGGCAGTTGTCTTACCTCGGAGGAAGCAAAAAAGCCCGGTGAAGAGCCAAATCGCATCTAACTTTTGGATTGAGCCTTTTGTTGATGGGCCTTGTGGCCAAACCCTTAGCCAAAAGGTTGGTGCTCTTTCTCGATCAGCCAAGTTCGTCCAGACGCATCGGCTGGTCGGACGCAAACTTTGCCTTGAGCTACTTGGCTACCTGAGCGGTCTCAGCATGAGCAGCGGTCTGAGTCGTCAGCGGCTGCAGGCTAAAGCCCACCACCTGCTGCCCCCGGCAGTAGAAGCCCAGCTTGGGTCGGACTTCAAAGGCAGGGGTAGCGCCTTTTTGCGCCTCGGACTCGGTGTAGAGCCAGTAGCCCTTTGACCCAGCCACCAGCTGCACCGGAGTCTCTTTAGTGCGAGAAATGAGTACGTGAGTTGGGGTGAATGTCATGGCAGTCTCCTGGGGTGCAAGCCCCTTAATAAGCAGTAACTCTATGTAACGCCCTCTCAGAAAAAGCTGAAATCGTAGGAGCCGAATCTCTGCAGGGAGGATCTCCCTATCTCTACAAACGCAAAGTCGCTCAGGGTGCCCAACGGTGCCTGGCGAACCTCACGAAACCTGAAAGACGTACTAAATTGTTAAACATAGGTTACAAATCTTCATCTGCCCTGGGTAGTACCCCGTTTTCAGGTAGCGTTTTTTCTATGCAAGACTTTCACGCCAGTCAAAATTTGCGCCTGCGGGTGCCCAACGAGGCCATTCCCATTGAGCACTACCTGCGGCAGCCCCAGCGCCTGGTCCAGGCGATTACCGACCCGCGCCGCATTGAGGTGATTGGCGATGGCGTCTACCGATTGAGCCTGCGCCCGCTACAGTTTTTAGGCATCAGCATTGAACCCACCGCCGATTTGCAGGTGCGATCGCAGGCCGATGGCACCCTGACGCTTGAGTCGGTGGGCTGCCAGGTCAAAGGGCCTGACTACCTCAGCTTTGTCAACGATTCCTTTGGCATGGCGCTGCAGGGCGTGCTGACTCCCCAGCGGGGCGATCGCTACACCGAACTCCAGGGCCGAGCCGACCTGCAAATTCACATTGAGCTGCCGCCCCCGATTCGCTTTATGCCCGCCCCCGTGCTCGATCGCGCTGGCAAGACCTTTCTCAGCGGCATTCTCAGCACCATCAAGCACCGCATTGAGCGGCAGCTGGTCGAAGACTATCGGGCCTGGGTGGCGACAACCCATGCTCAGCCGGGGG
>PYGV01000317.1 GCA_003022385.1 filamentous cyanobacterium CCP3 | reverse complement strand
ACCCCCAATACTCCCATGCAAAACCTCCCCTCCTCCTCCCGCTGGGCTACCTGGTTCAACGGCAGCACCGTGGTTCGCCTGCTTGAAATGGTCCAAGACGTAATTGTGATTTCGCTCTGCATTGGGCTGTTCAGCTTTATGGTGATGCAGCTGCGCGAGATGTTTCTTTCGCTGCTACCGCCGCTCAATTTTCCAGAGGTAACCTCTGACATTCTGTTTCTGCTGATTTTGGTGGAGCTGTTTCGGCTGCTGATTATCTACCTGCAAGAGCATCGAGTATCGATTGGGGTAGCGGTCGAAGTGTCTATTGTGTCGGTGCTGCGAGAAATCATCGTGCGCGGCGTGCTCGAAACGCCCTGGATTCAGGTGCTGGCTAGCTGTCTGTTCTTGGTAGTGCTGGGTGGGTTACTGGTGGTGCGGGCCTGGATTCCGCCTACCTTCGATGGAGTTGACCCAGAACAGGAGATCTCGCGTCGCCACCGTATTCGCTTTGCCCAGGACCTGGCCGAAATGGGTGCGGTCAAGTCTCCCATCGATTGACCCTGCTCGCTCGTCAATCCAAAATCCAAAATTACCTCAGCTCACCCAACCCACGCTTTTCCCATGACTCTAACTACCCCCTTAGATTCTCCCTCAGCTCCGGTACGGCCTCGCGATGTGCAGGTCGCAACTATTGGCCCTCAGACTCAGGTGCTGCGATCGCGCACCTGGGACCGACTCAAGTTTGAGGTAGAATACAGCCGCCAGCGGGGAACCACCGCCAATGCCTACCTGATTCAGGCCGACAAAATTGCCCTGATCGACCCCCCCGGCGAATCGTTCACCGACCTCTTTTTGGCCGAACTGCAGCATCAGGTTGCACCCCCACAGATCGATTACATTGTCACCAGCCACGTCAACGCCAACCGGCTGGCAACCCTGACCCAGTTGTTGAATTTGGCTCCCCAGGCTCAGATTGTCTGTTCGCGGGCGGCGGCGAACACCCTCAAAATTGCCCTGGGCGATCGCGCCGATCGCCTCTACCCGGTGCGCTCTGGGGAAACGCTGGATTTAGGCCAGGGCCATGTTCTGGAGTTTATGGGTGTGCCCACGCCGCGCTGGCCCGATGGGCTGTGCACCTACGATATGGCCAGCCAGACGCTGTTTAGCGACAAGCTGTTTGGCATGCACCACTGCGCCGATGCCCTGTGGGATGAGCAGTGGCGGCAGCTAGAGAGCGATCGCCGCTACTATTTTGACTGTCTGCACAACCCCCAGGCTAAGCAGGTAGAAACGGCCCTCGATCTGATCGACCCACTCCCCCTCAAGACCCTGGCCCCGGGCCACGGACCCCTGGTGCGCTACAGCCTCAGTCGACTGCGGCAAGACTACCGCCAGTGGTGTCAGCAGCAGGCCCAGCAGACGCTGCGGGTGGCGCTGCTCTATGCCTCGGCCTACGGCAACACCGCCCAGTTAGCCGATGCGATCGCCCAGGCCCTGTCCGCGGCCCAGATTGCCGTGGAGGCGATCAACTGCGAACAGGCCGACCCCAACACTTTGGTAGATATTCTCAACCAGTGCGACGGTTTTATCATTGGTTCTCCTACTCTGGGCGGCCATGCCCCGGTCCAAATTCAAACCGCCCTGGGCCTGATCTTGGCCAATGTACCGAAAACAAAGCTGGTGGGGGTATTTGGCTCCTACGGCTGGAGCGGCGAAGCGATTGACGAACTGGAGCGCAAGCTTAAAGATGCCAACTATGCCTTCGGCTTTGAGCCTCTGCGGGTGCGCTTTAGCCCCGATGCGGCGGCCCTTGAGAGCTGTACCGCAGCAGCCACCCAGTTCGCCCAGCGCCTGCGCAAGCGCCAGAAGCAGGGGGCACGACCGGCGATCGCCGAAGCCCACAGCGATCGCACCGCCCAGGCCCTGGGTCGGGTGATCGGGTCGCTCTGCGTGGTCACCACCCAGGTCAATGGCAGTCACACTGGTCTGCTGACCGCCTGGGTCGCCCAGGCCAGCTTTAGCCCCCCCGGCCTGATGCTGGCTTTACCCAGGGATGCCGCCGAAACCAGTCAGCTCCACTCTGGCGCTAGTTTCGTGCTGAACATTCTCAAGGAAGGGCGATCTGTACGGCGGCATTTCTCTCCTCAGCATTGTTCGACCACCGCCTTTGACCACCTGCCCTTTGAGCTGGCCAGCAACGGCTGCGCCATTCTCACCTACGGTTTGGCCTACGTAGAGTGCACCGTGAATGAACAGTCCTGCGCGGGTGACCACCTGCTGATCTACGCCACGGTACAGCAGGGTGAACTCCTGGCCCCCGGCGGCATGCCCGCGATCAACCACCGCAAGTCGGGGCATCAGTACTAGCTCAGCACCCGATTCCCATCCCTACATGCACCCATCAACCGCTATGCACAAACAACTTCAGCACAGTACCCAAGAAGGCTGGGCGATCTATGTCTACAACTGCGATCGCCGTCTGCTTTGCACCCTCGAACCCTCCCACGGGTGGGCCTTTACCGCTGGTCTGGCCCTCGGCCTGATGCTGGCTATCATCGGCTATAACTTGCCCCACGCGCCTGCTGTGGCAACGCCGCAGCCTCCCGAACCAGATATCGTGGCACCGCTGCAAATCGACTAGCGATCCAGGCTCTGGATTGGCGCACCGGTTCAGGTGGATTCCCCTACTGCGCAATGACCGGCTTCCCATGCCACAGTAAAACCATGGGAAGCCGGTTTTACCGCTGCGTAGGTCGCCTTTACCAGCGCATTTTGGAGTAATAGACGGGTAAGAAAACCTGATTAATGATAACAAGAATTTATATGAAAAACCTCTAGTCATTTGATTGGATTATAATTAAGCTGAAGACAGCTCAACTACAGCACAGGAGACCATCCACCATGAGTTTGACCACAACCCTATCTACCTCAACCACTGCTATCCAGCCCACTTTAGAATCTCGGTTACAGGTGGCCCTGGAGCATGCTCGGCGCTTAACCGCTCTGTACGGTACCGACTATATAGACGTTGTGCTCGCTTGGGAAACCGTCGAAGAACTCTCGACCGCCCACCGCTGCGAGGCCACTCAGTCCACCGCCTTCGATCGCTACTGCAGTGCCTATCCCGACGCTCCGGAGTGTCGTATCTACGAAGACTAGGAAAAGTTTTGACCAGCGCGCTTTGCGTTCTCCTTACCCTCAAACAGCCTCAGGCGGGAATTTCGGTTCCCGCTTTTTTTGCGCTCATTGGCTGTGCTGACAGCACCATACAGCAAGCCAAATCAACCAATTCCATTGGCTGAACTCTATTAAATAAGCCAAATTTATCGCTTGTATCGAGAATTGCAGTTGAGTTTTGTGGGTTTTATCGCTCTATAGCCTGACGAAAAAGTATAGACTTAATGCCATGAATAAATGATTTGTGATTTATTTTTATAAATCACAAATCATCATCAGATTGTGTGTAGGTTGTCGTTGGATCACGTTCTATAACGTTTGCCACGGCTCACTCATGTTGTTTAAGACGCCCTTGCCCCGTAGCGTTGCGAGGAACCTCCATGTTCGATTTTTTAAGGATTGACCACCGCACGGTCATCGAAACCGTCTTTGGCGGCATTAGGTTTGACCCCAGCCATCTCGAGGCACACCTCAGCAGCCTTCAGGTTAGGCGGGTTTAGGAGGAGCGGCAATTTTGGATTTTAGGTTTTGGATTTTAGATTTTGGCTTGTGAGTGTCAGCTCGCCAAAATCCAAAATCGCCACTCCAAAATCGCCACTCCTTCCCTCAGCACTGGTTCAGAGAGAGATGACCAGAGGCGAGTCATGGGGCCTCCATCGCCAACAGCAGCCTCATTCCCCTTGCCTTGGTGTCTGAACCAGCCTACCTCGGTCGGTCTCCCCAAAGAAAGGCCGAGGTGGGTTTCCTCATCAAATTGATTGTGGTCTGGTCAGTCCACAACAGGTATAACAGCTATGGGTAATCGCTCTTGCAGAATTGTCTTTCAAACCTACGCCCTCAGCTCTCTCGACAGCTGCTTTACTCACGACGATGGAGTCTAGGATGACCCAACGGCTAGATTTTTTTGCCAATCGAGTTGCGATGCTGGCGACCATGCATCGCAAAGAGCAGGCGATCGCCCCTCTTCTAGAGTCCCACCTAGGGGTTAACGTAGCGGTTCCCTCCGACTTTGATACCGATGCCTTTGGCACCTTTGCCGGCGATATAAAACGTCCATCCGATCAGCTCACCACGGCCCGGCTGAAGGCGGCAGCGGTGCTTCGTCAAACCGGAGAAAGCTTAGCCATTGCCAGCGAGGGCAGCTTTGGGCCGCACCCGCAGATTCCGTTTGTGGCCTGCGATCGCGAGCTGGTGCTGCTGATCGATCGCACCCATCAGCTCGAAATTGTTGGCGAGTATCTCTCCACCGACACCAACTACCGCAGTCAGATCATCCACAGCCCGGCTGATGCCCTGGCCTTTGCGGAGTCGGTGGGTTTTCCCCAGCACGGGCTGGTGGTCAAGAGCGGCGAGGCCGACGAGCACATTTTGGGTAAGGGCATTACCGACGCAGACAAGCTTTTGGCCCTGGTGGAAGTGGCTCTGGGCCAATCGCCCCACCGCGCCGCCCGCCTCGAAACCGATATGCGGGCGCTCTACAACCCCACCCGCATGGCCGTCATTGCCCAGGCTACTGAGGATCTGGTGCGGGCGATCGCGCGCTCCTGCCCGGACTGTGGGTGCCCTGGCTTTAGCGCAGTCAAACAGTTTCCAGGGCTACCCTGTAGCCTCTGCGGCACCCCAACGCTACTGACGCTGGCGCAGCTCTATCGCTGTCAGCGCTGCCCGTTTGAGCAGCGACTCCCCGGCGATCACGGGTTTTCGACCGCAGACCCCAGCTACTGCCCCTACTGCAACCCTTAAATACCACAGGACAAGGTCCGGGCGATCGCCGCCAGAGCATCGGGGTCATCCACCAGCCAATCGGGCTGGGCTGCAGCCAGCGCCTCTCGACTGTTAAAGCCCCAGGTCACCGAAATCGGTCGAATTCCCGCAAACCGAGCCGCCTGAATATCCCGCACCTCATCGCCCACATAAACCGTTGCGGCAGGAACCAGCTGATGGCGCACCAGGCATTTGGTGATCAATTTTCCTTTGCCAAATAGGGTACCGCCGCCATCCACGCTAAAAAAGCAGTGGTCGAGACCGTGGGCAATCAAAAAAGCATGAACCACCTCAGGGGCATTCGAGGTGATGACCGCCAGCATATGGTTCTGGGCGTGCAGTTGCCGAATGATGGCGGGCATGCCTGCACAGGGCGCGATCGGGGGATCACAGGCTTTTAGCTCTACCCGCAGGCGACGCAGCAGGGCCGGAATCTTGAGCAGAGGAATGCCAGAATAGCGGATCAGCTGGCGAGCGCTGAACCCTTTTAAGGCATCCAACTCCTCCAGAGGGGTGGGGCGATAGCCAAATTCTGGGGCCAACCGATTGGTAATCTCCACAATGGTCGATAAACTGTCCGCCAAGGTGCCGTCGAAATCAAACAAAAACGTGATCAAAGCAGCCTACCCAAAACGCCACGCTTAGCCATTCCCATTAAAGAGCAAGAATCAAAAGCCAGCTCTCAACCAAACCAGGATGTAAGGTTTCTGGCCTGATCTAAATCCATTTGTAGCGTCACCAGTGGGGTGCTCTCGCTTCATCTTGCTCAATCTCGCTCCCCACCCTGCAACCATCGGTGTCTCAATGCGAAAAAGAAAAATATGGGGCAATATGGGTGAGTTACCCGTGGCAGGGAGTTCTCCTGCCGTTGAGGCTATGGTTTTGATGGGTTTAAGCGATCGCAGAATGGCCGAGTTTGCGGTTCGTCAGCTGAGTTTGTTGGGGGGGCTGGCCCTCTGTAG
>PYGV01000316.1 GCA_003022385.1 filamentous cyanobacterium CCP3 | reverse complement strand
CATCCACCCCCATCCCCCAAACCATGCCCTACGAACAGGAAAAACAAACCGCGATCGCCGCCGTCATCCAGGCCGCCCAGCTCTGCGAACGGGTGCGCCAGGGCCTCGTGCCCCAGGCGATCGAGAAAAACGACAAAAGCCCCGTCACCATCGCCGACTACGGCGCCCAGGCGATCATCTGCAAGGCTCTCTCTGCCGCGTTTCCCAGTGACCCCGTGGTGGGTGAAGAAGACACCACCGACCTGCGCCAGCCCGCCGCCGCCCCGGTGCTCGCCGCTGTCACCGAGCAGGTGCAGCAGCTAGTGCCCAGCGCCACCGACGCCAACATTCTCAGCTGGATTGACCACGGCAACGGCACCGTCGCCTCCCGCTACTGGACCCTCGACCCCATCGATGGCACCAAGGGCTTTTTGCGCGGCGACCAGTACGCGATCGCCCTGGCCCTGGTCGTCGATGGCGACATCAAAGTGGGGGTACTGGGCTGCCCCTTCCTCAGCTTTGGCGACGAAACCGGCCTGCTGTTCGTCGCGGTGCGCGGCGAGGGGACAGCGATGGTGCCTCTGGCTGGGGGCGATCCTCAGCCACTAAAGGTGACTGAGGCTGGAGACCGCGACCATTTTCGCCTGGTTGAGAGCGTCGAGTCAGGCCACGGCGACCTCAATCAACAGGGGCAGGTCGCCCAGGCCATCGGCATCACCACCCCCTCCCTGCGCATGGATAGCCAGGCCAAGTACGCCGCCGTCGCCGCCGGACAGGCTGCCCTCTACCTGCGCCTGCCCTCCCCTAAGACCCCCGACTACCGCGAAAAAATTTGGGATCACGCCGCCGGAGTGCTGGTGGTCGAAGAAGCCGGTGGCAAAGTCACCGACATGCACGGCAAACCGCTAGATTTTGCCAGCGCCGCCCGCTTCCCCAACAATCCTGGAGTCGTCGCCAGCAACGGCACCATCCACGATGCGGTACTAAAGGCATTAGCCGAGGCATGAGACCTATACAAAGGATGTGCCGTTAGGGGCGGAAAGGGTATTCTACCCACAGCGCCAGTTTCTGCTGACGCTGCGGACCACCATTTTCGTGGTTTGTGGCAAAGTCAACTACACCAACTGGTTGGAGGTATAGTTGCATCGGACTTGGCGTTGAGCGACAGTGCTTCAAAGTCCGTAGGGCTGGGGTTGAATGGCCACCTGACTGGCGATCGCCTCGTAGAGCCGGTCTGATATCAGCGTGTAGGCCTCGTCGGTTAGGCCCACAGGGCTTTGAAACGCCTGCCCGGCAAAGTCTTCGTAGATTGGGTAGAAATTTAAGACCTCGGCCTGATCGGCGGGCAGGCGATCGCTGAGAGTAGCGTCTCCCGTAGGGAGAAAGGGAGCGGCTACGGGTGTTTTCAGCGTTTGAAGTGGCGTGCCAGCGTCACGGGAGGTCGCTCAGACTCGACACAAATTGGGCGTGGGGCAAAGGCCCATTCTGCAAAGCTCAGCCCCAGAGACAGCTACGCCTCTGCACTGCCCCGCACCGAAGGAGAAACCGCCAGCGTCTCGGCCCCCTGCTGCATGGCGGCAATATCGGCCTCCGACCAGGGGCGCGTCGACTGGCAGTGATGCGCCACAAGCAACCCCCACAGGCCATTGGGAATGAGCACGGGCACCACTAGATTGGCCCGCACGCCCATATCGCGCAGAAAATCACGGTGGCATTCTGTAATGGGTTCGGCTTCAATATCGGCGATCGCCCGCACCCGCCCGGCCAGATACAGCGCCGCATACTCGTCGTTAAAGCATTCATCTGGCCCGGTAGCGCCAAAGATAGAAAACTGCGGATCGCTCAAAACCTCGAAGGTGACCCGCCCTTTCCACTGGCTGTAGAAATAATACAAAAGCACTCGGTCAACCCCCAGCTTTTGCTGCAAATCGCTCGTGACCTGCCCGACCAGGTCATCGCGCTCAAGGGTTTTATAGATGCGGGCCACAACCCGCCGCAAGCCAGAACTTGCCCGCAGTTCGGCATCGGAATTCAGTTTTTCTGGAAAGGGTGGTTCCACGAATCAAGCGCTATAGCAATTGGGGCAATTACATCGAAACCGTATACTCGTCTCAGGCCAAGCGTTTGCTGTGCCGTGACTGAGGCAGCTTCACGCCTTTAAGCTATCCGATCGCAAAGCCCCAGGGTAACTATCCCCTAGACATAATTGCAGCGGCTTTAGTCACCGGGGCCGGACTCCAGCGGGTCAGCAGGCGGTACACCGAGGGAATGTAGTAGAGAGCCAGCAGGGTGGCGCCGCCGAGGCCGCCTGCGATCGCGATCGCCAGCGGCGGCCAAAATCCGGTGGGGTCCACCATCAGCGGCACAAAGCCAATGATGGTAGTCACCGTCGTCGCAATCACGTGGCGGGTGGCGTGAAAGACGACATCTTCCACCGCCTGGGGCTGGCCCAGCCTGGCGTCGGGGTGCTCACGCAGGGCGGCCAGCACCACAATCGAATCATTGATGGCGAGGCCAATCAGCCCCAGGGTGCCGAGAATGGCGGTGAAGCCAAAGATCGAGCCAAATACCTTCAGCGCCAGGGCGGCGAGGCCCACCGAGAGCACCGCCACGGTGCCAATCAGCGCCGCCAGCCCAAAGGAGTTAAACGACAGTACCAGGGTGGCGGTCATCAAAATCATCAGCACGCCGACGGTGGAGAGCAGGTTGCCCACGGCGGTGCCCCTGGCGTCGGCTTCGCCGCCGTACTCGATGCGGTAGCCGGGGGGCAGCTCAAAACCCTGATCTTTCAGCCGCTGCTGAAAGGCAGCCAGCACGGTGCTGGGCAGCGACCCAGCGGTAATAAAGCCCTGCACGGTGTTAATGCGTTGGCCATCGCGGCGGCTGATGCTGGCGGTATCGGGCACCAGGGCCAGATCGGCGATCGCATCGAGGGGAAGCTCTCCCTGGGGGGTAACCATGTCCAGCGCGGCGATCGCCCCCAGATCGCCCTGCTGCGGCCCAGGCACCCGCACCCGCACCGGAATGTCGCGGCTGCCATCCAGCACCGAGCCGCCCGTGCGCCCGTCTAGAGCGGCATTGAGCTGACCCGCAATCGTTTGATTGTCGAGGCCCAGACGGCGAGCCTGGGCTTCATCTACCGTCAGCGCCAGCTTCGGCAGCGCCTCGGTGAGGGTGGCGCGGGTGTGCACCACGTCGGGCACCTGGGCCAGCTCAGCCCGCAGGCGATCGCCCACCTGCCGTAGCCCGTCCAAATCTGCCCCGTAAACCCGCAGTTCAATCGGCGCATCGAAGGGTGGCCCCTGCTCCAGCTGCTTCACCAGCACCTGGGCCTGGGGAAAGGCCGCATCCATCTCGCGCTGCAGGGCTTGAATGGTGGAGCGAATGCGATCGGTGCCCGCCAGCTGCACAATGCCCTGGGCGTAGTTTTGGGCATTGCGGCGATTGTCGAGCACGTTGTAGAAAAAGGGTGGCGCGGTGCGGCCCATAAACCAGTGCACGTCGTCGATTTCCGGGTGGGTCAGGGCTAGGTCCCGCGCCGCTTGAATTTGGGCCTGAGTCGCGCTCAGCGTCGCCTGGGTAGGCAGCTCAAACTCAATCTGAAACTGGTTGCGGTTGGTGGGCGGAAAAAACTGCTGGGGCAGCGTGGCAAACACCGCAAACCCAATTACCGGCAAAATCAGCGACAGGCCAACCCCTGCCCAGGGGCGACGCAACACCGCCCGCAGCGTCCACCGATAGCCCTCGGCCAGCGCTGCGTTCGAGAACCCCTGCTGCAGCCAGTCCCAGCGCTGGGGCAGCGGGTTCCACTGGTGCAGTCGGCCCGTCAGCGCCACAATCACCGTCAGCGACAGGGCCAGCGAACTGATCAGGGCCAAAATTACCGTTAGCCCGATGGTGCCAATAAACTCACCCACGCCCCCCGGCGACGTGGCGATGGGAATAAAAGCCAGCACCGTGGTCAGCGTGCTGGCCAGCAGCGGCACCAGCAGGTGGCGCACCGTTTGCGACACGGCCTCGGCGGGGGGCATGCCCTGGCGCAGCCGCCCCTGGGCCTCATCCACGGCAATAATGGCGTTGTCGATCAGCAGGCCCAGGGCGATGATAATGCCCGTTACCGACATCTGGTGCAGCGGTACGCCGAGCACCTGCATGGCGCCGAAGACCATCAGCGTGGTCAGCGGCAGCGCCAGCCCCACCAGCAGGGCCGACTTCCAGCCCAGCATCAGTAGCGAGACGCCAATCACTAGGGCTGAGCCGGTGATCAGGTTGCTGACGACGCCGTTTAGCCGCTGCTGCACGTACTGGCTCTGGTCGAGCACGACGTGCAGCTCCAGCCCCGTCGGCAGTTCGCAGCGAAAGTCATTCAGCACTTGCCGGGCCTGCACCGCCCACTGGTCAACCCGCTGGGCCGACTCCACCTTGGCCGCCAGGGCGATCGCCCCATACCCATTCACCAGGGCCAGATCCGTCGGTGGGTCCTGCACGGCTTTGGTGACGGTGGCCACATCGCCCAGCCGCGTCACCTGGCCCTCGCCGCCCGCCGCCAGGGGAATAGCGCGAATCTGCTCCAACGAGCTGAGGCTGCTGTCCACTTCGAGCAAAAATTCGCTGCGATCGCTGCGGTACTGCCCCGCTGCAACCTTGGCATCGCTGGCGGCAATCTGCTGAGAAAGCGCCTGGGCCGTCAGCCCCAACCGCGACAGCTCCGCCGCCGCTATATCCACCCGAATTTCTTCGTCCGGTTCGCCAAACACATCCACCGTTTCGGTGCCGGGGATAGCCCGCAGCCGATCTTCCAGGGCCGCCGCCAGCCGCCCCATAATCGCGTAGTTGGGGGCGTCATCCCGCGTCCAGGTCAGGCCCACAATCAGGGCGCTGGCCTTGGTGGAACTGTCGGCGTACTCCGGCACCGAGGCGGCGGCGGGCAGGTCGGCCACGGCGTCATCCACCTTGCTGCGTACTTTGGCCCACACCGGGTCCACATCGGGAATGGTTTCCTTGAGTTCCACCGTAATCACCGAAATGCCGCTGCCTGAGGTCGACTGCAGCGACTCGATTTCCTCCAGCTCAAACAGGCGATCCTCAATCTTTTCGGTCACCAGGGTTTCCACCCGCTCGGGGGTAGCCCCCGGCAGAAAGGTGGTGACCCTGGCAAAGCGCTGCACAATCTCCGGGTCTTCTAAACGCGGCAGGGTGAGAAAGGCCGAGAGGCCCCAGACGACGATCAGCACCAGGGTGAGCAGCAGGAGCTGGCGGTTGCGGTAGAAGAGGTTCATGGGATGTGGATGGGTGGATGGGCAGGGGCAGACGGCGTCTGCCCAACTCTCTAAAGGAAAGGAATTTAACCATCGGTCACCGCTGGCCTGACCAACCTCAACCGATGGCGCTAAACCCCCAGGCTGGCGCGGGTGCGGGAGCCGACAACGCCATCGACGACCAGGCCCCGGCTGGCCTGGTACTGGCGCACGGCGCGATCGGTGGCGGGGCCGAAGACGCCGTCGGCAACCAGGGGAAACCCGGCGCGGGCGATCGCCTGCTGCACGGCGCGGACATCGTCGCCTTGGGTGTAGGGGTTAGCGAGCCGCAGTACGCGAATTACGGCGGGCGGGCGCGTTGTGGGCGGAGTGGGGGTTGACTGGGTTTGCAGCCTGGCCCAGGTCTGCGGCCCAACGATGCCGTCGGCAACCAGGCCTCGGCTGGCCTGAAACTGGCGCACGGCGCGATCGGTGGCGGGGCCGAAGATGCCATCGGCGGCGATCGCGATGCCGGCCCGAGCTAGAGCCTGCTGCAGGCTGCGCACAGCGTCGCCCGTGGTGAAAGGGTTAGTGAGCCGCAGGAGCTGGCCTTGGGTGGGCGCGGGCAGCGGCGGCTGGGGCTGTCGCTGCAAAAAAGCCCAGGGCTGGGGCCCG
>PYGV01000315.1 GCA_003022385.1 filamentous cyanobacterium CCP3 | reverse complement strand
GAGCAGCTCTAGCTCGGCGGCCAGCACCTTGGCGGCCAGGGTTTTGCCGGTGCCGCTGGGGCCAGCCAGCAGCACCATGGTGCCGTCGGTGGCGCGGACGGCGGCGGCTACGGTTTTGAGCTGGGCCAGCTGGGGGTCGGGCAGCACCAGGCTATTCCAGCTCTCGGCTGGAATTTCAGAGGATTCTCCCGACTCGGCCACGGGGGGCAGAGCCCAGGTATCAACGCTGGCGGGGTCAGGATCTTCGGCGAGCAGGTAGGTGGCGAGGTCTTCGGTGAGGCGCAGGTGACGGCTGAGCAGGGTGGTGTCGTCGGCATTCAGCCACTCCACCAGGCCCAGGCTGGCCAGGCGGCTGTTGGGGGCAATCAGGGGGCGCGATCGCCTCCACTCCTGGTCATTGCGGCACAGCAGCCGCAGGCACAGATCGACCGTGGGCAGGTCCCAGTCGGCTTCGTCGTGCTGGTAGTGCAGGTAGCTGTAGAGCCGCCCAAACCGCTGGTTGACTTCGGGGGCCAGGGCAAGCAGCAGCACGTTTTTTTCAAACAGGGTGAGCTGCAGGCGATCGCGCAGCTGGGGCAGGGCCAGCACCACCCCCTGGCGCTGGCTGGCGACAATGCGGGCCTCCAGCTGCTGGGCATAGTTGCCGCCCGTGCGCGGGGCTTTGGGGGGGCGGGCGTGGTCGTAGTTGGGCTGCCCGGTGAGGTGAATGATTCCCTTCCACCAGTGGCGGGTGACCCGGTCTTGATCGGAGAGGGCAAAGTCGTCTAGCTCCTGTAGCTCGCGCTTTTGCCGCGATACGGCCACCATTAGCAGGCGATCGAGCCAGGCCAGCTCGGTCTTGAGGTAGGCCCAGTTGTCGGAAAAGGGGGCCAGTTTTTCAGGGTTAGGGCCCTCAGGATTGGACATTGCCCAGCACTCGAATAAACTCCAAAGGCAGCCCGTCAGCATCGGCCAAGAAGGCGACTTCGTAGACGCGATCGCCGATGATCTGCTGCTGCGGCTCCAGCAAAACCGTCAGGGGGCCAGCGTTAGAATCGTCAGCAAACCGCTGGCGCAGCTCCTTCAACCAGGCGGGCAGGCTGGGGGTCGCCTCAGTCAAATCAAAGGATAGATGATAATAGCCGGTGTAGTGCTCGTCGCTAAAGGCATCGGCGGCGGGGCGCGGCTCGGGCACCTGCATTAGCTCAATGCGCCCCCCCAGCCCCTCCATCCAGCAGGCCAGGGTAATGCCAGCGGTAAAGCGCTCGTGAACGGTAAACCCCAGGGCTTCGTAAAAGGCGATCGCGCGGTGAATATCCTGAGTGCGAATTGATGCGTGGTGGAGCATCGGGCGGGCGGCTTGGCTATTCAAAGAGACGAAAATAAGGATAGCGCACCGGCACACCCGGCTCTTTTTCGAGGCTAAAGTTAATCACCGCCCAGCGGGGGTCAACCTCGGCGGGGGGGCTAAACTCCACCGGCAGGCCGTAGAGCTTGGGGGCGGTCGAGGTCTCAACCTGCCCGCGCCAGGGCGAGTTACGCTCCAGGTAGGCGTTGACCAACTCCTGGTAGCGCTCGGCGATGATTACCCGCGTGGCCCGGTAGCCCTGGGTGTAGAGGCGATCGAGCGCCTCGTGAATTTCAAAGCGAATGCCGTCGGGGTGGGTGTGCTGCCGGTACCATTCACCCTCCCACTGTCGCCAGTGCCGCCCCGACTGCAGATGCACCAGCTCTTTGGAATCGGGGTTGGCCTCAAAGGCGCCGTGGCGCGTGCACAGGTATGTGTCGGTCAGCGTCAGGGCCGGAATCGTCTGACGACAGTGAGGGCACTGGATTTCTGGGCCATAGATGGGATACTGCAAGGCGGAGTTGACCATTGGGCTGAAACCAGACGTGTCCTCAGGGGCGGGCATGGGGCGAACGGGTAGACGGGCAGGTTGCGCTGTATCCGTAGCCGTATTATACCGTTGGGAACTCGGCTCTCCCTGTAGCTGGGGCATCCCATTGATGGAATCCGCTAATTTTTTTGGGAACTTTACCGAAGAACTCGTTTCTATGGATGCTGCTTCCACCTCGCTCTGGCCCCGACCCGACCTGTCTCAGGCCGCTTTTGTCGCCACCACCGCTACAATTATGGGCCAAATCACGCTCCATGAGGGCTGTAGCATCTGGTACGGCGCCGTGCTGCGCGGCGATGTGGAATCAATTGAGGTGGGAGCCTACAGCAACGTGCAGGACGGCGCCATTCTTCACGGCGACCCCGGCCAGCCCACGGTGCTCGAAGACTACGTCACCGTCGGCCACCGCGCCGTCATCCACAGCGCTTACGTCGAGCGAGGCTGCCTGATCGGCATTGGAGCGATCGTGCTCAACGGGGTGCGGGTGGGTACGGGCAGCATTGTCGGGGCCGGGGCTGTAGTGACAAAAGATGTGCCGCCGCGATCGCTGATCATGGGCATCCCTGCCAAAGTCGTGCGGGATGTCTCCGACCAGCAGGCCCTGGAACTGCTGGAGCACGCCCAAAAATACCACCAGCTGGCCCTGGCCCACGCCGGACACAGCAACGACCTGGGGTTTGTCTGAATGCGACGCATCCAGGCCGCCTGTCCAGCAGCAAACTTCGCAATTTGCTAAGATTTGAGTGACTTACCCAAGCCCATGCACATCATCACCCGTGCTCGTCTGGCCGCGTTTTGGGAGAAACACCCTGCCTCAAGAACCAGCCTACTACTTTGGTATAAGCTGACATTGACAGCCAGATGGCAAAGTTTAGTTGACGTGTGTCGAGTGTTGCCAACTGCCGACTCCGTTGGCAACCTGACCGTCTTTAACATAGGCGGCAACAAATACCGACTGATCACGTTGATTGACTACACCTACCAAAAAGTGTTTATCCGCAGCGTTCTGACCCACGCCGAGTATGACAAGAACAACTGAGAAGAAAGACGATTGGTATGAATAATTTGATAGGCAAGCTTCATAGAGCTTAGGTAAAGGAAGATTTATTGGGCAATTAGCGATCGCAAGCAGCAGAGGACTTTACCATGTTTGTCACTGAGCCAGAAGGTTACCTTCAGCTTCTGCAAAAGTTTCCGCCTCGACCAATTAGAACCGAAGAACAGTTTCTAGCTGTGCAAAATGTCATCGATAGCTTGATAGATGCTGAAGAGCTAACCTTAGAACAACAAGATTATCTCAATCTTTTAGGCATGCTTGTGCATGACTACGAAGATCAGCACGTGTCAATTCCAGACCTGAGCGGCATCGACCTACTCCGTGCCCTGATGGATGAGTTTAAGCTCAAGCAAAAAGACCTGGTTCCTATCTTTAAAACCGAGTCTATTGTTTCGGCTATTCTCAATGGCCAGCGCAACTTTACCGTTGAGCACATTGAAAAGCTGGCTGATTTTTTTCATATTTCCCCCGCTGCATTCTTTCCTCGAACATCGTGATGAATCTGGTTTTTCGGTTTCTAGCAATGGCCCTGCTCTGCCTGCTTTGCATTACAGGCTGGAGCTTTCCCGCTCGGGCACAATCCGAGCCGTCCGAGCTATCACTCCAGGTGGTGCAGGACATCTCTAATCTGCGCCAAAAAGCCTTTGCCGCCTCCCAAAAGGGCCAGTTTACCGAGGCCGAAACCTACTGGAGCCAGCTGATCGACTACCTACCCGACGAGGCCGCCCTGTGGAGCAACCGGGGCAACGTACGGGTGAGCCAGAACAAGCTGGAAGAGGCACTGGAGGACTACAACCGGGCGGTGGCCCTGGCTCCGGACCAGCCCGACCCCTACCTAAACCGAGGGGCGGCCCTAGAAGGGCTGGGGCGGTGGGAAGATGCGATCGCTGACTACAGCCAAGTCCTCGCCCTCAACCCCGACGATGCCGCCGCCTACAACAACCGGGGCAACGCCCAGGCCGGTTTGGGCCACTGGGAAGTTGCTCTAGCTGACTACCAAAAAGCCGCCGATCTCGACCCCAAATTTGCCTTCGCCCGCGTCAACGCCGCCCTGGCCGAGTACCAGCTTGGCAATGCTGACGAAGCCATTCGCCAGTTTCGCAGCCTCCCCCGCCGCTACCCTAACTTTGCCGACGCCCGCGCCGCCCTCACCGCCGCCCTCTGGGGCCAGGGCCAGAGGGGCGAAGCCGAGAGCAACTGGGTGGCAGTCATAGGCCTCGATCGCCGCTACCGTGATCTTGAATGGCTGAGCACGGTGCGCCGCTGGCCCCCCGCCATGGTCGCCGCCCTGGAAAAATTTTTGAACCTGTAGTGAGGAGTTGCAGATGGTTTTGCAGCTCCTCAAGGCCATTGGCAGGGTGATCGCATTCCCAACCTCTAATCTAAGCTCGCTAATCAGCCCATTCGTCCATCAGTGTTGACGCTCAAAAAACCTGTGCTACCCTTAAAAATAACGAGCGCTCAGTTAAAAAAGAATGCCTAAGGTTGTCGACCACGACCAGTACCGCAAAGCGCTGCTAGATCAGTGCTTTGACCTGTTTGCCGAGCACGGCTACGCCAGCCTGACCACCCGGCAGATTGCCAAGGCGCTGGGTGTTTCTACCGGCACGCTGTACTACTACTTCCCCAGCAAGGAGGATTTGTTTATGCAGCTAATTGAGGAATTGACGACTCAGGATCTGCTGCGGGCCAGTGCGGAGATCGAAGGGTTGAGCAGCCTGCGGGAGCGCATTTTGGCCCTAGGCGATTTTCTCGAAGCCAACGAAGACTATTTCACAAAGCAGACCCTGCTGCTGATGGATTTTTACCAGCAGGCGGGGGTGGGGCCGTCGCGGGTGAATGAGGCGGTGCAGCGGGTGAGCGTGCGATCGCGCGACGAAATTATGACCGCCCTGCAAATCGACAATCCCCTGATTGCCACCCACATCCTGTGCTTATTCGATGGGCTGATCTCCGAGCGCATGGTCAACCCGGCAATGGTGTCTTACCGTCAGCAGGCCGAGCTTTTGGCCGATTTGCTCACCGCCTACCTGGAGAAGACTCCGGGAGGAGAACTATGACGCTGCGTTCGCCCTGGGTCTGGCTGCGCTATGGGCGTCGCCAGATCTATCCCTGGATGACGTTAGCGCTAGCGGGTTGGCAGTGGGTAGTGGAGTGCGGCATAGACCGCGACCGCGCCGCCATTCGCTGGATGGCCACCCTGGCCAAAATCGACGGCGCTAAATTGACGGCCTTTCTCAACGACTTAATTTGGTGAACTCAATGGAAACCCTATCGCCGCTAACCGTTCTGCAACCGACCCAGTTTGATGCCGCCACTGAGGTGCTCTGCGCCGCCTTTGCCGATGACCCGCTGTTCAACTACCTGGTGCCCGCCGACGTGGGCGATCGCCAGGGCTTAATGACCGACCTGTTTCGCATGCTGCTGCGCTGCGGTGGCGACCACGGCTATGGCCTTACTGACACCGACGGTCAAACCCTCAAAGGCGTCGCTATCTGGATGCCGCCAGGCCGATCGGTCGATCTAATCGACCTGCTGCTGGCCGGGCTTTACGAGCTGCCTTTTCGCCTACCCTGGCAGTATCTGCCTCGCTGGCAGGCTGCCCTCGCCCTCGATCGCGAGCACCATCAAGCCATGCCCATGCCCCACTGGTACCTGATGCTGCTGGCGGTCAGCCCCCGCTTTCAGCGCCAGGGAGTCGGTCATCAGCTGATGCAGCCCGGACTGGAGGGCAGCGATCGCACCGGGTCGCCCTGCTACCTCGAAACCTCCACCGAGGGCGCAGTGCGCTTCTACCGGCGCCATGGCTTTGAGATCGTTAAAACTGGCCCGTTTGGAGAGCAGGTGCCGCTGTTTTGGACGCTGCGGCGGGGGTAGATGGGTGGATGGGTAGGTCTTGACTTTGGACAAACGCGGTCAGCCCACTGAAGATTTCGGTGGGCTTTGAGTTCAAAGCGAGGGAGCTAAGCGGC
>PYGV01000314.1 GCA_003022385.1 filamentous cyanobacterium CCP3 | reverse complement strand
ATGGGGTAAGCATCGCGGGCAAAGATGCGATCGCGCACTTTCAAATAGGCCGCCAGATCTACCCCCGGCACGCTCAGCACCCCCTCAGTACCAATGAAGGTCTGGCGCTGGCGCTGCTCCACCAGGGCCGCCGCCTGGGCTTCGGTAAAGCCTGCCCGCACCAGGGCTGGCACCGGGGCGGTGTTGATGTTGGTGCCCAGCAGCCGCTGCTGCCAGGACTTCAGGCGCAGGCGCTCCGCAGTATAGGCAATGTAGTTGGCATCGCTGATTTGCTCCAGGCGGCGAAAGTTGCGCTCCAGGTTGCGCAACAGGGTTTCGTTGCCCGCCAGCTGCGGCACCGAGAATACCCGGCCAATTTTGCCGGGGGTGCCCAAAATTTGAGTTTGTTCCAGGTTAAACTCCAGCCCGGCCACATTCAGGTAGGCCGCAGGCAAAAACAGGGCATCACCTAAGTCCACCTCGCTGCCCACCATGGCGTTGCGCAGATTGACCGGTTCACCAAAGCGGGCCTGACGCAGCACCAGCGGCGCGTCGAAGCGAGCCTCGGTAAAAAACAGCGCCTTGGCAAAGTAGCTGCGCACAAAAAAGGCCGACCCCAGCCAGAACGTGCGGGCAAAGTCGGTCACCCCCTGCCACTGCACCCGACCAAAGTTTAGATCCCCCGCCAGCACCGCCCGGCTAACGTTGACGTCAGATTTAAACTCGGCCCCCTGAAAGTTGGCCCCGGCCCGAAACTGGCTCTGGTCAAAGCGGACGGCATCAAAAAACAGGCTGCCCTTGGCCTGCACCCCCTGGCGAAAGTCGGCTCCCGACAGGTTGACCGCCCGATTAAAGCGAGCCCCCGACAGCGATAGCCCCTGCTCAAACACAGCGCCACTGGCCAGCACCCGCCCCAAAAAGAAAGTGTCGCCCCCCAGCACTTGCCCGGTAAAGCGAGTCTGCACCGCCACCAGCGGCGCTTTGAATAAATAAATTTGCTGGCTGCTGCCCTGCCCCTGAATCAGCAGCGACTGCGACAGTCGGCTGAGCTGCAGCAGTCGCTGGCGATCGCGCTTGAGCTGCGCCTGGCCCGCCTCGCTGAGCAACGGCGAGAGGGTATCGCCGTAGAGGGGTTCGCGCTGGCCCAGCCGCTGTAGGTCGAGATCGCCCTGCACAAGGGCGTAGCTGAGGTCCAGGGCGGGGGCGGTGGCCGGTTTTTGTAGACCGCTGCTGAGCAGCCGATAAAAGTTATCGGTCAGCGGGCTGTCGGGGCGCAGGTCAATGGTGAAATAGCGCAGGTCAATGGCGGCTCGGCCCTCCCGCTGCACCGGCTCGGCTAGCCGCTGGCGCAGCAAGTCCAGGGTGAGGAGAGGATGGCTGTCAGCGGCCAGGGCGGGAGCAGTGATGGCGATCGCAGTTCCTACCACAAACCCCATTGCTACCAGCACCAGGCTAAGTCGGGCTAGCCACCGCCACCACCGGTTGGGCACCGCCGCCTACAGCGCTGCCTGCTGGCCCACGTACATAGCCCGCAGCACCAGAGCTGGATCGACCCAGTTGTCCTGATATTTGAGGCCCCAGTGCAGGTGTGGCCCGGTGGTGCGGCCCGTCATGCCCACCCGGCCAATGCGAGCCCCGGCGGGCAGGGTCTGACCGGCTCTAAGCTGGATGCCGCCGTCGCGATCGACCATGGTTTTGCCCTGACCACTGCCCTCCACATGGCCCTGCATATGGCAGTAAATATGGGTCCATTCGCCCGATTTAATGGCAACGGAGGTACCACAGGCCCCTTGACCTTCGACCCAGAGCACTTCTCCGGCCCACCAGTTGCGAATGTAGCTGCCGTTAGGGGCGGCCAGGTCTAACCCGTAATGAAAACGAGAGCTACCGCTGTAGGGGTCACTGCGGTAGCCAAAGGGGGAGGTATAGGTTTGAAAATTTTCGACCGGAAAGGAAGCCCTCGTCCATAGAGCGGCGGCGAGCTCTTGAGCGCTGGCAGGTGGCGCCGAGCAGGGCATGAACACCGCCACCGCTAGAGCGGTCGAAACCCCCAGCCCCAGCAGAGCCTGAGGTCGAGGCAAAGTCTTAATTAGGTTGGTTAGATGAGAGGCTACCGTCTTCACCCAGCGGGGTTTGAGCAGAGCAGCAAAAGAAAGCCGTGGCAGAGTGCGGAGTCGACCGTTCATGGTTCCAATGGCGATCGTAGGAGCAGCGAACATCGCCAATTAGCTTATCCCAGTTTTAGAGACTGGAGCGACTTTTTTAAAGGCTTTGCATTTAAACACTAACCTCAGCGAACTGACATCAGGGCGACCATGGGGCCAAAATCTCGGCCAGGGTGGCGCTGGGCCCTTATTCCTCGGCTACAGGCCTGAACCGGCTTGCTCACTAAATTTCGTCAGAACACAAAAGCACGGTGCAGGTCGCGCCTGGCCATGGGCTGTCGAGCGAGCTCCATCTACAGCGTCGAGCCATTGCTCAGGGCGCGAGTCAGGCACTAGCGGTTCAAAACGTCGGGCGCGGGCGATCGATTAGCGGGCCTGGGCGGTGGCGGTGGCTAACAGCTGGGGCAGCCCGATTTCGCTACACACTTCGTAAAAAGCTGTTACCGGCGGGGTTTCAAACAGGTGGGCAATTTTGCCCAGGGTCTGCTGGTAGACGGCGTCATGGTGGCCGTCCATCTGCTCAATGCTGTCCCAGAGAATAATCGCAATGCCCCGATCGCTGCCCGGTTCCTGCAGCAGGTACGCGCCCTTAAAGCCTTCGGTGTAGGTCGATACCGCCTTTTCGTAGAGCTGGCGGGCTTCGCTAAAACAACCGGGCTTAAACTCGCCAATGGCTACGTAGGCGTACTTGTGGCGCAAAAAATCGTCGAAGTCACTCATAAAACAGAAGCAATCCTAGGTCTGATCGTAAATGTCGTACGTTAAGTGTCGATCAGATGGTGACAACCAACACTTTTTCTTACCTAGGCTTTAGATTCTGTTACCGATCTTCTAACAGGCGCTGCCCCAGAGCGGTGAGTGATTGCCCCAGCGATCGCCGCAGGTGCTGCCAGCCCCTGACCAACCGCTGCTGCCAGCCTCTATCTCTCGGCAGCGTGACGATAATGGCCCCCTGTCGGTAAGCCACCTGCACCTGGCGATCGATTACCCGCTCGGGCAGGGGCACGGTCTGCTGAAAGTAGTTAATGCCGACACTCTGTAGCAGCGAACCCGCCAGGTGGGGGCTACGGTGGCCCGACTGCCGCTGGCCTGAAAAGGTGAGCGACGTTGGCGTGGCGCGCACCTGCACCGCCTGCGGTTCTACCCCCGGCAAAAAGGCGGTCACCACCAGCGCATCGGCGGTGGTCTCGATCTCAACGGAGGGCACCTGCACCCGACCCGAGGGCGAAACCCCAAGCGGCATCAGAGCAGCGGCGATCGCATCCATTTGAGCCTGGGCCGCGCCCAACCCCCAAATGGGCGACTGAAACGACGACTGCCGAGACGATGATTGCCAGGTCACCATAGCCTAACTCCCTGCTTTGTATACTTATAATCATCGCGGTCAGCCCGCCATTTCACAGGTCGGGAAAGCCCCCAGCCCCAGTGGGGTATAACCGCCATCCGCCGCCACCCGCTGCTATGAGAAAAATTCTCCATGTCGATATGGACGCGTTCTACGCCTCTGTAGAGCAGCGAGATTTTCCGCAGTACCGGGGCAAGCCGCTGGTGGTGGGCGGTCGACCCGAGCAGCGAGGGGCAGTGGCCGCCGCCAGCTACGAGGCCCGCCAGTACGGCATTCACTCGGCCATGTCGGCCCGCATAGCCCAGCAGCGCTGCCCAGCCCTGATTTTTGCCCGTCCCCGCTTTGACGTCTACAAAGCAGTTTCGCGACAAATTCGCGACATTTTTGCCTGCTATACCGACCTGGTCGAGCCGCTATCCCTCGATGAAGCCTACCTGGATGTGACGGTCAACGCGCTGGGGGAACCTTCGGCCCTGGCGATCGCCCGCCGCATCAAGGCGGATATCTTTGCCGCTACCCAACTCACCGCCTCCGCTGGCGTATCAATCAACAAGTTTTTGGCCAAAATGGCCAGCGGCCAAAACAAACCCGACGGGCTGACGCTGATTTTGCCCGAGCAGGCCGCCGCCTTTATGGCCGCCCTGCCGATCGAAAAATTTCACGGCATTGGTCAGGTCACCGCCCGCAAAATGCACGCCCTGGGCGTCGCCACCGGGGCCGACCTGTGCCAGTGGGCAGAGGCCGACCTGGTGCGGCACTTTGGCAAAGCCGGGCGCTTTTACTACCGCGTCGCTCGGGGCGAAGACGATCGCGCCGTAAACCCCAACCGCATTCGCAAATCGATCGGCGCCGAGCGATCGTTTGCGCCCGACCTGACCACCGTCGCCGCCATGACCGCTGCCCTAGAGCAGATTGCCCACGAGCTAGTGGCCCGTCTGCAAGAGCAGCGCCGCCGGGGCCACACCCTTACCCTCAAAGTCAAGTACGCCAACTACCGGCAGATTACCCGCAGCCGCACGTTTGTGGCGGCGATCGGCCCCGAGTCGCCGCTGTTGCCCTGGGCCCAGGAGATGCTGATGACCCACTGCGTTGGTCAAGGACCGGCCCTGGAGGGCCATCGCCAGCCCGTGCGCCTGTTGGGTCTCACTCTCTCCAACCTGGAGCCAGCTGGCGACCCCGCTTACGTGCAGCTCTCGCTCGAAGTTTAAGCTGCCAACCCCCAGCTTAATTTTCGCGGATAGTGAGGGTATAGCTGGTGGGCGTTTGGCTACTGTTGCCGATGAAGAAGGAGTAGGTACCCTGATTGAGCAGGCCAGGGGCGTTGATCGTGCCGCCACCGCCGGTATGGCATTCGCTGAAGCCATTGCTGCCCTGAATTAGCAGGGTCAAACCGCTGGTGCCATTCACCGCCAGATCGACAGCAGCAAAGTCCTGAGTGACCTGCAAAACCTGAACGGCCCCATCGCCCAAAACGCCGCAGTTAGAGGGGCGACTGGGGTTGACAGAACCGCTGGCCTGCACGGGCTGGCTGAGGGGAGTTTGGGCAACGGGTTGGGCAGAGGCCACGCCAGCGCCCAGGGCTAAGGCAGCGGCGGGCAGAGCAAAGAACTTGAGCAGAGACTTCATGGCGTGTCCTCCTTCTTTAGGAGAGTTTTTCGTATGTCCCTATGGTATCTAGGGCTACGGGAAGGTATGACAGTAGATGTGCCAGATTTCAGGGTGCCTGAGGTTTTCTTGCTCCGTTGAAATGCTGAGGGCCAAAAACCGCCAAAATGAAGCCTCTTCGCTATGATGAAGGGCAATTATTCTGAGGAAGCAGGGCCGGTTTGTCGGGTGGCGGTGCCGGGCGACGCCCTGTTCTCTTTAGAGGCTGGATTGTTCTAGGGTTTTCATGGCGCAGACCTCTCACTCTCAGCCAATCTCAGCTCAGGTATCTGCCGATCGGGTGCCGGGGCAGCGGCGATCGGGTAGTTTGGCCTGGCGGCGGCTGGCGGCCTGGGGGCTGGAGCTGAGCCTACTGGCAGGCAGCGTAGCCCTGCCCTGGAGCCTGGGAGAGGCGGTGCGATCGCGCCCGGTGGTCGAACAGGTACCGCTCAACCCAGGGGTAGTGGCGGTGCAGCAGGCGATCGCTCGACCGCTGGGCCTACCCCGTCAGCGCCTGGTGGCCGAGGTGCCGCCCCTAACCAACCTGCTGTGGTTTACCGCCTTGATGCTGCCGATAGCGGTGGCCAGTAGCCAGGTATATGGTTTGGCGACACGGGGCAAAACCCTGCCCAAGGCCTGGATGGGGCTGCAAGTGGTGGCGATGGAGCGCCCGGTACCGGGTCTGCGAGCTGCCCTAATACGCGAAGTGGGGCGCTGGGGAGTTCCGACTGCCGGTGCCTATGGCATCTGGCTGGCCAGCGGGGCGTTTCCCAGTTTGCCGTGGCTGGTGGGCCTGGCTC
>PYGV01000058.1 GCA_003022385.1 filamentous cyanobacterium CCP3 | reverse complement strand
GTTGAGCCTGAAGCTGAGCACAACCCAGGGCCAGGGCGGCTAACCCAACCGAAAGCGCGGCCCACCTCATCCATCGGTGTTCCATAGCAAAGTATTGATTTACGCTGCCCCTACCTTGCCACGGCGAATCGGGGCCAGCAGGTGCGGTTTCAGGAATAGAAACAGAGCTGTCCTGTTCAGGTGGAGATCGCCGTCACAGATTTCTCAAATTAAGTCCGAATTGCATAAACCCCGACTCCCAGCAGGAGCTTATGTAGGGGCAAACGGTGTTCGCCCAGCCCAACCGGGGGTAGCTAAGGCGGGTTCAGTACCCAGGACACACCAAGATAGGACTGATGGTCTACGGCTAAATCGCCCTGGCGATCGCCACACAATCCCCAAAGGGCGCGTCGGTCTTCACCCCCTGCCGGTCCATTGACGGAATCGCCGCCCGATAGCCCTGGGCCTGTAGGGCCGCGATCAGCCGATCCCGGTTGGGAATATCCATTTGGCCCCGCCGCCCGATTTCGCCAAGGGGGTAGTAGTAGGGTGGTAGGTCTCTCTCATGGGCCATGATGGTCAATAGTTTGGCCTGCGATCGCCACTGCCAGCGTTCTGCCAGGGTTGTCATTGCCGCCAGCGTGGCTCCATCGTGCAGCGATCCCAGCCACATTGGCCCGCTCACCACTGGGGTCTCCTTCGTTCCGCAGCGGCAGGGCACCCCGCCCAGGTGTCGCCAGTCCACCGTTTGAAAGTGCCCGCAGCGGTGGCAGTAGGCCAAAAAGCCGTAGGTTTCTTCTGTCAAAGTTGGCTTGCTCACCAGCCGCACCATTACCCGATGCACCTGGCCCGTAAACAGCGAAAACACGGGCTCGATGCCCAAGCCTCGGGCGGCGGCGGCCTGGGCGGCGTGGCCAATGATCAGCCGCAGCCCCTGTTCGTGAACGGCGGGGTGCGATCGCGCCCAGGCCCCGTAGGTGCGCAAGCTGCGCTCTGGGTCGTGACCGCTGGTGGCGCGGCCATCGGTGCTGGTCAGGTAGAGCATGCCGCCCAGGCGCGTGGCCCACAGCCCACTGCTGACGTAGGGGGCAGGCCCACCAAAGTTGTCGATATCGACCAGGTCGTAGAAGTCGCGCTGCTGGTAGCAGGTAAAAAAGACCTGGTTGGCATCCTGATGGGTGAGGCGGCAGGTATCTGGAGGTAGGGCCGCGAGATTTTGGCTCAGCAGGTCGGCCAGATCGGGGTTGCCCTCGTTGGCCCAAACCCAGTCGGCCTCCGCCTCTAGCCCGTAGCGCAGAGGCCGCACGCCGCAGCCGGTCATGGCGTCGAGCACCCGCAGCTGACCTTGGCGCTGCCGATAGACCGTAGCAGCCAAAACAGCCAGGTCGCGGGCGATCGCGCTCTGGGGCCGGTAAAAGGCTGACCCTACGCTAAAGGTAGCCTTGCCTTCATGAACTAAGTCCTGGGGTAACCCGGCGGTCACCCGGCGGCCTCGACGGCACGGGCGATCGCCGTCTCCAGGGTAAGTTTGTCAAGCTCAGTAAGTACAAACACTTCCTGAACAGTCTTGCCTTTGCGGGCAATCAGCTTAAAGCCGCCCCGAATAGGGACCGATACCTTGACGCGCAGCTCGGGGGAGTGGGCTCTTACGTTTGCGATCACCCCTGGGGTAACGGTGCCAATGCCGGACTGCTCTAAGAGGCGTTCGAGAATGGGAATCAGCCCAGGCAAATGGGTGGAGTGGTTCCAAACCAGGCGACCGTCCGAGGCTTGTGTCATAGGAAGATTTAAGAAAGATTTAATGAGGCTGTCTTTAATTATGCTTTCTCGAGGGGTGCCATCGTCAAGCCAGCCCGAGTAAGTTGGGTGTGGTACAGCTCGGCCTGCTCCAGCGGCCCCACCCAAACAACGGCCTGACCGTCGTGATGCACCTGATTGGTAAGCTCCCAGGCGCGATCGCTGCCCATGCCCGGAATGTACTTCATCAGGCAGGCCGCCACATGCTCAAAGGTGTTGAAATCGTCGTTGAGCACAATGATTTTGTAGTTGGGGTACGGCTTGCGCGTGGTTTGGCGGGTTTTTTCAGGGGCAATGGCAGGCGCTGAGGAAACCGCTTGGGGCAAAACCGACATCATGGGGCTGATCCTGAACGTAATATCGGGCAAGCTCTCGCTAAATCAGGGCTTAATCCCTAACAGTGTATCGAATTCTGCCAGTCTTCCCCAGTAGTTGACTTAACCTTTCCGCCTTTCCGCTTTCCACTCCTGTGGCGATGGGGTATGGCGATCAGGATAAACCGGCTTACAGGGCTAGCACCCGCTCCAGCTTGGGAATGGTGAGGGGCAGATCGATGTAGGCGTCGGCGGCCGCTAGCGAGGCGATCGCCATATCCTGAGGGCACAGAATGGCCACCTTAATTGGCCGGGGCACCCGCGGTGGCTTGAACTGCTGCAGGTGGGCGGCTAGGGCGGGGTTACGGGCCTCGCGATCGCCCACAATCACTAGATGAGGCACATTCACCGCCAGCTGCTGCTGCACCTCGGCCCAGCTGCGGCAGCCGTTCACCTGCCACCCGCAGGCTCGAACGTAGACCACCAGCGCCCGGTGGTGGTCGAGGTCGCTATCGACGATCACCAGGCGCTGCCCCCCGGTCTCCAGCAGCGGCGCGCTGAGCGTTTGAGCGGCTGTCGAGGCGCTGCCCCCCGGCCCCTGGATCGGCAACCGCAGAACGAATTGGCTGCCCTGCCCCACTGCCGACTCAACCTGCAGGTAGCCCCCGTGGAGCTGAGCCAGCTGGCGGGTCAGGGGCAGCCCCAGTCCGGCGCCATCGTACTGGCGATTTAGTTCGTGGTCGAGCTGGGTAAAGGGCTGAAAAATCTGCTCCAGCTGATCGGCCGCAATGCCAATGCCGGTGTCTTTAACCTTAAATTCTACGTGGGTATCGCGGCGCTGTACGGCCAGGGTGACCCGCCCCTGGGGCGTGAACTTGACGGCGTTCGACAGCAGGTTGAGCAACATCTGGCGCAGGCGCCGCTCGTCGGCCAGACAGGTATCGGCGTCGATCGCGCCTCGGTAGGCCAGCGTTAGCCCCTTCTCCGTGGCGCGGGGCTGGATCATGGCCAGGCACGATTGACACAGCTCTGGCAGCGACACCTCTGTCAGCCGCAGGTGCTCCTGGCCTGCCTCCACCTTAGACAGATCGAGAATGTCGCTGATGATGGCCAGCAGGTGCTCACCGCTGCCGTGAATATAGTCTAGGTACTCTACCTGTTTGGCGTTGAGCGGGCCAACCACCTGGCGAGACAGCAGTGCCGATAGCCCCAGCACAGCGTTGAGTGGGGTGCGCAGCTCATGGCTGATCATGGCCAGAAATCGGCTTTTGGCCTGGCTAGCGGCCTCTGCCGCCTGACGCTGGGCTTCTAGGGCCTGGGTATGCTGGGCCTGCCGAGCCTCGTCGAGATAGCCAGGCTTGCGGCTGGCCTCGTGCTGGGCTAGCAGCTGCTGTAGCTGCTCAAAGGCGGCCTCGTCTCGGCAGAGAGGCCGCAGGTCGTCCAGAGGGTTAGCGGTCATGGTAAACAGGCCGTCGGGCTGATGGGTAATCCTGGGATCCGGCCTCTGTCCAGGGTTACCCCCATTAAACCCCACCAGGCTGGGGCTGCCGCATTCTGAAACTATTGTTTAGGGCTGATGCTGCCGATACTCAGGGCTGATAGCTGGGGCTAGCTCTCTGGTTGGCAGGTTGCAGCAAAATGCTGAAAGCCCTGGCTAAAGCTAAGGATTGTAGGAGGATCCGCATCTGTAGACTGTAGCTCAACACCGATCGCCGCAGTCGTTTCGCCGACGATGGCGCAGTCGCTCTCCAGATTAGCCTGTAGCGCTCTGGCCGCTGGCCAGGGCAGACACAGCACCAGCTCAAAGTCTTCGCCGCCGTAGAGGCACCAGTCGATTGCCTGCGATCGCCCCACCCAAGCCGCTACCGCCGGATCAATGGGCAAGCTATCTGCCTGCAGCACAGCGCCAACGCCGCTGGCCTGGCACAGGTGCAGTACGGCATTGGCCAGGCCATCGCTGGAGTCCATTGCGGCAATGTGGGTGGAGTCTGCCGCTGTTCCTAGATCGTCCCAGAGCGCAGCGATCGCATCGAAACGGGGTTGGGGCCGCTGATGGGCGGCAATCCAGCGATCGCGATCGGTCGGGGCAACCTCCGCGCTCCGCTCTGGGTGCAGCAGCAGCTCCAGCCCCGCCCGCGACAGACCGTGGTGCCCCGTGGCCACAATCGCCTGCCCTGGCTGGGCGCGGTAGCGGTAGAGGGCGCGCTCTGGCCGCACGCTGCCCAGGGCCGTGATGGCGACGCTTTTGGTGTCGGCGCGGCAGAGGTCGCCCCCCAGCACCACGCCGCCCCAGCGGGTGAGTCCAGCGGCCATGCCCTGGTACAGCCCTTCTACCCAGGTTAGGGGAGTGTGCCCCGGCAGGCTGAGGCCCACGGTAATGCCAACCGGGACGGCCCCCATGGCCGCCAGGTCAGAGAGGTTGGCGGCCACGGCTCGCCAGCCCACATCGGTGGGGGAAGTGGTGCGATCGCTAAAGTGCACCCCATCCACCAGCACGTCGGTGGTGACGACCAGTCGCTGGTCAGGGGGCAGGGCGACCACCGCCCCGTCGTCGCCAATTACATCCCCAGGGCAAAACCGAAACAGCCGCTGCAGCAGCCCCAGTTCCCCCAGGTCGGCGATGGTTTGTGAGTCGCTCACGGCAGACCAGAAGAAGGGAATTAGGCGGGCTGCACCAGGTTGTCGGCCCCGGCAACCACCCGAATCGACTCGATGTGATCGCCCTGGGTGAGCTGCTCTAGGACCTCTTTGTTCTCAACCACGTAGCCAAACACCGCGTAGCGCCCGTCCAGCAGGTTCAGCCCCGCTGGCGTCATCTCGGGCTCAAACAAGAAAAAGAAAAACTGCGATGAGCCGCCGTTGGGGTCGGTGTTGGGGCGGGCCATGCCCAGGGTGCCAAAGGCCGAGAAGGGCAGCACGGGCGCATCTAAAAAGCGACCAATCTCTTCCAGAGTGGTGCCGTAGACCGGGGCCTCGTCGCCCTTGACCAAAATTTCGAGCGGGATAGCTCGGTAGGCCTTAGTTTTGGGATCGATAAAACCATCTTCGGGGCCAGCCGGATCGCCTGTTTGCAGTACGTAGTTGTCTTCGGCTCGGGTAAACTCCATGCCGTCGTAGAAGCCCCGCTGCACCAGGTCAATAAAGTTGCCGCTGGTCACCGGAGCGCTGTAGCCATCAATGACGGCCTGCATAGTGCCCTTGTTGGTTTTAATCTCCACCGTGGCGCGGCCCTTGAGCTGAGGCAGGGTGTCGTACTCCGGCGGCACAGCGTAGGGAAAGTCTTGCACCATTAGCTCTTCAATGCGGCTGACGTCGTCGAGTACAGCCGATCGCTTGAGCCACACGGTCTCGCGATCGCGCAGATCGACCGCTTCCCGCAGCGGCACTAGCTGTGCCTCTATGTCGTCGAGGTAAGAGATCGCGGCTGCCCGTTTGCCGCTGGGCACCGCCGCCAGAATGGCCTCCCGATTGCGCATCAGAACTCGCTCCACCTTGGTCAGGTCTTTGCCAATGGGCCCCCAGCGCTTGCTGCGCAACCAGTCTGAGAGACCTTCTAGGGTGGCCTGCACTGACCGAATATCGGGATTGTCGATGGGCAACGAGTAGCGCAGCAGCGCCCGACCGTCGGTAATGGCGTTTCCTGGTGGCAGGTAGGCGACCAGCAGACCGGTCGGCAGGGCCACGGCGGCGGCCGTTGGGCCTAGCCACAGGCTAACCATTACCACCAATCCCCACCCCAGCCGCGCCAGAAGCCGTGTCAGAGTGCTCCCGCCTAAACCCAGCCGTTTTTTTATTGCCTGCATGTTTCTGGCCATAACGTCATTCTCCGCCCCTGGCGGCCTCTGTCCTGCAGCGCACTGCGCCCATACAATCTTGTCATACTCTGGAGCACCCCTGGCCATGGCCCGCCCCCTGGCCCTCTGACGCAGGCCCCTTTTCGTTAGCTAAACCCTCAACCAGACCTGGGGTGTCATCCAGCCTAGCGACTGTTCTCATCGCATCTGCGCTGCTGACCACATAAGCAGGCTAGGGGCTGTAGATATCTATAAGTATTGATCTATCAACATTGACTGTATCTATCAATATTGACTGTCGGACCATCCACAGTTGGTTGATAACGGCCCCCAGAGTAGTGGCATTCTGGTTCGCCTGGCTTCAGCTTTGGTTAAGGGCAAATCCTGTGGGAAATGGCCGTAGGGGGGTAAAATGAGATGCCTAACGAAGACTGTCCACTGTAGCCAGCGCCATGATTTCTAGCAACGACTTTCGCACCGGTACCTCCATTGAGCTAGACGGCTCCGTCTGGCGCGTGGTCGAGTTTCTCCACGTTAAGCCGGGTAAGGGTTCTGCCTTTGTGCGTACCAAGCTCAAGAATGTCAAAACCGGCAACACCGTTGAGAAGACCTTTCGAGCTGGCGAAACCGTGCCCCAGGCGGTCATTGAAAAGAAAGACATGCAGCACACTTACCGCGACGGTGAAGACCTGGTCTTTATGGATATGGAAACCTACGAGGAAGTGCGCCTGACTACCGATGAAATTGGCTCCCAGGTGAAATATCTAAAAGAGGAGATGGCCGTCAGTGTGGTGAGCTGGAATGGCCAGATTCTAGAGGTTGAACTGCCCAACTCCATCGTTCTAGAAGTCACGCAGACCGATCCTGGGGTCAAGGGCGACACCGCTACCGGCGGCACCAAGCCCGCCATCCTCGAAACCGGGGCTCAGGTGATGGTGCCTTTGTTTATCTCAATTGGCGAAAAAATTAAGGTGGACACCCGCACCGACACCTATCTGGGCCGCGAGTAGGGTAACTGTCAGCACCGTTATGTTCAGTACCGTTGTGCAATGACGTCCAGATATCTGAGCCGCCTCTGGCTCAGGTGAGTCGCCAAATTCTTCATGAATCCCAATTAGACCGTATGAGACTTACGCCGTGGAATTAAGCGTTACCGACCTGAGAGAATTAGTCGCTGCCCTGAGTCAGAGCGATATTGTTGAGCTTAGCCTCAAGAGTTCAGATTTTGAGCTCACCCTGCGCAAACCCGGCGCTATGGTAGGGGTAGCAGCGGCCCCTGTCGCCTCGATACCTGGGCCCGAGGTGGTGGTAAGTGCTCCGCCGCCTGTGGTCGAGCCGACCCCGGCCTCGACCACGCCGCCGGTCGCACCACCGGGCAAGGCCAGTGATTTAGTTGCCATCAACTCGCCTATGGTGGGCACTTTTTACCGATCTCCGGCCCCTGAAGAGCCTCCCTTTGTGGGCGTGGGCGATCGCATTAGCACCGGGCAGACGGTGTGTATTATCGAAGCCATGAAGTTGATGAACGAGCTAGAGGCCGAGGTCAGCGGCGAAATCGTGGAGATTTTAGTCGAGAACTCTCAGCCGGTCGAGTTTGGCCAAACCCTGATGCTGGTGCGACCCGTGTGACCTTTGCCCTGGTGTGTCTATGACTGTTGACCAGCGCATTATTGTGCCTTTAGATGTGTCCTCAGCCTCGGCGGCTCTGGCCCTGGTGGAAGCGCTGCCCCAGGTACATTTCTGGAAGGTGGGGCTAGAGCTGTTTGTCAGCGCTGGTCCAGCGCTAATTGAGGCCCTCAAGACGCGGCAGAAGCGGGTGTTTCTCGACCTCAAGTTTCACGATATTCCCAACACGATGGCGGGGGCCTGTGCGACTGTAGGCCGCTATGGGGTCGATCTAATCACCGTCCATACGGCGGCGGGCAAAGAGGCTTTGGTGGCGGCTCAGAGGGCTGCGACCGCCGGGGCCGAAGCGGCAGGCGTCGAGCCCCCCACGGTGCTGGGGGTAACACTGCTGACCAGCATCGCCCCCAACATTTTGGCGGAGGAGCTGAAAATTCCGCTTGAATCCACCAGCTACGTGCTGCAAATGGCTCGACTGGCTCAAGACAGCGGCCTTCAGGGAGCGGTCTGCTCACCCCAGGAAGCCAGCCAGCTGCGGCGCTTTTTGCCCGCTGATTTTACCCTGGTCTGCCCTGGGGTGCGGCCTACCTGGGCCAGCAACCAGGACCAGCGGCGCACGCTCACGCCCCTGCAAGCCCTCCAGGCTGGAGCGACCTATCTAGTCATCGGGCGCCCCATTACGGCTGCCCCCGACCCCGCCGCCGCCTTTGAGCGCATCTGCGAAGAATGCTCTACCGCGATCGCCCCCTAGTGCAGCAGCCCCGGTACCGACGGCTGCTGGCCCTGGGACTGGGATTAACTGCTCTAGCAGCCTCAGAGGCCAGCTTAGCCCAGGTTTCCCCGACTCCAGACGCGCTCTACCTGCGGCCCTCTAGCCACTGCCCCAGCGATCTCCAAGGGCTGACCACTGGGCTGTTGAGAGATCTGCCCGGCTACGCCAACCGGGTGGCCAGCCGCAACCTGCGCATCCCGGTAGTAGAACCCAGCGTTGCTCCCCCTAACATTGTTGTGATTGCCGGGGTGCCCGACTTCTCCCCTATCGATCTGTCTGACTATTCCTCGACGGATTCCTTAGGCCGTGAAGATCCGGACAGCGATTCTACAACCCGTGGCGACAGCCCGCTGCAGCAGGTATTCTTTACCACCCTGGAGCGCCAGTACTGGCAAAACCAGGCAGTGTCGCTGCAAAACTACCACTGGCTGTTCCTGGTGCAAAACCAGGACGGCTGGTACATGGCGCTGCTGTATTCCAGTCTCGGTCGCTATACCGCGCATGCTAACCCCCTGGAGCGAGTTGCGGGCCAGCGTCCGCCTACTCCACCCGAGGAAAGTAGCAACGGCATTATTGGTCAGGCGATCAGGCTCTGGCTGCGCGACTGTCGGGCCGGGGCTGTGTTCCCGGTTGACGTTGAGGACACTGTTGTTTCTCCAGATAATACGGCACCGCCCGATGCCGTCCCGCTGGATGGAACCAGTCCATAGAGGGTGTCGCGCTGACGGTCGGGGCGGTTCAGGCTGGCGATCGCCCCCCGCAGTTCATCCACCGTCATGCAGGTGCCTCCCTGGGCTCCGGCCATCGTGGTAATGTGCTCTTCCATCAGCGTGCCGCCAATATCGTTGCAGCCCCAGGTCAACGCCTCGGTGGCTCCGGCTAGCCCCAGCTTGACCCAGCTGGGCTGGTGATTCACAATCCAGTTGCCCAAATAAATGCGGGCAACCGCCATCAGCAAGAGCGCGTCGGCCAGTACCGGCTGGTCGCGCCCTACCCGACGACGCAGCGGCCCAGGCGCCTCCTGCCCGACAAAGGGCAGCACAATAAATTCGGTGATCGCCGCTTTGCGGCCCGCTTCGATCGACTGGCGCTGCAGCTGCCGCAGCTTTTCGAGGTGAGCGATCTGCTGAACCGGGGTTTCGATGTGCCCCGACAGTATTGTGCTGGTGGTGGGTAGGCCAATGTTGTGGGCCTGGCCAACAATCTCTAGCCAGGTGGCCGAGTTGATTTTTTCAGGGCACAGCACCCGCCGCACGGCGTCGTCGAGCACCTCCGCTGCCGTACCCGGTAGAGAATCGACCCCGCCATCCCGCAGGGCTAGCAGCACGTCCCGGTAGCTCAGCCCGTCCTGGCGAGCGATGAACTGCACCTCCTGGGGCGAAAAGGCGTGCAGGTGCAGACTTGGATAGCAGCCTTTAATGGTCTCCGCCAGCTTTAGGTAGTAGCGCAAAGAGCTGCCGTCGATTTGGGCGGCGGGGTTAAGTCCGCCCTGCATGCAGATTTCGGTGGCACCCACAGCCGCCGCCTCAGCTGCTTTTTCAAGAATGGGAGCAAAATCGAGCCAGTAGGAGCCCTCTGCCTCGGCATCGCGGCGAAAGGCGCAGAAGTTGCAGTGTTGCTCGCAGATATTGGTGAAGTTGATGTTGCGGTTGACCACGTAGGTCACCGTTTCGCCGACCTGGCGCAGGCGCAGGGCATCAGCCGTCTGTCGAATTGCCGCCAGCGCCTCTGGGTCGCGCTGCTGCAGTAGAGTCACGCCGTCAGCGGCTGAAATATTAGCCCCAGCCAGAGCTTCAGCGAGAATCGGTTCAATATCCATAGGGTAAAGTAGGCCGCTGCCCATAACGCCACCTTTCTATTGTGCCTGTTGTGGCGGTTGAGCGCTCCAGGGTTTGGCTGAGCTACAAATGAGCTACAAATGCGCGATCGCCCCAGGGAATATGAGCTTCCCTGGGGCGATCGCGCCAGCTACCCTAACCCCTTAGCCTCCAGCTACGGCGGGCACAATGCTAACTTCGTCTCCGTCGCTGAGGGCCGTCTCTTTGCCGTCGAGAAAGCGAATGTCTTCGCTGTTGACGTAGAAGTTGACGAAGCGGCGCAGCTCACCAGCATCGTCGCAGAGGCGAGCTTTAATGCCGGGGCAGCTGCTTTCCAGGTCATTGAGCAGTTCGACGATGGTGCCGCCGCTGCACTCAAGGGCAGCCTGGTTGTTGGTGAACTTTTGCAGGGGGGTCGGAATGAGTACTTTTACAGCCATGGTGGTGTCTATTACAAAGGTCTGAGAATTGTAAGGTCTAAGCACAGTCAAAAAAATGATCCCGCAGCGATCGCCAAGAGATCAGGCCCTGGGAGAATCGGGCGGGCCAAGCCAGTCTGTCTCGGCCCGCTTAGCAGCGGCGCTAGACGAGCACCTGCTGCCACTCCAGGCGGTCTAGGGTGCGAGACCGCTCCAGAGCTCGCTCAAAGCTTTCGAGCTTGGGCTCAATGGTGAAGGGTTCGCCAATGTAGCCCTGCACGGCCTCCTGAGTCTTTAAGCCGTTGCCGGTGATGTAGACCACTGTAGATTCTTCGGGGTCAATTTTACCGGCTTCTACCAGCTTCTTGAGTACGGCAATGGTGGTGCCGCCAGCGGTCTCGGTAAAGATGCCCTCGGTTTCGGCCAGCAGCTTCATGCCTTCTACTACTTCAGCATCGGTGACCGACTCAATGTTGCCGTTGGTCTTGCGGGCGATGTCGAGGGCGTAGATGCCATCGGCGGGGTTGCCAATGGCGATCGATTTGGCGATCGTGTTGGGCTTCACCGGGGTGACAAAATCGCGTCCTTCCCTAAAGGCCTGGGCAATGGGAGAGCAGCCATCGGCCTGGGCGCCGCTGAAGCGCACCGGCTTGTCGTCAACCAAACCGACTTTGACGAACTCCTGAAAGCCCTTGTAGATTTTGGTGAATAGCGAGCCCGAGGCCAGAGGCGCCACAATGTGGTCGGGCAGTCGCCAGCCCAGCTGCTCAGCCACTTCATAGCCCAGAGTCTTAGAGCCCTCTGAATAGTAGGGGCGCAGGTTGATGTTGACGAAGCCCCAGCCGTGGGTGTTGGCCACTTCAGAGCAGAGGCGGTTGACCTGGTCGTAGTTGCCCTGGACCGCCATCACGGTGGGGTTGTAGATCAGGGTGCCCAGCACCTTGCCGGCTTCGAGATCGGCGGGAATAAAGACGCAGCAGTCGAGCCCAGCATGGGCCGCGATCGCCGCTGTAGAGTTGGCCAAATTGCCCGTGCTGGCGCAAGAAACCGTCGTAAAGCCCAGCTCTTGCGCCCGCGTTAGCGCTACCGACACCACCCGATCTTTGAAGCTAAGGGTGGGCATGTTGACGGCGTCATTCTTGATATAGAGCTCTTTTAGACCCAGCCGCCGGGCCAGGCGGTTAGAGCGCACCAGGGGCGTCATGCCCGTGCCCACATCAATGGGGGTGTCGGTGCTGACCGGCAAAAAGTCTTTGTAGCGCCAGATCGACAGCGGCCCCGCCTGAATGGTGTTGCGCGTCACCCGCTGACGAATCGCATCGTAGTCGTAGGCCACCTCTAGCGGGCCAAAGCAAACATCTTCACAGACGTGCTTGGCACCCAAGTCGTAGGTTTCGCCACACTCGCGGCACTTTAGAGCCGAAAAGGTAGGCGTGGTGGCAGTGGAGCGTTCGATGGACTGCGTCATGGTGGTTTCTCTAACGTCTGGTGCAGATTTAGCTGAATCAAGTATCCAGAACGTAACACTGAAAACAAAATCTGGTCAAATATACCCGACTTTTTTAGTCGGGTATAGTCCAATTCAAGCCATAGTAGAGATTTGCGCTCTTGTCTGGCAGTTCTTGAGGTTATTCTCTAGCTTGCGTTTATTGCCGGGGTGGCTGTTCTAGGCAAATCTTTTTCCCTTACCTCCTGCGGCGACCTGGTTTTGCCGAAGCCAGGGACAGGCCATCGCAACCACGTTGGCAATAGAAAAACCAGGGCCAGGGATCAGCTAAAGTAGCCTGCTATACAAACGTCTCCCAGTCACTTGAGGTTAAGTGATTTAAAGTCATGGAACGTTTGCATTATTCAATGTGCCAGACCGATTAAACTGCTCTATGCTTGGTGCCCAAGGTGGTCTGCACTGAGGGCCTGACCGTAATCTGGCGGTGTAGAGCAGCCATTTCAGTGCAAATGCCTTCTGTGATGCTCTTAGCAGAACGTTTATGGTAGTGACCCAAGATAAGCCGCTTGCCAATGTCTTCCGCCAGCTGTCTGGGGGGGCGTTTCCCCCAGTCGTTGAGTCCTACGATCGCGGCAAGACCATTTTCTTTCCGGGAGACCCCGCTGAGCGGGTCTACTTTTTGCTCAAGGGCGCCGTTAAGCTATCGCGAGTCTACGAAGCGGGAGAAGAAATTACGGTGGCCCTGCTGCGAGAAAACAGCGTGTTTGGGGTGCTATCGCTGATCACGGGCAATCGGTCCGATCGCTTTTATCACTCGGTGGCGTTTACGCCGGTCGAGCTGCTGTCGGTACCCATTGAGCAGGTTGAGCAGTCCTTAGAAGAAAATCCTGAGCTGGCTCTGCTGATGCTGCGGGGCCTGTCATCTCGAATTTTGCAGACCGAGATGATGATTGAGACGCTGGCCCACCGCGATATGGGGTCGCGGCTGGTCAGCTTTTTGCTGATTCTCTGTCGCGATTTCGGCGTTCCCAGCCAGGACGGCATCACCATCGATCTCAAGCTCTCACACCAGGCGATCGCCGAGGCCATTGGTTCCACTCGCGTCACCGTCACCCGCCTGCTGGGCGATCTGCGCCAGGAGGGCATGATCTCTATTTATAAGAAAAAGATCACGGTGCACGACCCGGTAAATTTAAGCCAGCAGTTTACCTAGCAGCTGTCTAAAGGGCGGTTGGGCCAGGTGCACAATGGCGGTCTGATCTAAGGCTGGGGCTGAGGCGATTGGTTGGCTAAACCTGGGCGTACAAGAGCCCAACCCATGCAGTAGAGTAAGTGCAAACTCCCCTGTGGCTGGTGCATGGTTTCTGGGTACGTATTAATTTTGGCGGTATTGATGCTCGGGGGGGTGATTGCTACCTTGGGCGATCGCATTGGCATGCGGGTGGGCAAGGCTCGCCTCAGCCTCTTCAACATGCGACCCCGGCAAACGGCGACCGTGGTCAGCATTGCCACCGGGAGCATTATTTCGGCCTCGACGCTGGCCCTGCTGTTTGGGGTGAGCAGCCAGCTGCGTACCGGCGTATTTGAACTGGGCCGCATTCAAGATGATCTAGCCAGTGCCGAAGCCGATTTGGCCAAAGCTCAGGCCACCCAAGAAGACGTTGAGGCAGACCTGGAGGCCGCTTCCGTCGAGCGCCAGCGAGCTCTGGGGCGGCTGAAGGAAGTCAACGAATCGCTCAATCGAGCCGTAGCGCAGCAGGAAGCTACAGAGAACGAGCTGCGCCAAACCCTCGGCCAGCTAGACACTGTCTCGCAGCAGGCAGAAACCCTGCGACAGTCGACCTCGAGGCTGCGGGTAGAGCGCGATCGCCTGTTGAAGCAGCAGGCGACCATTGGCCGTCAGATTGCCGAGCGCGATCGCGCCATTGCTGAGCTCGACCAGCAAATTGCTGCTCGCGATCAGCAGATTGCCGAGCGCGAGCAGCTACTGGCCGAGCTCGAGGCCCAGCAAGACTTTCTCCAGCAGCAGGTGGCAGCGCTGCAAACCCAGTATCAGGGGCTTTTTCGCGGTAATATTGCCCTCAACCGCAACCAGGAAATTTTGACAGGGCGAGGGCGGGCCGAAAACCGCGCCCAGGCCGAAGAATTTGTGACCGAGTTTTTGCAGGAAGCCAACCGCATCGTCTCGCGCGCCATTGCCCCCGGGACACCAATCGACCGGCAAATTCTGCTAATTGGCAATCGCGAAGTCGAGGCCCTCATCGATCGCTTAGCCACGGGCGAAGACTACGTGGTGCGCCTGCTGTCGGCCGCTAACTACATTACCGGCGAACCCTGCGTCTTGCAGCGGGGCGAGCCCTGTATTCAGGTCTTCTTCGACGCCACCCAGAATCAACAGATTTATGCTAAGGGCGAGCTGCTGGCTACCGTAGCGCTCGATCCGCCGCCGTTTGAAGATCGCCAGCTGATTGAGCGGCTCAATTTGCTGCTGGCCGCCACCCAATTTCGGGCCCGCCAGGACGGCATTGTCAGCGACAACCTGCAGGTGGCCGACAACCGCCCCGAAACTATTCTGAACTTTTTAGAGGCCGTACAGCAATCGGGGCAGGCCGTCGATTTTCAAGCCATTGCCGCCACGGATGTCTTCACGGCGGGGCCAGTGCAGATTAATCTGGCGGCTGTGCGTAATGGGCAAATTTTATTTCAAACTAACGTAGCCCCTACTCCGTTCGAGAACGGTGCCGATAAAGGCGGTAGTCGCCCCACTTTGGAGGGTCGCTAGCCCATCAGGATCCAGTCCTAATTATCTTTGGCGGCGAATATTTAATAATGTCTAAAAAAATTTGCAGATAGTTACCATCTGCCCCCACTTCGATACTGTGGGGATCACCTGTGTTTAGAATTAGCCTAACTGTCAGCGGCTAATCAATTGCTTTTAACCCTGGTCTGTGTGAAAGCAGGCAAACTTTAATATATCTGGAGCGATCCCATGAAATTTGAGGATATTTATCAGTTCTTCGAGGATCCACCGCCAATCTACCTCAACAAAGAGCTTGCCGTCTGCTATGTGTTGTCGGTGCTGCTCCAGCAAGATTCCTATGGTACTGAGCTGATTCAGCGGTTGACTCACCATTATCCCCACTATCGCTTATCTGACACCGTACTGTATGGGGCTCTTAAGTTTTTAGAAGACGAAAACGCGATCGACGGCTACTGGAAAAAAGTAGAGGGTCGGGGTCGCCCCCGTCGCATGTACCGCCTCAACCCTGACTGGCGGCTGCAATCTGAAGAACTGGCCGAGTTCTGGAAAACTTATATGGGCGATCCGGTAAGGCCTACCACTACCCAAAGTCCCGCTTACTCTTCTCCTCGACGATGACCAGCCGCAGTCTAGCCCCTGAGAGCTATTCAGCCTGGGACTACCTGAATGATCCATCATTCCGTACCCTAGAGAGGTACCCTCAGTTGGTCCGTCTGTGACTGAAACCGTAACCTATTCAACGCTGCTTCTAACCCTGCTGATGATAGTGGGGTTAGTCTTTTTTATTCGGGCATCTACCAAAGATCGCATAGAAACCCTAACGCTGGACCGCCCTGTAGCACCGCTCGCCCTGCTGCAAACGTTGACGGCCCATTTTGAAGAGCGAGCCTATAGGGTAACGGCGGCCGAGGCTGATGCTCAGCGCATTGTGCTGCGTGGACGAGTACGGCCTAGCTTGTTTTTAGCCTGTTTTTTAACCTTGCTGGCCGCCATTGGTGGACTGTGCTTTGCGCTTGTGCTAAACAATCTGTGGCCTGCCTACGGAGCTGTTTTTTTAGGACTGGTTGGGCTAGCGCCAGTGGCCGGCTGGTTTTACTGGCAGGGGTCTGACCGCGATGAAGACGTTATTCTTCAGGTGCGCCCTGAGGCCTCTTCCGAAGACTCCATCAACCCGTCTGCCACCGTCACCGTCACCGCCCATCGCGACGAACTGATTGCCCTAGATCGTTTCCTCAATTCTAGCCAAAACTCTTAGCCCACCAGCGCTGCCACGCCCGAGCCAAAAAGCCGGCTAAGTGCTGCTGTTATCAATGAGTTGCTGATGGCCCGAGGGTCAGCGATATCAGCCCCTGGCGCAGGGCATCATAATGAATTTGCCTTAGCTACTACCGATCGGGCTGGGCAAATACTAAAAAGCCTCTGGCTTGGCTGCGCCTATCCACCTATACAAGCCGTCTGTTTAGAACCGGGGCCATGGGATTTGGATCGCCCTGAAAATAACCGAGGGCTGAGCGGAGTCGTTTTGCTCCGCAACGCTATTGCAAATACGCTAGCGTCTCCCGTAGGGAGAAAGGGAACAGCTATAGCTGTTTTATTACTAGGAGTGCTGCGTTAGCAGCATGGACGATTGGTATGAGTCGCGAAACCAAAAAAAGCTAGCCCTTAGGCTAGCTTTCGGTACTTAGCTTTGCACTATTGAATCCGATGACTCACTCAATTGCGCTGGACCGGCGTGGCCAGTCAGCAGTTTATCGGGGCAGTTTATCGGGTTAGTGAGTCAGGGTCTCTAGAGCTGAAGAGTTCTCTTCGTCTTCTTCGCCAAGCAGAACTCGCAGACTGGGGAAGAGAAAGTGATTCTCTTCAACGTACTGGGCTCCAAACAAACCCTTCTCGGCCCAAAAGTACCGATCAGTAGTATGCTCATTCCGTTTGACCAGCAGCAGGGCTGGGGGGGCGATGCCCTCGGAATGGATGAAATTCCGAGCTGCGGTTACGGGTTTTTCGTTGCCGCTCTCAATACTATACTGAGGAACAGCCTCTAAGATGCGACGGCCTTCTAAGCGACGACGACTCTTACGCTTGCGTCTCCTTGCCAAGTTGCCTACCTCCCTCTCAGTGAATATTTGGATGTAGTTTCGGTTACAAAATTTGTTAACCAGGCCAAGTATATAGGCTCAAAATAAGAATTTCAACTTCTCTTAAAATTCAGGCTTGAAGTCCTACAAACCATAGCTTGCAAAGGTTACAAGGGTGTTCAATAGAGATCAGCCTGAACAGAATTGTTAAAAAATTGACAAAACTTTAATTTTTCTTCCATCACACTCTTAAGTTGCTTTGCCATGATTGGCTCCCCTAGCTCCGAATTTATGGCCTTGTGTCAGTCTCAGGTTCTCCTGCTGACCCAGGCTTTGGGGGCAATGTCGACCGTGATCTACCTGGTTGAACCCACCACGGACTCAATTAATCCAACCCTGGTGCCCCTGGTGGTGTACCCAGAGACCGCCGATCTCTGGCAGGGGTTGCGGGAAGGGTTGGCGGCGGTTTCTGACCGGGAAAGCGAGGTTAAGGACAGCAGGCAGGAGTCGTCTCAGGTTGTGGTTCAGCTAGACAACTGGCCCTCCCGTTCTGGGGCTACCGAGCCCGAACGGTCGGCCTACTCCTCTGTTGATCGAGATGACCAGCGTGATCAGTTGCCCAGGGAAAGGGTGGTTTCGCTGCCCTCAAGTGTAGGCTCCCAGGGGTTAGGGGCTGAGACAGCGGCTTACCCTCTGGTGCTACCCCTAACCCACGAGGGGATCGTGCTAGGCATGATGGTCAGCACCCGTGATGCCCAGCCCTTTACGCCCGACGACTATCAGCAGGCAGAGCAGGTGGCTAGCACTCTGGCGATCGCCTGCGTGATGGATCAGCGCAGCCAGTGGCTACAACGCCAGCTCAATCAGCGCCAGCTCAACCAGTCCGATCAGTCAGAAACGTTCCACGATCTGCTGCACCAGTTCCGTAACCCACTGACGGCGCTCCAGACCTTTGGCAAGCTGATGGTCAAGCGCCTACCTCCCGAAGATACCAACCGTCCCATTGCTGAAGGCATTGTGCGCGAAAGTCGACGGTTGCAAGATTTGGCTCAGCACTTTGATGACGCTGTGGCGATCGCCGATGAAACGCTCGCTCAGCCCACAAGTCCTTCGGTGGGTGGGCTACTACTACCTGGATCAACCGCCGATTTCGTTGAGTCCGCCGCCGCTTCAGCGGATGAGCAAGGGGCCTCTGGTGGACTGGCGATCGCCCCTGCCGGGCATGGTTTGGGGCGATCGCTAACCGTAAAACCTGGCGCGATCGCCGATGTGGCCCTACCCCTGGTGCAGTCAATTCTGCCCCTGGCTCAAGAGCGGGGTCTGCACCTGGTGCACCATATTCCTGATGCTCTACCCGAAGTCTGGCTTGACCCAGCCGCCCTGAGCGAGGTGCTGCACAATCTAATCGACAACGCCCTCAAGTACACTACCCCCGGAGCGCTAGTGTGGGTGACGGCCGGGCTAGTGCAGCAGCTCAACGCGCAGCTCTTCCAGGGGATTGCCGTAGGCGATACCGGTGCAGGCATTCCGCCTGACGACCAGCCCCATCTGTTTAGCCGTCATTTTCGCGGCGTACAGGCCCAGGGCGACGTTCCCGGTACAGGGCTAGGTTTGGCGATTGTTCAAGATCTGGTTCAGGGTATGGGGGGGCATATCGACGTAGTGAGCCCGGTGCAGGGTACCCCGTGGCTGCCCCCCGAGGCCGCTGCTTACCCCTCCCAGCCGGGGACAGTATTTGTCGTGTGGCTGCGCCTCTCGTCCCAAGGGTCGCCGTCAGCGTCACGCAGCAAAGCAAAGCTCTGAACCCAAACGCGAACTCAACGCAAGATTTCAAGCGGCTGTTCCCCTGGTGGTGCTCAACGCTACTAGAAGCCGCTTCCATAGGAGAATGAAACCAATTCTCCAAAACCAAACATCGGTGAATCTATGGCAACCACCCTTTCCCCTAACTCGTCCATTCAACTGGCGCCCCCCGCTTCCCTTGCCCCCCTGGTGGTGCCCGATCGCTTGCTGCTAGGACCCGGTCCCTCCAACGCTGATCCCCGCGTTATTGCAGCCATGAATCAGCAGCCCATCGGCCACCTCGATGCCGCCTATCTGGCCATGATGGACGAGGTCCAAGACCTGCTGCGCTACACCTGGCAAACCACCAATCCCCTCACCTACGCCGTAGCCGGTACGGGGTCAGCAGCGATGGAAGCCACGATTGCCAATGCCGTCGAGCCGGGCGATCGCGTGCTTGTCGCCGTCAAAGGGTACTTTGGCCACCGCCTCGTCGATATGGCCCAACGTTATGGGGCCGACGTCGTCACCCTTCACCGGCCCTGGGGCGAAGCCTTTACCCTCGACGAACTGACTGCGGCCCTGGATGAACATCGGCCTGCGGTGCTGGCGATCGTCCATGCCGAAACCTCAACCGGCGTGCGTCAGCCCCTTGACGGTCTGGGAGCCGCCTGCGCTTCCCGCGATTGTCTGCTGCTGGTTGATACAGTCACTAGCCTGGGCGGTGTACCAATTTTCCTCGACGAATGGCAGGTTGATCTGGCCTACAGCTGTAGTCAAAAGGGACTGAGCTGCGCCCCCGGTATCTCTCCTTTTACTATGAGCCCTCGGGCCGTAGCCAAGCTGGAGAAGCGCCGCCAACCCGTGGCTAACTGGTACCTCGACGCCAACCTACTGCAAAAATACTGGGGGCCAGAGCGGGTCTACCACCATACTGCTCCGGTCAACCTCACCTATGCCCTGCGCGAAGCTCTGCGTCTATTGGCCGAAGAAGGATTAGAAGCCCGCTGGCAGCGTCACCAGCAAACTGCCTCCTATTTCTGGGCTGGACTAGCCGATCTCGGACTCACCTGCCACGTGGACGAATCGCTGCGCTTGCCCACTCTGACTACGGTGCGTGTACCCAACGGCGTCGATGCTAAGGCTGTGAGCCGCCAGCTCATGGCCGACTACAACATTGAAATCGGCGGCGGCTTAGGAGAATTGGGCGGTAAAGTCTGGCGCATCGGGTTAATGGGCTATAACAGTCAGCCTCAGCACGTTGATACCTTATTGAATGCTCTAGGTATTGTTCTACGTCAAACTGCTTAGGGCGCTCAATCCACTAGAGGCCTACAGACAAAACGGAAGGGCATCTCCGTACGTAAACACTAGAGATGCCCTTCCGCTCGGAACAAGCCCCAAGAGTATTACCATCTAAATCAACCTTCGCTTAGATGTCACTGACTGGACTTGCTGGATCTGTTGACGTCAGTACTTGGCCGAACCCACCCTAAGCTACGTTTCGCTGGGCGTTCTCCAGCAAAGGAAACCCCAGCTTTTCTCGCTGCTCAAGGTAGAGCTGTGCTACCCGTCGCGCTAATCCTCGCACCTGGCGAATATATCGGGTGCGCTCTGTCACCGAAATGACCCCTCGTGCATCCAATAGATTAAAGGTGTGGGAACATTTGAGCACATAGTCATAGCTCGGCAGTACCAGTCCCCGATCCATCAGCTGCTCCGCCTCCTGCTGATATAAGTCAAACAGCGTAAACAGCAGCTCTGGATTTGACGATTCAAAGTTGTAGGTTGAGTTTTCAATCTCAGCCTGCATATAGATATCACCATAGGTCAGCTGATCATTCCACTGAATCTTGGCGATCGCATCCACCTCCTGCAGGTACATTGTCAGCCGCTCCAGCCCGTAGGTCAGTTCAATCGACACCGGCCGACAGTCAATTCCACCGCACTGCTGAAAATAAGTGAACTGAGTAATCTCCATCCCGTCCAGCCACACCTCCCAGCCCACGCCCCAGGCCCCCACCGCCGCATCTTCCCAGTTGTCCTCCACAAAGCGGATGTCGTGGTCTTCGGGCTTGATCCCCAACGCCCGCAGCGACTCTAGATAGGTCTCCTGAATATCGCTCGGCGACGGCTTTATCAGCACCTGGTACTGAAAATAATGCTGATAGCGATTGGGATTTTCTCCATAGCGCCCGTCCGCCGGTCGACGGCAGGGTTCCGCATAGGCTACCGCCCACGGCTCTGGCCCCAACGCCCGCAAAAACGTGTGGGGGCTCTTCGTGCCCGCTCCCTTCTCCGTATCGTAGGGCTGCATAATCACGCAGCCCTGCCGGGCCCAAAACTCATTCAGCGTCGCAATCACAGACTGAAAGTTCACAAATTCCCCCGTTAATTCAGGCTCTCACTCAATACCTCTACTAGTATTCAACAGACCTGCCCCAATCGCTCGAGACGGCACCGAACTCCTCACCGATAACCTAGGCCCAAGGCAAATCTGACCTCAGAACCGCCTGCTCGTGCTGCCAGCAAGCGATTGATAAGACTTGTCTGTATCCCCAATTACAGAGCTAGATTAACGTCGCCTTAATGCCCTTAACCCTTGCCCAGAGCACATTTCACTACGCTAGCTGTGCCGCTTTGCCGCCCTCTTTTACCCCTAGATACGGTGTAGGCAAAAAAAGTTTTTTCAGAAAAAAAATTGGCTAAATCCACGCTAACCCTGCCCTGAAACGCCAAAAGCCCTTGCAGCGCAAGGGCTTTTGGTCACCAAAACTTTCTCCGATTAAGGTGTTGACACCACCAGGAATCCACCCTATATTAATAAAGCGCCTGAGGGAAGCGGCTCGAACGGGTTGCTTACTGAAGGTTAGCAGTGAACCTCGACAACTACATAGTTTAGAAACAAAGCCAAGGTTCCTGTCAAGGATTAAATTGGTTTAAG
>PYGV01000313.1 GCA_003022385.1 filamentous cyanobacterium CCP3 | reverse complement strand
AGATGTGTATAAGAGACAGGCCATGGCCATTAACTTTTTCATCCACTCCTCGCGTCCATAAACTCCGGCTAGCAGATCGGCAATCTTAAAGACCTGGCCCAACTCATCCCACAGAATATATCGACCGCCGCCATACACTTCTACGTTCGATAGTTGCTCATCAGTCGGACCAGTCAACGGCACCCAGTCATCAGCTTTACTCTCTAGCATTTCCAGCAACCTGATGGGCCATACATGGCGAGAACTGTCTCTCAGGGTGACAATGACTTCGCGGGTAGCCGCATCATAGACGACGCTCTCAGCCAGCTTGAGTTCTTCGCTAGACATAATATTTCCGGGCTTCTGCTTTTAGATACTGTAGATTGGCTTGACATAGCGCTAGCGCTGCCCTGGTGTGTTGAGCATTAGTCATATTTTGGTGTTTCTGACCTTTCTCCAATACGCAAGCCGCATCGCCTGATATGTCAATCTTTACCTCAAACTCACTGCTGATGACATGAACATGGAATGGATTGTGGTCGCCAGGGTTAACCAAGACTCTTAAATTCTTGTCCCTGAGCAAGATAGGCATTAATAGTCTTTGCTACGGTAGCTATGGGTCTATTCTATAGCTCCAGTGAAGCTCAACATTGGTTGGAGAACGCATCTTCAAAGACTTGGCAAAAACCGTTCTGATATTGGGTGACACCGCGTTTCACCCAATCCACAGCTGACTCGACTGAGCGCTGGAGCGCCACAGAGGCATTCCCACGCAGAGTATGGGAACGAGTAACTGCTGCTGCAGAGCACTATCAAGGTCACCAGCCGAGTGGGGGCGGGCACTACGTTTACGGTTAACCTGCCCGCCTGATGGGTTTACTGAAAGGGTGGTACAGCGCCTAAACAGAGTCACGGATCTGGATCCGTTACTTGCTGTATCTGGCGATCGCTCCTAATGTCAGCGCCAGCGCGGCTGGGCTGTGCCACAATTAGCGCCGTGTGATGGGGGGATGACATTGTGACGCAGCGGGTGATGCAGCCGGGCTTTTTACTCATAGCCATCGCTGGGTTGGTTGGGAGTTGGGGCATGCCTCAGGTCTCGGCCTATGCCCAGGCCAATGCTCTGCCTGCTGTTGAGGCACTGGATTCTGAACTAAATCTCGAAGGGCCGATTGAAGCAATCGAGCCAGCCAATGAGGCCGACAATGTTGCACCTCCAGCCCCCCATACTCAGACCCGGCCCGGTCGGCGACCCGAGCACGTTCCGGCCATACCGCCCCCGCCGCCCTCTCAACGACTCAGGGTGCTGCCGCCCAACGACCTAGACGCTGCTCCCGAGACCAATGGCCCCACGGTGGGCGACCCCGCCGAGCAGATTGCCCCAGCGGTGATTGAGCTATCGCCCACCGGACGGCCCCCCAGCCCGGTGGTATTTTTGGCCATGCAGCAGGAGCTGAAAAACCTGATGGGTCGCTTTGAGAGCGCCCTGATCATGGCCAGTTCCCTGAATGCGTCAACGGTGCTAACCCTGCCCGACGGCCAGCCCGAGCTGGGTGCCACCAACCGGGCAAAGCTCACCGAGGGAACCTTTCTCCACCCCGCCTTAGCAGACGCTCAGCAGCTCTTGAACGAGTGGGATGGGCTGCTGGCAGCGGGCAAGCATGGGGAGGTGCGCGATCGCTGGCTAGCCGTTCGCACCGCCCTGTGGGACAACTTTGCCACCGATCGCCCCATTGACCAAGGTGAAATTCGCGCCGTGTGGCTCGATCGCGGCACCATCGTGCAGGCCAAATCGCCCCAGGGGCTGAGCCAGGTATTCGACAAGCTGGCCGCCGCTGGCATCAACACCGTCTTTTTTGAGACCGTGAATGCGGGCTACACCATCTACCCCAGCCAGGTGGCCCCCGAGCAAAACCCCCTGACTCGCGGCTGGGATCCCCTGGCGGCGGCTGTGGATCTGGCCCACCAGCGCGGCATGACCCTACACGCCTGGGTGTGGGTGTTTGCGGCGGGCAACCAGCGCCACAACAGCCTGCTCAACCAGCCCGTCGACTACCCCGGCCCGATTATCTCGCAGCACCCGACCTGGGCAGGCTACGACAACAGCGGCAATCGCATTCCTCGCGGGCAAGACAAGCCCTTTCTCGACCCCGCCAACCCCGAGGTGCGCAGCTACCTGACCCGGCTAATGACCGAAATCGTCACCCAGTACGAGGTCGATGGGCTGCACCTCGACTACATTCGCTACCCCTTTCAAGACCCTGGAGCCAACCGCACCTACGGCTATGGCGATGTGGCCCGCTGGCGGTTTCAGAGCACCAGCGGGGTTGACCCGCTGACCCTAAACCCTCGCGCCAGCGGGCTCGATCGCAATCAGCAGATTCAGCAGCAGGTGCTGTGGCAGCGCTGGACTGAGTTTCGCGCCCACCAGGTGACGTCCTTTGTCGAAGCCATCTCCAATCTGCTGCGGCGGCAGCGCCCCGGCCTCGTTATGTCGGCAGCGGTATTTGCCAACCCCGAGCACGATCGCCTCCAGCGCATTCAGCAAGACTGGGGCACCTGGGCACGGGCCAGCTACCTCGACTGGATTGTGCTGATGAGCTACGCAGGCGACACCAGCCGCTTCGATCGCATTGTCTCGCCGTGGCTAGTGAATGAATCATTTGGCTCTACCCTGGTCATTCCCGGCATTCGCCTGCTCAACCTGTCAAATGCCGCCACCCTCGACCAGATGCAGGCCAGCCGCGACCTGCCCACCCCCGGCTATGCCCTGTTTGCCACTGCCGATTTGAATGCTGAGCTAAATGCGGTGCTGGCCCAGACCCAGGGTGCTAGACAGCCCGGCCCTACCACCCCCTACGCGATGGCCTTTAGCCGCTACGAGGCGCTCCAGCGCGAGTGGAGCTGGCTGATTACCCAAGATCGTTTGTGGATGGAGCGCGGCACCCTGGAACCCTGGGTTGAGGCGGTCAACACGCTGGGCACTGAGTTTGAAACCCTGGCTCAGGAGCCGTCGCGCCGCCATCTGGCCAATGTCAAGGCCGGTCTTGCTAATGTGCAAGAGCCGCTGAATCAGGGAGTGCTGATCGACACTGCGAACAGCCGCTATCGCCTGCGATCGTGGCAGCATCGGTTAAGGGCGATCGAGCAGTTGTTGACCTATGGGGAGAGAACTCAGCCCTAGCAGGGCTACAGGCTGGTGCTGGCAGCACAGGGAAATGCCCTGGTAAAGGCCATGCCTAGACCCTAGGCCTTCGTCGCTCTCTCGATACAGTCTGCTCGACCACTTCTAGGTGCTCAGGGGTCTCGTTCGCCAAGTCTTTCGCTAGATAGTGTCGCAGACTGCGATCGTAGCGTTGAATCTGGTGTGGAATAACTAAAGGCGCTTGCTGACCCAACAGCTCGCGGTTTTGGCGAACAACTCGACGACCTACAGGACTCTAGAGCATGAAAGTATTTGGTTTTGGTTTGCAAAGCGCCGATGGCCTGCTAGGCCCTGTTACCTTTGAGCGCAAGGGGCTCAGCGCTGGGGAAGTGGCGATTCAAGTCACCCACTGTGGTGTGTGCCATTCTGACCTGCACCAGGCTCGTAACGACTGGGGCAATACCCTGTATCCCTGCGTTCCAGGGCACGAAATCATTGGTGTGGTCTCTGCGGTGGGAGATGGGGTCACGAAGTTTACCGAAGGCGATCGCGTCGGTGTGGGCTGCATGATCAACAGCTGCCAGGTCTGCGATTCGTGCCAGGCGGGGGAAGAAAACTACTGCTCTGGCCCCAAAAGCTGCACGCTGACCTATAACGGCTCCAAAATTCCGGACGGCAGCAACACCTATGGCGGCTATACGACCGACATGATCGTTCGCGAGGAATTTGTAGTCCGGGTGCCCGATGGGCTAGATCCTGCGATCGCCGGGCCAATTCTCTGCGCCGGTATTACAGTCTACGCGCCTATGAAGCACTGGAACTTGCAAAAGGGTCAGCGGCTTGGGGTGGTGGGCATTGGCGGCCTGGGCCATATGGCGGTGCAAATTGGTAAAGCGCTGGGGGCAGAGGTGGTGGCATTTACCCGCAATGCTGAGGCCAAAGACGACATTCTAGCGCTGGGCGCCGATCAGGTTGTTATTTCTACCGACGACGACCAAATGAAAGAGGTCGCCCAAAGCCTCGACATGATGATCAACACAATTCCTGTTGCCCACGACATTGCGCCCTACATCGCGCTCATGCGGCCCAATTCGACGCTAATTATCGTCGGCAATATGATCAGCTTTCCGGAGTTCTCTCCTGGCCCGCTGGTCTTCAACCGAATCAGTCTCGTCGGCTCGCTAATTGGCGGCATTGCCGACACTCAGGAAGTTCTTGATCTCTGTGCAGAGCACAATATCTCGCCCAAAACTAAAATGGTTGGCATCGACGAGATCAACGACGTGTTCGACAGCCTGGCCCGCGCTAGCAGCAGCAGTTTTCGCTACGTCATCAACATGGAAACCCTGCGGAATCACGATGCCTTAGGCAGCGAAGCGGTAGTCACCATTCCCAACCCCGATCGCGGTGCTGTAGTGGGTTAGCCAAGTAGTCTTCTGTAGATTGGGTTTAACTTCGTTTCACCCAATCTACAGCTTTTGTTTTGTTGGGTTTGTTAACGCGCCACTTAACCTACGTTTAACGAGTGGGGTCATCTGCCCCATACCCCCGTTGAGAGTTGAGTCGAGCCTAGAGCTGCTAGTCGCCGCCCACGCTGATTGGGGTACCCACAATTTCTGCGCCAGTCAAGTCGGCATCTAGGAACGAAGCGCCGTTAACCTCAGCAAAGTAGACAGAGGCATCGGTCAGGTTAGCTTCGTCGAGGGTGGCGTTCTGAAGCAGGGCGTTGGTCAAAAAGGCGCTGGTCAAATTAGCGTTTGTCAGATTGGCGCGGCTGAGGTCGGCCCCTTCCAGGTTGGCTTCGACTAGGGTAGCCCTCTGCAAATTGGCGTCGCGCAGGTCGGCCCCAATCAGGTGGGCCTGGGTCAAATCTGCGCCCGACAGGTCGCACCCCTGACAGAAATTGGTTTCGAGCAGTTGCCGTACGTGGGCTGGGTTTTCGGCCTGCACAGGCATAGCAAAAGCTACAGGAATAGCGGCTGCGGCTCCAGCCAGTAGAGAGAGTTTCATGGAGGTGTCCTCCGGATGTGGATAATGGGTGCCAGCGCAGGGTCCAAGGCTCGCTCCTGGGGCGATCGCGCTTTGACCTGGCCGGCATCAGTAGTTTGCTGCGATCGCCCTTAGGTTTTGCTCTTAGCTCTTGCCTTTGAGTCTCGCGTGTGCCTCGCCGCTAAGCGAGAAGGCAGGCAAGCAGGATTGGCGACGCATCTATACCCAAACTATATCGGCCACATCGGCCCCTGCCATCGGCAGTAAGATAGGTCTTGCGCCTTTGCTACTCCTCGATCGTAGCCCTTTGCTCTAAGCTCTTGGGTCAAGATAACCGTACTGTAAAGAATCGAAATTTTCCTATGCTTACCCTCATTCACGAACTCAACCCAACCCAGGTTGAGCAACTCCACCAAATGTACTTACAAGAATGGTGGAGCAAAGAACGCGCCCTGACCGACGTGCCCTTGCTACTGCACAACAGCGACCTGCTCTTTGGTCTGTGGGACGCGGAATCGCAGCGACTGGCTGCCTTTTGCCGAGTGCTAACCGACTGGATCTATCGGGCGATCGTCTTTGATGTAATCGTCGCGGCAGACTATCGCAAACAGGGGCTGGGGGCCAAGCTCATCGAGCATGTGACCACGCACCCGAAGCTAGCTCAGGTGGAGTGCATTCAGCTATTTTGCACCCCCGAGATGCAGCCGTTTTATGAGAAATATGGCTTTACCCAGGCCGAGCAGATGTTGATGGTGCGGCCTTGTAGGGAGTAGG
>PYGV01000312.1 GCA_003022385.1 filamentous cyanobacterium CCP3 | reverse complement strand
CAGGGCGGTGCCAATCCCATCGGCGGGCTGGGTGAGGGCGGGCAAAATCGCCAGCATCAGGCCCACACCCAGGTCTTGGGCAATCAAAATGGCGAGCATGATCTGCCCGTGGTTGGTCTGCATTTCGTTGCGCTCGATCAGGCTTTTGAGCACCACCGCCGTCGACGACAGCGACAGCACCGCCCCCAAAAAGACCGCCGTGGGCAGGGTGTCGACCCAGCCAGTCAGGTAGGCCAGGCCGCCCCCCAACACAATGGTGAGCAAAATTTGCAGCGACCCTCCCCCCAGGGCGATCGCGCGAATGCGCAGCAGATCTTTAAGCGAAAACTCAATGCCCAGGGCAAACAGCAGCAGCGCCACACCAATGTCGGCCAGCACCTCAATATCGCCTTCGAGGGTAATTAGCCCCAGTCCGGCGGGGCCAATTAGCATGCCACTCAGCAGGTAGCCCAGCAGCACCGGCTGTTTCAAACGACTGGCCAGAAACCCGCCCACCGTGGCCGCCCCCAGCACGGTCACCATCTCAACAATCAGCGTTAACTCTTCAGCCATAGGGGTAGTTAGATGTAACAGATGGGGCCAACTGTGCGGCGCTATACAGCGTTGGCAGACCAGCTCCAGGGGCTCGTTGGCCTTACGCCATGCCGCCTCTAGGCTAAACGATGCTGCCCAGCGGGGAGTAGTCAGGGTGAGGGTATGGCCTTCCTGCGGTACACCGGCTTCAAAAACCGCCAGATGCAGGTTTCACCAGATCCATCAGCATGATTTCCCACACCAGGCGAGGCTGCACAAAGCGGCGCAGGTAGCCCTTGGCCGCCTCAAGTTTGGGCAACCAGCGGGGGCTCTCGGTTGGGTAGCGCTGCCAGTACCAGTTGAGCAGGTAGTCGAGCAGCCAGAGCTGAGCTTCGGTATCGAGGGCCTTGGCCACCTGGCGGGCCTGGTCGAGGGCATCGCGCAGGCTGTGGGGGGGCTGGTGCAGGGCGGCGAGCAACTCTGGAGAAATGCTCTGGAGCTGGTTATAGGAGGCGATCGCCCCGCCCGGACTGCCCTGGGCCATAGCCAAAACCTGCGGCTGCGCCAGCACCTCGCCCTGCCCCACCCGCTCCAGCACCGTTGCTAAATCGGCTGTATTGAGCCGCTGAAAGGGAATCGTCTGGCAGCGCGACACCAGGGTGGGCAGCAGCGACTGCGGGCCGGGGGCCAGCAAAATAATGGTCGCCTGTCCCGGTTCTTCCAGCGTCTTGAGCAGGCCATTGGCGGCTCCCTCGGCCATGGTCTCGGCAGCTTCTATCACCACCACCGCTCGGGCAGACTCCAGGGGCGGACGGCTTAAGAACTGGGCGATCTGCCGCACCTGCTCCAGGCGGGTCTGGGGTGGGCTTTTGCGCGCAATTCCTTCTTCCGTCGCCTGGGATGCACCGACCAGTCTGCCCTGGTGCAGGTAAGTCGGCTCTACCCACAGCAGGTCGGGGTAGTTGCGCTGGGCAATGCGCCGCCTCAGCGTGGGGGATGGCGGCTGGGCGCCGGGGGCAAAAAGAACGGCTGCAAACTGCTCAGCCGCCAGCCGTCGCCCCACCCCGTGGGGACCGGCAAACAGGTAGGCCGGAGCCACCCGCCCCTGCTCCACCGCGCGGCAGAGCAGCGCAATGGCGGTATCCTGACCGACTAGGCCGTCAAACTGGGCGCGTACCACGGCTGCAAATACCCTTCCACAACGGCAAAAATTTCGCGGGCAACGGTGTCTATATCCTTCGTCGCGTCGATCGCCACAATGCGCTCTGGATGCTGCTGAGCCAGGGCCTCAAACCCCCCCTGCACCCGCTGGTGAAAGGCCAGATCGGCCTGCTCCATGCGATCGGCGCTTCCCCGCTGACGGGTGCGAGCCAGGCCTACCTCGGCGTCGAGCCTGAGCCAGAGGGTGAGGTCGGGCAGCAGCCCCCCAGTTGCCACCTGGTTGAGCTGTTCGATCAGGGCCAGCTCCAGGCCGCGCCCATAGCCCTGGTAGGCCACCGTCGAGTCGATATAGCGATCGCACAACACCCAGCTGCCCGCTGCCAGAGCGGGCCTGATCACCTCTTCGACATGCTGGGCCCGATCGGCGGCGTACAGCAGCAGCTCCGCCCGGCTCGCCATCGCGGCCCCGCCGCGATCGCCCAGCAGCAGCTGGCGCAACCCCAGGCCCAGTTCTGTACCCCCCGGCTCGCGCGTCGCCAAAATCTGGGGAATCAGGCCCCGTCGCTGGAGCTGCTGAAGGCCGCTGCTCTGCTGCAAAGCCGCGCCCAGAATCTGGAGCTGGGTCGATTTACCGCAGCCCTCTACCCCTTCAAAAACCAACAGTTTACCTGGCATTGGCCCCTACTCTAGTGGTTGCCCCCTCAAGCTTACAGGCAGGCGCGATCGCCCCGACGACCGAACTACTACCCTTGACCCCCATAAAAATCATGCTATACATTAAGATACAAACTCAGGACTCACTAGGTTCTGGTAAATGGGTTCGTTGGGGAACTAATTTGAGTCGCCATCGACCTGACACTGAGCAATAGTTGTTATCGTCTCAGCAAAGGACGCCTATGGCACGTTACACAAACTCTCTTCCTGTTCCCGAGACCACCTCTCGGCTGAGAGACGCCATCATCAGCTCTCTGCAAGCCTTTGGGTTGAACATGGTCTATGAAAATGGCGATTACTTGGTTGCTAAAGAGCAGCCTGGTCAAGTCTCGCTGTCTCAGCTCACCACCATCGAAGTATTGATCAACCAGCCTACCGTAGCCGCAGGTTCTGGCTGCGTAAATCTGGTCGTCAAGAATGAAGAGCTACCGCTCAGGCGCGACAACCACTGCGAGCAGGTGTTCAGCGCCGTCAATCAGGCCATTGTGGCGCTAGTCTAGGCTCCACACTGTCGCGGGGCCGCCCGCATATTGTTTATAGAGACTTTTTGCGCTCAAGGGTATTCTTGGATTGGGCGGTCCTAGTTTTCGATGTCCTCGTCCAGACCTTCTCCGTCATCTTCACCTTCCTCAACCATATTGGGGCTAATCAGGGTGATATCAAACTCGTCGGGGGGCAGGGTGGACTGGCTGTCGCGCTTGAGCTGATAGTAAATAGCGCGCGCCTGCGGGCCAAACACAATCTCGTCCTCGTTTTTAAGGTCGTGAGCCTGGAGCTTGCGACCATTGATGAGCATGCCGTTGGCGCTGGGTTTGCCCTTCAGGTTGCCGTCTACGATGCGGTAATAAAAGGTGTCATCGTCCTTGGGTAGCTGCACCAAAGTAGCGTGGTGCCGTGACACAAACTGAGACGACAGTCGAATATCGCACTTTGGGTCGCGCCCAATCGAGTAAACCGAACCGTCTAAAACGATTTCTCGACGGCCTTTGCTGTCTTCAACAATGAGAATATTACTGAGTTTTGTATGGAGTGGCATGCTCTGACACTTGCAAAAACGGAGCCCAAAATCGACTTGGTAGGGAATATAAAGCTAATTGGCGGCCTAGTAGATGGTCATTTTTTTCGATTTACACCGCCAGAGTTGCCCGTCTAGGCAATCTATGCCGTTGCCTGCCGTGGCCGTCTCAGCTGACTTACTTAGCTTATCGCTACAGAGGACAACGACCATTAAAGCAAACCGACGACTGCCCTTAGTTTACCCATTCCTGTCATTGCCTGAATGGTAGCAGAAACCTTCCCTAGTGGCTGACTGTGCCAGCCGTTATGTTCAATCAATTCTCTAATCAGCGGAGTCTACCTCTAGCTCTTCCCAGGGATTTGAATTTACATCGCGCAGGCGCTTGAGCATCCAGTCAAAGCGAATGCCGCCGATGGAGAGCATGTCGTTCATTTCGGCCAGCCCAGCGTCGTTGAGGCTCGCTACCGGTCGCCAGTGCTCGCCCTGCAAGTGTTTGACGGTGCTGCGCAGACGGCTAGAGAGCAAAATGGCCAGCGCCCGATAAAACCGGGAGGCAAACCAGATGTCTTGCTGAAGTTTGTGGCGCAGCTGAGCGCAGGAAATCGCCAGCACAATGCTGGGTTCTAGGGCCGATACCGTGGCCGAGGGCGGTTGACTATCGACAAACGACATTTCGCCGACCACTTCGCCTGTCGCCAGGTGAGCAATGGGTTGGGCGCTCAGGGCCGCTACGGAAACCTCCAGGCCGCCGTCTAAAATAAGATAGAGATGCTCGCAGGGTTCGCCCTCGCGAATCAGCACCTGCCCGGGTTCAAGCTCTTGCCGCTGCCCAGCTTCAATCAGCCAGTCAACGTCATCGTCGTCTAAAACCCCAAGAATGAATACTACGCGCTTCATGGCTGCGGCCCTACTCCACAATAGCCCGCCTGCTGTGGGCAAGACTGGGGGGGAAACCTGGCACTAGGCCATAAGGGCAGCGGGGCCAACCCGGACTGCTGGAGCAATGCCGCATAGCTACCTTATGTAGGTCATGCCAGTTTTCTAACATACCCTACGATGGGTTGTATGGAACATTGCCGCCGCGCAGGTGTTCTGCAACAGTTCTAAACACGGTTTGACCTATCGAAATTCGCGATCGCCACTCGACCCTGGAGCGCCAGCAGGCCGACCTGGGCATGGAGTGGTACATGGTAGTGCTGATTGTGATAGAAGTGCTGCTGTCGCTGTATGAACTGTTTATTCGCCCCCGCTGAGGTACCGATGGGACAATCTATTGTTGTGAACCAGGCCGAGTTTGAGCAGGCGGTGCTGCAGCCGTCCTTTGAGCAGCCGGTGCTGGTCGATTTTTTTGCCACCTGGTGCGGCCCCTGCCAGCTGCTCAAACCCATGCTCGAAAAGCTGGCCCAGGAGTACGACTTTACGCTGGCCAAGGTCGATATCGACGCCAACCCCGAGCTGGCCAAGGCTTTTGGGGTAGAAGGGGTGCCCGACGTGCGAATCGTCAGTCAGGGGCAGGTGCAGGAGGGGTTTGTGGGGGTGCTGAGCGAGCCGCAGCTGCGCGAACTGTTGGCCAACCTGGGCCTGCGATCGAGCCTGGAGGAAGACCTGACGGCCTTTGATATGGCTCTGGCTACCGGCGACCCCGGCGAGATCTTTCCGGCCCTGACGACGCTGCTGACCCGCTACCCCAACAACAGCCAGATTTTGCTCAAAGCAGCCCAGCTCTACGTTCTACAGGGGGATGATGCCCTGGCCGGTCAGTATTTAGAGCTGATTGATTCGGGCGATCGCGACGCTACTGATATGGCCGATGGCCTGCGAGGGCTGATCGCTCTGCGCCAATCCCTTGCGGATCTAGACGGTTCTGAATTGGATACGGCTTTTGGTACCGCCAGCCAGGCCGCTCTGAAGGGAGATTTTGCTACTGCTCTGGATGGGTTTTTGGGGGTGGTGGAGCGCAATCGCACCTACCGCAACGATAGCGCCCGCAAGGCCATGCTGACGGTCTTTAAGCTGCTGGGCAACAGCGATCCGCTCACCCTCACCTACCGTAAACGGCTGATGCAGGCCCTTTATTAGATAACCCTTTACTTAGAAAAATCTGGAGAATGCCGAGTTGGGCAATTTTGGTCAAGGCTACAACAGTTATTCTAGAGATAGTTCCCTAAGCTGATTTCCTAGCATTTTGCCAACCCTGCCTGAATGGTCACCCTATGGCATTTTTGACCCGCTGGCTTCAGTTTTTGAGGTTCCTCGAAGCACTACTAGAGGTTTTGGATGTTGTCACCACCCCCCTGGGTATGGTGGCCACCGTCGGCGTGATGCTCTACAGTTTGCTGGTGTTTTTGGGCACTGATGCCTCAACGGCAGCCACGCTAGCCGGGTCTGTTACCCTGGGCCTCAGCTGTCTGATCACCCGCCCCGACTTTTAGATTCTGGCAGCCCTCAGGCTTTTGCGGGCTCATTCTTCAAATCGCTGCACCAACGCCCCTAACCCCGCACCCCCATCTGAGCACCCTAACCCTAACTCACCTACCCA
>PYGV01000057.1 GCA_003022385.1 filamentous cyanobacterium CCP3 | reverse complement strand
CCGTTCCCTACTACCAGCAGATCTCCGAGGCGCTGCGGCAGGCTATTCTAACCGGACGGCTGAATCCCAGGCAGCGGCTGCCCTCTACCCGAGCGCTGGCCAGTAGCCTGGGCGTCTCGCGGGCCACTGTTACCCAGAGCTATGACCAACTGTTGAGTGAGGGCTATCTGCAAACGGCGGTGGGCTCGGGCACCTACGTGTGCGAACAGCTACCGGAGACGCTGCTCCACGCGCCAGAGCCGAATGCTGTTCCTGCGACCCCGCCGCCGCCCTTAAAGTTGTCGAAATATGGAGAGCGACTAACCGACTTTGCCGCCAGTCCCGCCGCTGAACCAACCGCAGAGATCAGCTTTCGCTACGGTCGTCCGGCCCTCGACCAGTTTCCGCTGGCGCTGTGGCGGCAGCTGCTGTCGCGCCGCTGTCGGTGTGGCGACTGGCTCGACTACGCCACCGACCCAATGGGGCACTGGCCGCTGCGGGAGGCGATCGCCGCCTACCTGAGCCAGGCTCGCGCCGTCCACTGCCAGCCCGACCACATTTTGATTACCAACGGCACTCAGCAGGCCCTCGACCTGGCCACTCGGGTGCTGGTGTCGGCGGGCGATGCGATCGCCCTGGAAGAACCCAGCTACCTCAGCGCCCGCCGTGTTTTTACTAGCCAGGGGGCGATTCTGCACCCCATCCCGGTGGATGAGTCGGGTCTGGATGTGGACAAGCTGGCTCGGGTCACGGCCCCTATCCGCCTGGTCTACGTCACCCCGTCACACCAGTTTCCGACCGGGGCGGTACTGTCGCTGCCCCGGCGGCTGGCGCTACTGGCCTGGGCACAACAAAACGGCAGCCTCATTTTTGAAGATGATTACGACAGCGAATACCGCTACGCTGGTCGTCCAATTCCCGCGCTACAGGGGTTGGGCCAGGGGCAGTCGGTGCTGTACGTGGGCACCTTCTCAAAAGTGCTGTTCCCGTCGCTGCGGGTGGGCTATATGGTGCTGCCCCCGGCTCTGGTGCCGCTGTTTCGGCGGGCCAAGTGGCTGAGCGATCGCCAGGTGCCCGGCCTGGAGCAGGCGGTGCTGGCTGACTTTATCGCCGAGGGTCACCTGGAGCGGCACATTCGCCGCATGCGATCGCTCTACGACCAGCGCCGCCAGGCTTTGGTCGCGGCTCTGACTCAGCACTTTGGCAGTCGCGTCACGGTTCTGGGCGAAAATGCCGGCCTGCACCTTATGGTACGGTTTCACACCAAAATTCCCGATGCTGATTTGATAGCCAAAGCAGCCGAGGTTGGTGTGGGGTTGATCTCCGCCAGCCCCCAGTACCAGGGCCACAGCCCCGACCACGAGTTTATCTTTAGCTACACAGAACTGGATGAGAACGCGATCGCCACGGGTATTCAGCGACTCGCCACCCTGAGCTTTTAAGGCAGTCAAGTACAGGTGAGAAAAAGTTCCCCTAGTTGAGGCTCATGGGCAGAATTTCAGCCTCTGGGCATACACAGCAAACCTGGTCACATTCCTTGCGAATTAACTTTGCCTGAAGCTGGAACTTTTGAGCCTCTAGAATAGTCAACTCTTTTTGCTAAATCAGCAGCTTTTGCTATGCACAAACGGTCTGCATTGTGACAGTTGAAATAGCGGAAAGATGTCCAGTAAATACAGCAAAAACAGCATTAAATTGTCTAAAGGATGACGAAAAAAAAGTTGCTCTTCCTACTCCGATTAAGGATTGCAAAAGCCATTCCATTGCCTCGTGATTACATCAAAAAGGACTTGAGCTGGTTTTCTCTTTTTCCTAAAAGAACAAGGTTTTTGGCATTTTTTGGAGCTGATCTATCAAAAGCCAGCCTGGGAAATACATGCTCAGTCTGCCGAAGCTTTGCGATCACAAACCAATCGGCTCAGCCTACATTCACATCTTTTTTGTCTTTGGAGTTTTACCATGTCTAATGCGTTTCGCCTCAAGTCTGGAACCGCCCTGCTGCTGGCGCTGGGATTGGGTATTGGTGCCTTTACCCCAATCATTACAGCCGCGCCGGTCGTCGCCCAGACCCAAACTCAAACCCAGTTTACTGATGTGTCTTCAGGCTACTGGGCGAGGGAATTTATCACGACGCTGGCAGCCAGAGGCATCATCGCTGGTTTTCCTGACGGTTCATTTCGACCCGATGAGCCCGTAACCCGAGCCCAGTTTGCCGCCATGGTTCGCCAGGCTTTCAACCAGTCCTCGGTGCGAAGCGCCACATCGTTTGTGGATGTGCCCGCCAACTACTGGGCCGCTGCCGCTATTCGTGAGGCCAATATGATGGGCTTTTTGTCGGGCTATCCCGGCAACGTGTTTCGCCCCGATGAAAATATTCCTCGGGCTCAGGTGCTGGTTTCTCTCTCCAATGGATTGAACTACACAGCCAGCAACCAAAACAGCGTCCAGGTCTATCGCGATGCCAGCCAAATTCCTGCCTATGCAGTGGCCAGTTTGGCGGCGGCGACAGAACGGCGCTTGGTGGTCAACTATCCCGATGTGCAGGCGCTAAGGCCGAATCAAATTGCGACCCGGGCCGATGTCGCCGCCTTTATCTATCAGGCCTTGGCCAGCCAAAATCAGGTGGCGACCATCAATTCTCCCTACATTGTCGGGCAGCAGCAGGCGGCTCAACCCACTGTGCCCACCGGTACCGTGCTCAGCGTAGCCTACGAGAGCGACAAGGTGGTTGTGCTGCCCGACGAGACCGCCGCGCTCACTCTCAATGTGGCCCAGGCCGTCACCGACAGCACCGGGCGGGTGCTGATTCCGGCGGGTAGTCAGGTGGTGGGCGAACTGCGCCCCAGCGGCAGCGGCTCTCAATTTGTGGCCCAAGAACTGGTGCTGGTCGGGGGACAGCGGATGGCGATCAACGCCACCTCGCAAACCGTCACCACCACCGAAACGATTCGCCAGAGCGGCACCTTGGGCGAGACGCTAGCTGGAGCAGTGCTGGGTTCGGGCGCAGCGGCGGCGATCGCCCGTACCACTGGCGACCAGCGGGTCGGTGCTCTAGAAGTCCTGGCCGGTACCGCCACCGGAGCCACCCTGGGCAGAATCTTCGGGCGCAACCGGGTCGATGTAATTACCATTAACCCCGCCCGCGACCTGAGCCTGACCGTCAATGCACCCCTAGCGGTGTCAGCCCGGTAATACCAAACCTGATTGAGCATCTCCCCGTTTGTAGGGGCGCAGCATGCTGCGCCCCTACAGGGTTTCTGATCATGAATCGAGGTTGATCAGATTGAATTTTGTATAGGCCCTAAAACACTGACTCAAAATATAACCCCCGATGCCGAAGCACCGGGGGCTGATTCTGTATAGGGGATTGAGTGTTAAGGGGTTCGATATAGGTGAGCGGCGATCGCTCATCCCTACTATGCCTCAGATAACCACCATCCGCTACGCCACAGCTCTAGGTTTATCAGGAGTTGGTGTAATTACGGAGAACTCTCAAGTTTGACCCCATTGTGATGTCGGTCACTGACAGCGTTAGCCTACCTGCTGGGAAGCCTTCACCTGCTGCTGAGGCTGGGGCTGAAACTGAAACAGCGTATAGACCACGTTGCGGCGAATGCCCGTCATCATGTCGAGGAAGACCTCGTAGCCCTCGCTCTTGTACTCGATCAGCGGGTCTTTTTGGCCGTAGCCGCGCAGGCCCACGGTTTCCCGTAGAGCGTCCATCTGCTGCAGGTGATCGCGCCAGAGGCTGTCGATCTGCTGCAAGATAAAGAAGCGCTCGGCCTCGCGCATTAGCCCCGGCTTGATCTGGTCGACCTGGGCCTCTTTGATGTCGTAGGCAATCCGGGCCTGCTCGTGGAGGAAGGTGCGAATTTCGCCCACTGACAAATCTTCGAGCTGCTCAGGGGTGAGGTCAGAGAGCAGGTAGACAAATTCCTTCACTTTGCCCACCATCTCCGGCAGCTTCCACTCTTCGGGGGGCAGCTCGGGGTTGATGTAGGCGGTGACGATGTCGTCCATGGTTTGCTCGGCATAGCCAATCACCATTTCTTTGAGCGCATCGCCTTCGAGCACGCGACGGCGCTCGGCGTAGATGGCACGACGCTGGTTGTTCATCACCTCGTCGTACTCAAACACCTGCTTACGGATGTCGTAGTAGTAGGTTTCGACTTTCTTTTGCGCCCCTTCCAGCGATCGCGTCAGCATCCCCGACTCAATCGGCATGTCTTCTTCCACGCGGAAGGCATTCATCAGACCGGCCACGCGATCGCCGCCAAAGATCCGCAGCAGGTTGTCTTGCAGGCTCAAGAAAAACTTGGTCGAGCCGGGGTCACCCTGGCGACCCGCTCTACCCCGCAGCTGGTTGTCAATACGGCGCGACTCGTGGCGCTCGGTGCCAATCACGTGCAGGCCACCCTCCTGAATCACCTTGTCGTGCTCGGCGCTGGTAAAGGACTCGTACTCCTCGCGAATGCGGTTGTAGACATCGCGCAGCTTTTGAATCACCGGGTCGTCGGTGGGGGCCTTTTCGGCGGCCACGGCCAGTTTGTCTTCGGCCTGGAGTTCGGGCAGGCTGCGTTCACCGTAGGTAGACACGGCGAAGTCAACGGTAGCCTTGAGTTCTTCAACCGTCGCTGACGACAGCTCGATGGGGAAGATATCGGGGGAAGCCTTCCAGGTTTTGACTTTCTTGGTGCCGCCAAAGCCCTGGGCCGGAGCCCGTCCCTTGGTGCCCGGCACCGCCGTCACCGCAAACTCGTCCTCGTCTTCGGGCTTGACCAGGCGCGGCATGAGGTATTCGCGCACCTTGAGGCGGGCCATATAGTCAGCGTTACCGCCCAAAATAATGTCGGTACCGCGCCCAGCCATGTTGGTGGCAATGGTGACCGCGCCGCTGCGCCCGGCCTGGGCCACAATTTCTGACTCCCGCTCCACGTTTTCGGGTTTGGCGTTGAGCAGGTTGTGGGGCACGCCGCGCTGGCTCAACAGGGCCGACAGCACCTCCGATTTTTCCACGCTGGTGGTGCCAACTAGCACGGGCCGACCGGCCTCATGCATCTCGGCGCATTCTTCCGCTACCGCCTTCCACTTGGCCTCTTCGTTTTTGTAGACCACGTCGGAGAGATCGCGACGGGCGGCTGGACGGTTGGTAGGGATGATGGTGACTTCGAGCTTGTAGATGCGCTCGAACTCAGCTTCTTCAGTCTTGGCGGTGCCGGTCATGCCCGACAGCTTGGGGTAGAGCAGAAAGAAGTTTTGGTAGGTAATGCTGGCCAGAGTCTGGGTTTCGGGCTGAATTTCGACGTGCTCTTTGGCCTCGATCGCCTGGTGCAGACCGTCGCTCCAGCGGCGACCGGGCATCACTCGCCCGGTGAACTCATCCACAATGATGACTTCGTCATTGCGAACGATGTACTTAACGTCTTTGGTGAACAGCTCTTTGGCCTTGATGGCGTTGAAGATGTAGTGAGCCCAGGGGTCTTTGGGGTCAAATAAATCCTGTACGCCCAGCACCTCTTCAGCTTTGATAAAGCCCTCGTCGGTGAGCAGCACGTTGTGGGCTTTTTCGTCGACTTCGTAGTGCTCTTCAGCGTTGAGTTCGCGAGCGACTTCGTTGGCGCGGTTGTACTTTTCGCTGGGGCGCTCTACCTGACCCGAAATAATCAGCGGCGTGCGGGCCTCATCGACCAGAATTGAGTCCACTTCGTCGATCACGCAGTAGTTAAAGGGACGCTGCACCACGTCTTCGATCGCGGTGGCCATGTTGTCGCGCAGGTAGTCAAAGCCAAACTCGCTGTTGGTGCCGTAGGTGATGTCGCAGCCGTAGTTGTGGCGGCGCTCGGCGGGCGACATGCCCTGCTGAATCAGCCCCACGCTGAGGCCCAAAAAGCGGTGAATTTGACCCATCCACTCGGCATCGCGGCGGGCCAGGTAGTCGTTGACGGTGACTACGTGGGCTCCTTTGCCCGACAGCGCGTTGAGGTAGGAGGGTAGGGTAGCCACCAGGGTTTTGCCCTCCCCGGTCTTCATCTCGGCGATTTGGCCGTCGTGGAGCACCATGCCGCCGATCAGCTGCACGTCGAAGTGGCGCATGCCTAGCACCCGCTTCGAGGCCTCGCGCACCACCGCAAAGGCCTCGGGCAGCAGGTCGTCCAGGGTTTCACCCTTCTCAATCCGCTGCTTAAATTCGCCCGTTTTGGCCGCCAGGGCTTCGTCGGAGAGCTGCTGAATCTCGTCCTCCAGCAGGTTAATCTCGACCACGTCGGGACGATACTTCTTGAGCTTGCGCGCGTTGGGGTCACCGAGGAGGTTCTTCAGCATGAATTCAGGCCGGTCAGCGTAGGATATTGCATCTAGTCAATCGTAGTGGAGACCGCGCCACAAGGGGCGATGTCCACACCTGAGCCCGACCAAAACTGGGGCAACAGCGCCAGGGTACGAGTTGAAAGTGCCTATCTATCCTATCACTTGGGCCCAGGGGACAGGGATCTGGCAAGCGGGGGCCGTTTGGGCGGCAATTACGCTCAAATCGCCCTAGGGCGTGTCCTCAATATGTGGCCAAAAGCTCGGGATATTAAGCCTTGCCACGCCCGACCCAAAAGACAGGCTAGGGGCTGTAACCCTTGATTTTTGAACGTTTAGCAGCTAACTGATGACAGCCCCTAGATGGCTACCCTTTTTGGGGATAGCTCTTTGTTACAATTTGGGTCGCGCCTCACTGCGGCAAAACGGCGGCAGACTCCTCAGCCGCCGCCCTTCGTCACCCTTCCGTCGCCCCTGATCAGCGGAGCATTTTGCACCCTATGAATATGGCCCAGCAACCGTCCCCGTCGGCCTCGTCTTTGTCTTCCTCCCATCGCCTGCATCGGGCCACCCTAGAAAATATGCTGCAATCTCCAGAGGCCGCTGCTACCTGGTCTATCGAAGACAGCGAGGAGCTATACCGCATTCACAGCTGGGGTGAACCGTACTTTTCGATCAATGCCGAGGGCCATCTCACTGTTTCACCCAGGGGCGATCGCGGCGGTTCCCTAGACCTGCTTGACCTGGTGGAGGCGATTAAACAGCGCAACCTCAACCTGCCTTTTCTGATTCGGTTTTCCGACATTCTTGAAGACCGCATCGAGCGCATCAACGCCAGTTTTGCCAAGGCGATCGCCCGCTACAAGTACTCGGGCGTGTACCGGGGGGTGTTTCCGGTCAAGTGCAACCAGCAGCGGCAGCTGCTCGAAGATGTGGTGCGCTACGGGCGACCCTACCAGTTTGGCCTGGAGGCGGGCTCTAAGCCCGAGCTGCTGATTGCCCTGGCCACCCTCGATACGCCGGGGGCGCTGCTGATTTGCAACGGCTACAAAGACAAAGACTATATCGAAACCGCCATGCTGGGGCAGCGGCTGGGCCAGCAGCCGATCATCGTGATCGAGCAGATGAACGAGCTGGAAATTGCGATCGCGGCCAGCCAGCGCCTCGGCATTCGCCCGGTGCTGGGGGTGCGGGCCAAGCTCAGCACCAAGGGCAGCGGTCGCTGGGGCATTTCGGCGGGCGATCGGGCCAAATTTGGCCTCACCGTGCCCGAGATTCTGGCGGTGGTTGACCGGCTGCGCGAGGCCAACATGCTCGACTGCCTCCAGCTGCTGCACTTTCACATCGGCTCGCAGATTTCGGCCATCAGCGTGGTCAAAGAGGCCCTGCGGGAGGCCAGCCGCATCTACGTGGAGCTGGCCGAGCTGGGTGCGGGCATGCGCTACCTGGATGTGGGCGGCGGCCTGGCGGTTGACTACGACGGCTCTAAAACCACCTTTTACGCCTCAAAAAACTACAGCACCCAAAACTACGCCAACGACGTGGTGGCCGAGGTGCAGGAGGCCTGCCGCATCAAGGGCATTCCGGTGCCCACCCTGGTCAGCGAGAGCGGCCGGGCGCTGGTGTCCCACCAGTCGGTGCTGGTGTTCGACGTGCTGGGCAGCAGCGACGCCCCCTCCCACGAAGAGGTGGAGGTGCCCGGCGACGACGACCACGCTATTTTGCGCGAGCTGTACGACATCTACCAAAATCTCAGCTCCAACACCGTGCAGGAGCTGTACAACGACGCGGTGCAGTTCAAGGAAGAGGCGATTAGTTTATTCAACTTTGGCTACCTGAGTCTGTCGGCGCGGGCGCGGGCCGAGCGGCTGTTTTGGGCCTGCTGTCGCAAGGCGCTGACGGTGGTCAGCGATGCCGACTATGTGCCCGAAGACATCGAGGAGCTAGAGCAGAGCATGGCCTCGATCTACTACATCAACCTGTCGGTGTTTCAGTCGATGCCTGACACCTGGGCAATCGAGCAGCTGTTCCCGATTTTGCCCATCCATCGGCTCAACGAAGAGCCCAGCTGTCGGGGCACCCTGGCCGATTTGACCTGCGACAGCGACGGTAAAATCACTACCTTTATCGATCTGCGCGACGTCAAGCACGTGCTGGAGTTGCACCCGCTCAAGCCTGAGCAGCCCTACTACCTGGGCATGTTTTTGGGCGGGGCCTACCAGGAAATCATGGGCAACCTGCACAACCTGTTTGGCGATACCAATGCCGTCCACATTCACATGACCCCCAAGGGCTACCGGGTGGAGCAGGTGGTGAAGGGCGACACCATGACCGAGGTGCTGGGCTACGTGCAGTACAACGCCGAGGACATGATTGAAAATATTCGCAGGCGATCGGAGCGATCGCTCCAGGACAACCACATCACCCTGGAAGAGTCGCAGCTGCTGATTCAGCACTACGAACGCAGCCTCAGCCAATATACCTATTTGGCATAAATTTTCGGGGTAAAGCGGGCGGCAATCCTGGGGTGGAGCGAGGGGGCGATCGCGCCTCAGCTACCCCTAAATATGCTCGCTTAAACGTTTCTTTAACTGCTCTTTCGTCAATTTTAATTTGGTCTTAACCAATAGAGGTTGAGTTCCTGTAACCGTAATTAGGGCAGGTAACTTTAGAGCCGAGTTGGCCTAAAGAATAACCTGTTCTTTACCTTGACAGGGTAAGAAATAGGTAATCCTGAGCATGGCTCTATCTAAAGACCGTGCTTCTTTCGGTGTGATATCAGTGCGATATGCTATCGCCGATCTGGTGCACAAACCGCTACCACGGTAATGAGTAAATGGAAAAATTTTGGTCATCAATCAGCTCAACCTGTCTGGAAAATAGGTTTCATGCTGGTTGGGCTGCTTTCCATTGCTGATCTGGTCTGAGAAAGGTTTTATAGCTGTTGATTGGTTGACTAAATCATGCTTCAAAAAATGCCAAAAATTAAGTTTGATCTGCGCCTGGCTGCCGCTTTGTTCCTCGCGGCTGGAGTTGCTGCCTGCGGTGGGACCACCACAACCGATGACACCGCCATGGAAGGCGAGGCCATGGAAGGCGAGGCGATCGCCCTCGGCGGTAACGTTGCCCTGACCGGGGCTGGGGCCTCCTTCCCTGCGCCGCTGTACCAAAACTGGTTCATCACCCTCAACCAAAAAGTGCCTGAGCTACAGGTCAACTATCAGTCGGTGGGCAGCGGTGCCGGGGTTGAGCAGTTCACCGCCAAAACCGTTGACTTTGGCGCTAGCGATACCGCCATGACCGACGAAGAAATTGCGGCGGTTGACAAAGGCGCCATCATGCTGCCCATGACCGCTGGCAGCATTGTGTTTGCCTACAACCTGCCCGGCGTTGACGAACTTCGCCTCAGTCGCGAAGCCTACACCGGCATCACCACGGGTACCATCACCCAGTGGAACGACCCCGTCATTGCTGCCGACAACCCCGACGTAGAGCTACCGGCTACGCCGATCACCTTTGTGCACCGCTCCGATGGCAGCGGCACCACCGCCGTATTCACCATGAATATGGCCGCTATCTCCCCCGAATTTGAGTCGGAAATCGGCGAGGGCAAGACCGTTGAGTGGCCCAGCACCGGCAACTTTATTGGTGCCAAGGGCAACGAAGGCATCACCGCTCAGATTCAGCAGACCGAGGGCTCAATTGGCTACATCGAGTATGGCTACGCCACCCAGAATGGCGTTCCCTTTGCCACCATCGAAAACAACGCCGGAAATTTCGTTAAAGTGGATGACGAGATTGCTTCGGAGACCCTGTCTGCGGTAGAACTGCCTGACAACCTGCGAGCCTTTATCGTCGATCCTGAGGGCGAAAACTCCTATCCCTTTGTCACCTATACCTGGATGATGGTGTACGAGGAGTACGACGATCCTCAGAAAGCCAAAGCGGTTGAGGCCATGATTGAGTACGGGCTGAATGAAGGTCAGGAAGTATCTAGCGAGCTAGGTTACATTCCGCTGCCCAAGAACGTGCGCGATCGCGTCGCCGCAGCTGCTGATGGTATCAGCGACGAGTACAAGATCACCGTTCGCTAGGCTCTAGCCCAATCAAGGGGGAAGCCAGAGACCTCTGGCCTCCCTCTCAAACTTTGTCGAATCGCACAATGCAGGTGAGGTTGTTGTGACTGCCGAAATGCCATCGTCTCCACCCAGCAAACGCCAGCGGACTCCCTTTGAAAAGGGGTTGGATCGCCTTTTTGAAGGCACCACCATGGGCTTTGCTCTGTTTATTTTGCTGCTGCTGCTGGCCATTGGCTTGCTGATTCTGGTACAGGCCTGGCCTGCCGTTCAGAGATTTGGCCTCAGCTTTTTATGGACTAGCAGCTGGAACCCGGTGGAGGGGCGAGAGGTGTTTGGGGTGCTGCCAATGGTCTATGGCACCCTGGTCAGTTCTGCGATCGCCCTACTGCTGGCCGTTCCCCTGGGGCTGGGCACGGCTCTGTTTCTCAGCGAAAACTTCATTCCGCTCAAGATTCGCACCGTGCTGGTGTTCATGGTCGAGCTGCTGGCGGCTATTCCCAGCGTGGTCTACGGCCTTTGGGGAATCTTTGTGCTGATTCCGGCGCTGAAGTGGTTTTTGGGTCTGTTCGGAGTATCTTTTGCTGGCCCCAGCATGCTGGCGGCCTCGCTGGTGCTAGCGATCATGATTTTGCCCATCATCACCGCCATTTCTCGCGACTCGCTGGCGGCGCTGCCCCCCGAGCTGCGTCAGGGTTCTTACGGGTTAGGTGCCACTCGCTGGGGCACTATTTTTCGAGTGCTGATTCCAGCCGCCATATCGGGTATTGTCGGTGGGGTCATGCTCGCTCTGGGCCGTGCTATGGGCGAGACCATGGCCGTTACCATGCTAATCGGCAACTCCAACACCATCAATCCCTCACTGCTGGCTCCCAGCAACACCATTTCGTCACTGCTGGCCAATCAGTTTGCCGAGGCCAAGGGCATTCAGGTGGCATCGCTAATGTATGCCGCCTTTGTGCTGGTGATCTTGACGCTGATTGTCAATATCTTGGCCGACTGGATCGTGCGCAAGCTTCAGGCTAAGTACTAGCCAAGTGCTAGATCTAACCCGCCATTACGCAGCAAAACGAGGCAAATATGACGACCATTTCTGGAAAGCCTGACGACATCTTTGACGCCGGCAGCCTCAAGGCCAAAAAGTCTAGCTCCCGCAACCTGTTCAACATCATCATGACCGGGCTGGCGGGCCTGTGTATTCTGCTGGCCCTAATTCCCCTGGTGCTGGTGCTGTTCTACGTCTTTGTGAACGGGGCCAACAGTCTCAACCTCGACCTGTTTACCCAGCTGCCGCCGCCGCCGGGGTCGGCAGGGGGTGGTATTTCCAATGCCATTATGGGGACACTGATTGTTGTTGCCATTTCAACGGTTATTTCTGTTCCCATTGGGGTCCTGTGCGCCATCTGGCTGTCTGAGTTTGGCAGTGACGACACCTCCATTGACGAGTACGTACGGTTTGGGGTCAACATTTTGGCTGGGGTGCCCTCGATTATTGCCGGGGTATTTATCTACGGTATTATGGTGCGTCCCGGTCGGCCTGGCTACTCGGCCCTGGCGGGGGGTGTGGCCCTGGCCGTGCTGATGTTGCCCACGATCATTCGCACCGCCGACGAAGCGCTGAAGATTGTGCCCCAGGAGATTCGCTGGGCGGCTTTGGGGGTCGGGGCCTCCAAGTATCAAACGGTGCTGAAGGTTGTGCTGCCCGCCGCGATTCCGGCGATCTTGACCGGGGTCACGCTGGCGATCGCCCGGGCGGCTGGCGAAACTGCACCGCTAATTTTTACAGCCCTGTTTTCGCCCTTCCGGTTCAACGGCATTACCGAGCCGATCGCTACCCTAGCCGTGCTGGTCTACAACTTTGCCATTCTGCCGTTTAGGGCTCAGCAAGAGCTGGCCTGGGCGGCCTCGCTGATTTTGGTGCTGCTGGTGCTGCTGACCAGCATTATTGCCCGATTTGCCACCCGTCAAAAGACCTATTAATTGACCCGTGTTTGGGGAGAGCCTGACAAATGGTTGACACAATGCCAAGGAGTGGGACGATGACCGACGTGGTGCTGCGGGCAAAAGAATGCGATATCTACTATGGGTCTTACAAGGCTGTACGGGATGTGTCAATCGACATTCCTAAGAACAAAATTACGGCGTTTATTGGCCCCTCTGGCTGCGGTAAGAGCACGGTTTTGCGCTGCTTCAATCGCCTCAACGACCTGATCGAGAGCTTTCGGCTCAAGGGCAAGATGACCTACCACGGTCAAGACCTCTATGCCCCCGACGTCGACCCAGTCGAGGTGCGCCGCCGCATTGGCATGGTGTTTCAAAAGCCCAACCCCTTCCCTAAAACCATCTATGACAACATTGCCTACGGTCCCCGCATCAGCGGCTTCAAGGGCGATATGGATGAGCTAGTTGAAACGTCCCTGCGTCGCGCAGTGCTCTGGGACGAGGTCAAAGACAAACTACAGGAGAGCGGCTTTTCGCTGTCGGGCGGGCAGCAGCAGCGTCTCTGCATTGCCCGTACCATTGCAGTGCAGCCCGAAGTGGTGCTAATGGATGAACCCTGCGCCGCCCTCGACCCAATCTCGACGCTAAAAATCGAAGACTTGATGAAAGAGCTGGTGCAAAACTACACCATCATCATCGTTACCCACAACATGCAGCAGGCGACTCGGGTCGCGGACTACACCGCCTTTTACAATGCTCAGGTGGTCGAAGGCGCTGGGGGCAAAGTGGGCTACCTGGCAGAGTTTGACAGTACCGAAAAGATCTTCAGCGATCCTGAGCAAGAGTCAACTCGTGATTACGTGACAGGTCGATTTGGCTAAGCTTCAATACCAATCGTCCATGCCGCTAGCGCAGCACTCCCAACCATAAAAACCCATAGCCGTTCCCTGAAGGGAACGGCTATTTTCAGGGAAGTTCGAATTGCAGCTCTAGAAATGCCGCCGCGATCGTATCGCGGCGGCATTGTTTGATCATTTGGGCACAAGCATGACCGGCTCGCTAGTTGACTCGCTTGGTTTTGCGCAGTACTTCGCTCAGGGTGAGGTTGGGCTGGGGTGCGCCGTCAAATACGGTGCCGACTTCTCCGCCGTGAAAGTTCACCAGGGCAATGTTGTAGGCTTCCTCGGTGAGGGGAATATAACCCACCTCCTGCACCGTTGCGGGAGCGGTTTCAAGGTAGTACTCGACAAACTCGCGGACGGCAGGGTTGCGCTGAGCCGATGTGTAGTTGACGTAGATAAATAGCGGTCGAGCCAGGGGTTCGTAGGTCGCCTGAATGACGTTTTCGGCGGTGGGCGCTATGGCTCCGCTGCCATTGTCGATCGCAACCGCCTTGAGGCTGGGGTTTTGCTCAAAGTAGGCCAGACCGAAGTAGCCCAGGGCACCCGGGGTTTGAGCCACTCCCTGAACCAGCAGGTCATCGTCTTCGCTGGCAACAAAATCGCTGCGGGTGTCTTGGCCGACAATGACCTCGGCAAAGTAGTCGTAGGTGCCCGAGTCTAGGCCAGGGCCATAGAGCGTCAGGGGCTGGTCGGGCCAGCCGGGGCGCACCTGGCTCCAGTTGGTAATGCGGCCCTGGGCGCTGGGCTCCCAGATTTTTTTGAGTTCGGCGGTGGTGATGTCGCTAGCCCAGGAGTTTTGGGGGTTGACCACTACCGTAAGGGCGTCAAAGGCGATTGGCAGCTCGTAGTAGCGCACGTCGCTGGCGTCGCAGGCGGCAATTTCTGCCTCTGAAATGGGGCGTGAGGCGTTGCTGATGTCGGTTTGCCCAGCGCAGAATTTTTCGAAGCCGCCACCGGTACCCGAAAAGCTAACGTCGACTTCGACTGGGTTGCTGGCCTCGGCGTTGTAGGTAGCGGCGATCGCCTCCGTAATGGGAAAAACCGTGCTAGAACCATCAATCACGACGGTACGGCGCTGCTGAGTCGGGGCATCGGGCTGGGGCGATGTGCCCTGAGGTGCACCGCTCGTGGCTGAAGAACAGCTGGCAACGAGTAGCGACAATCCGATGGCTAACCAGCCTCGATGGTATTGAGCCGTCATATCCTTCACTCCAAACCTGATCAGGTAAACGCTTAAGCTCGCCAGAAACCAATGCTCCAGGGAGCCAATTCCTATCATTTCAAATAAATTTGATTTATCGATTATGACAGGGTTAAAAGCGGCTACCTTGTCATATAAATTTAGGCTTCTGAAGATTTAGACATCTCTGATCCCCAAGCCCCTTGGCTGTCAACTCAGCGGTTTAATGCAGCGTGGATCGGGTAGAGTCGCCCGTTCGGGCTGGCGGGGAAACCAGAAAGCGGTGCGCCTGCAAAACTCCACCAGCATCAGCATGACGGGTACCTCAATCAGCACCCCGACGACGGTGGCCAGGGCCGCCCCCGAGTTGATGCCAAACAGAGTAACAGCGGTTGCGATCGCCACCTCAAAGTGATTGCTCGCCCCAATCAGCGCCGCTGGGGCTGCATCTTCGTAAACTAGCCCCAGCTTTTGCGCCGCCACGTAGGAGATCAAAAAAATGAAATTGGTCTGGAGGAACAGCGGCACGGCAATCAGCACAATGTGCAGCGGGTTGCGCACAATCAGATCGCCCTTAAAGGCAAATAGCAGCACCAGGGTTGTCAGCAGAGCAATTACCGCCACCGGGCTGAGGGCTTTGAGAAATACCTGCTCCAACCAGGCTTTGCCCTTATGGCGCAAAATCCAGGTCCGCGAGAGGGTCCCCGCCAGCAGCGGCAGGCCGACATAGACCAGCACCGACAGCACAATCGTTTCCCAGGGTACTGTCAGGCTGTTGGCCGCCAGCAGCCACCGCCCCAGCGGCGCGTAGAGAAACAGCATGGCCAAAGAATTAATCGCCACCATCACCAGGGTCAGCCCCTGGTTGCTAAACGATAGGTACCCCCACATCAGCACCATGGCGGTGCAGGGAGCAATGCCCAGCAAAATGGCTCCGGCAATGTACGAGTCGGCCAGGGCAATCTCGCTACCGCGAATGATTTCGCTGCCCTCTAGCAGTGGCCGAAACAGCCCACCCAAAAACACCTGGGCAAACAGCACCATAGTAAACGGCTTAATCAGCCAGTTCACCACCAGCGTTAGCACCACAGGCTTCGGCGCTTGGGCCGCCCGCTTCGCCTGCGAAAAATCGATCTTCACCATGATTGGGTACATCATGAAAAAGAGGCAGACGGCGATCGGCACCGATACCTGGTAGATACTCATGGCATCCAGAGCGATCGCCACCTGAGGCCACAGCCGCCCCAGGGCAACGCCCGCCGCGATACAAATCAGCACCCACAGGGTCAGGTAGCGCTCAAAAAAGCTGAGCTGCCCTCCGGCGCTAGGGGGAGGAGAACTGGCGATCGCATCGGAATCATGAGTTGACATGAGGGTTTCGAAGAGATGGAATGTGAATTGCCAATATTTCAAATAAAATTGATATGTTGATCTTAAAGGCTTGAGCGCCTTGCAGTCTACGAATCTGGCAGTGTGTACCGTAAATCCGCATAGTTCTCTCTCTTACCCATGAAACCTACTCACACCTCAGAGAGTCTGCCTCTGGGCGTAGATTTTTTGCCTTCGGATCAGCTGTCCCAGCCGGGGCAACTGGGGTTTAGCATTGCCCCTGGGCGCAACGATGAAGACAGCAAAGCCATTTGGCAGCGCGACATCCAGGCCGACCTGACCCGGCTAAAAGACTACTACAGGGTCGATCGCCTGGTCTGCCTGCTGGATGCCGCAGAGCGGCGAGAGTTGGGCATTCCCACCCTGCTCGAAGACGCGGAGAATCTGGGCATAGCCACTGAAAGTCTGCCCATCGTTGACGACGCATTGCCTGCCGATTTAGACCAGTTCACGGCCCTAGTCGATCGCATTTTGGCCTCTACTGCTGCGGGCGAAAGAGTGGTGGTACATTGCCGGGGCGGTGGTGGACGCACAGGCACAGTGGTGGCGGCTTGCCTGGTCAAATTGGGCTATAGAGCTGAGGATGCGATCGCCGCCGTCCAAAATGCGCGGGTTGGTGCCCTCAGCGTAGCGGCTCAGCGCGACTTCATTCATCGCTTTGCGGTGCAAGCTTAGTCCGTTTCTGCCGATATTTTGGCCTTGGGCCAGCTGGCCCAAAGGGTCGTGCCAACAATCAGGCCTCCACCAGCCACGACGCGCAGGGTGGGCAGCTCCCCCAGCAGCAGCAGCGCCAAAACAATGCCGTAGACAGGTTCTAGGGCACTGATCACGCTGGCAGTTTGGGTGCGCAGCACGGCCAAGCTTTCAATAAATAATGTGTGAGCCACGGCGGTACACAGTACCCCCAGCACCAGCAGCAGGCCCACCTCCCGAGGTGTTAGCGCCAGACTGGCCAGGGGGGTGACCACCAGCAGACTCAGACAGGCAAACAGATCTTGGTAGAAGGCGATCGCCAGAGCCGAATACCGCTGCCGGTAACCTTTGTTGAGCAGCTGCAGCAGCGCAAACGACAGCCCCGACAGCAGCCCCCACAGCGCGCCCAGCGCCGTCGCCGACCCCGGTCGGTAGTCGGGTATCACTAGCGCTACGCCGAGCACGACTAAAGCGGCGATCGCCCCATCTCGCCAGCGCCAGGGGGTTTTAAACAGCAGTGGCTCAAGCACCGTGACAAACACCGGAAAGCTGGAAAACGTCAGTAGCCCAATCGCCACCGTGGCCAGCTGAATGCTGACAAAAAAGCTCACCCAGTGGAAGGCCAGTAGCCCTCCCAGCAGCGCCATGCCCAGCCCATCTCGACGCGATCGCAGCTGCACCGGTTGTCGCCCCAGGGCCAGCACCAGACCCAGGGCTAAGGTAGCAAATCCGGTGCGGCCCAGCACGATCACCGAGGCGGGCAGGGCCAAAAACTTGCCAAACAGCCCCGATAGCCCAAACAAAAATACCGAAGCATGTACCTGTAACAGAGCAAGCCTGATGCCCCTTAGATGTTTCATATAGTTCGCCGATATGGTTGCATTAACTTCTATTGACGAAGCGAGGTAGCTATGTACCAGGCTTTTACAGAAGACGAATGGAATACATTACTACAAGCCCCCATGCAGGCTGTCATGGCCGTGTGTCTGGCCGATCGGGTTGATCCAGTTACATTTTTACAAGAGCTCAAGGCTGGAGTAATGATCGTGACCGAGGAACTTGGTCGCAGTGACTTAGCGGGAGAACTAACGTTGGCTCTAGTGAGTGATATGGCCAGGCTAGATTCTGCCGATGCCCTTAGGGGCGAACAGCTTCAGCTCAAAAAACAGTTTGAGCTGCTCGGGCTGATTCAGACCTTTAAAAAGTCTAGTGAGGGTCGAGACTTCGTAGTCTCGCACATGCAAAAAGTTGCTGCTATCCTAGATGCCAAAGTAACTGGTGTACAGGCTACCGAACTTAAGGAATGGTTGATGTCCGTTGCCACTAGGGTGGCCGAAGCTCAAAAAGAGGGCGGCATTATGGGCATCGGAGCTAGCCGAATTAGTGAAAAAGAGCACGATGTGCTCAGGACGATGTCTGCTGCCTTAGGGCTATCTAGATAGCCAGCGCTATTGTTCAGCCTAGAGAAAGCATTAGACGTCTTGCGATCAGAGCGTAAAGACCGTAGGGCCTAAAAATAATACTCGTTCAGCTCTCTTGTGCAAAAATGTAAAACCAAAAACGTAGTAAATGCTACGTTATAGTCGATAATCTCAGGAGTATAAGGGTCTAGCCCGGTCCTGCTTGACTAAGCCTATCGTTTACTTGTGTGAGGAGAAACGCCCATGCTGATCGGTTTTTTAATTAGCGTCGTCATTTTAGCGATTAGCCTGCTGATTATTTCTAAGATTCCGCCTATCGGAGTCGAAATTGACAGCCCCATTAAGGCACTGCTGGGTGGTGCCATCATCGGTGCTTTTAATGGCATCTGGGGCTTTTTCCCTGGTACCCTGCGCGGCTTCTTTGCCATTGTTAGCCTGGGCCTGATTCCGCTGATTGGGGCCATCATTGTGTTTGGTTTGGCCGCCTGGCTAATTGAAGGGTTTCGCCTCCGTTACGGTATTTGGAGCGCCATCTTGGGGGCGATCGCCCTGGCCATCATCAGCTCCATTCTCAATGCAATTTTGCGCTCAGTTGGGTTAGTCGCTATCTAGAGCAACCACTCGCGTTGAACGACCAAGAAGCCCTAAGCTGAATTAGCCTAGGGCTTCTTGATGAGCATTTAGACCTCTGCCTTAGCCAACCAGGTTTTTTTCGCGACTGCCCTGCCGTGTCGCCCAGGCGGCAAACGCACCCGCGGTCACAAACATCAGCAGACTGTAGATAGCTGCCGGAATCGCCATCTCTGGCTGATTGAGCAGGGTGGGGGCGCTGGCAATGGCGATCGCCAGCGTGCCGTTTTGAATGCCCACCTCGACGGTAATGGCCGTGGCGCTGGGGCGATCGAGCCGGGCCGCCAGAGCAATGCCGTAGCCCAGAGCCATCGCCACCAGGTTGAGCGTCAGCGTCACCAGGCCCACCTGGGCAAAGAAACCGACCACGCTAGCGCGCTGCTGTATCAGCAGTCCGGCAATAATCAACCCCAGCAGCACTAAGGAAAGCCACTTTACGCCGCGCTCTACCTGAGCCGCAAACCGGGGCAAATAGTGGTGCAGCGCCATGCCAATCGCCACCGGAATAATTGTAATTACCGCAATCTGCACCACCGTTGCCACCAGCGGCAGCCGCAGGGTTGCCGCCTCCCCCATAAACGCCCCTGTCGCTAAGTTCACCACCAGGGGAATGGTGAACACCGTAATCAGGCTACTAACAGCTGTCAGGGTGATCGATAGAGCCACATTTCCCTTGGCCAGGTAGGTCACCAAGTTCGAGGTGGGTCCTCCAGGACAGGCAGCCAAAATCATCAACCCCACCGCCAGTTCTGGACTAAGCGGAAACAGCGACGCCAGCGCAAAACCCAGAACAGGCAGCCCCACCAGCTGCGCTAGCAGCCCTACAACCACGGCCTTTGGATATACCAGCACTCGGGTAAAATCATCGACTCTAAGCCCCAACCCCATGCCCAGCATGACCGCAAACAAAGCCAGGGGCAAAAATACCGCTGTTAAAAAGCTCGATTCCATGACTTTACGACTCCACCACTTTTTGCTGCGAACCACTTTTTGCTGCGAGTAGTGTAATACCAATTGCCCACGCTGTTATAGCCATAGTCACCTGAGTTAGGGCAATCGGAAGTCTTAGAAACGTTCAAACGTTCAAATACTGAAGTTAATAACCCAAATACCTCTACCTGCGCCTAGCTGAGGTAGGTAAACACACTGGCCATAAATCCCAAAGCGGCCAATACCAGACCGGCGCCAGCTAAATTGGTTTGCAAAGCCGTCAGCCGGTAAGCCGGACGCAGCCAAAAACTCAGCATTCGACTGATGCGAGGCATCACCACCCAGGTCAAAATTGACGAGGTAATCAAATTATTAATGACCAGAGAGGTGGCCATTGGCCACGACTGCATAATGCCCAACGCGCCAAAAACCATGCTTTGAATCATCAGTGTGGGATAGAGGCCCAGCACCACGGCCAAAACCTGCTTCCAGGGAGGTGGCCCCAGGCTGTGCTGCTCGGCTCCACCAGTATGGCTTGAAAACCACCCTTCCAACCCCGTGGTAAAAGATTTGTAGCGGTAGGCCAAAAAGGCGTCGTGCCCCTCATCCAGAAGATTGGCGCGATCGCTCGACTTTAGCCAGCCGTTGAGCTCTTTTGGCGTTCTAAAATGAAAGATGGAATACCATTTCACCACGCCATTGCCACAGTCTAAAGGGGGGCAAAGATCAGCGCGGGTGTAGCCCTCAAATTGGCGAGCTGCTTTTACCATTCGGTCATACCACCGTCGAAACACGACCTCTGCCTCCTGACCGTCGGGCACAATGTACTCGACTACAAAGGTGGAGTAAAAAGGGTCAGCCTGGGAATCCTGAGAGTCCTGGGACTCCTGGGCATGTTCAGAGGAAGAAGCCATGACAGTTTAGTAGTGAAAAAAGAAGGCCCGAGCGGCAAAAAAGCTGCCCAGCAGCAAAATCCACAGCAAATTTTGCTTAATTGTCCTAAGCTCTGCCAGAATTTGTTCAGCTTGAGCACTTACTTGTCCCCGGCATCGGGTTGGCCTCCTGCGTTGGCCTAGAGGTTTGAGATGGGTCCGCCGTGGTTTCCGGTGAGGCCTCGCTGGCGGCAGACTCACTCTCAGGGACGATCGCATCGGTAGGCTGGTAGTTGAGGTCCAGGTCAGCCATGGCGTTTTGAGGATGGCGTTTTGAGGATAGATGGGCAGCGTCTAAACCAGGTCGCACCCACTAACGGTACTATCCCTGGCGGGGGGGCTCAAGCGCTGATGTCGCCTGACCATGACTTACACCAATCAGGGCCAGGCCTGACCCAAATCCTTAAGATTCTGTAGCAAACTGGTTTCAGGTTCTTTAAAGTACGTAACATTTAGTTGAAGATAGATTTCATACCCTTGGCACAAGAGACCTTAAAAGAGCAGACCGAAAACCTCAGCAGCCTGCTGAAAAAGGCCGCCCTGATTGCAGTGGCGCTGGTTACAGCCGTTGTGCTGAGTGTTGTAGCGGTGCGCTACTCCCAGGCATCTGATCCCTACGTTCATCAGGTGCTATCGATGGAAGGTAATGGCACCCGGGGCGAAGCTATTTTCAGAATGAACTGCGCCGTCTGTCACGGCATTGAAGCGACCGGAGAAGTGGGGCCAAAACTGCTGGGGGTATCTGACCACAAGACTAAAGTAGGCCTGATCAAGCAAGTTATCAGTGGTCAAACCCCGCCTATGCCTCAGTTTCAGCCCGAACCTCAGGATATGGCCGACTTGCTTAACTATCTAGAGCGGCTGTAGCGATCGCGCCCCACGACCACGCCGAGTCGCTGCGATCGGGTTAAGCGATTGTTACAGCTTTTATGAGAGCCCTGAGGGGTTCGGGCCTGAGGGGCGATCGCCTCTCAGAATCTATCGGCAGGGTCCAAAAGCAGCAAAGGTCTCTTCTAGAGAGGCTTTTGGACGATCGCCGCGATCGCCCACGCCCCTATTGCCTGCCCAAAACATTAAACCGTGAAGGAATTTTTATTTACAAAACTCCATAACTGTAGTAACCTATACTCACATGGGTCATAAATCTACACGATTTAGCCCATGTACCTTGAAACGATAAATACCAAGGACTAATACATCATGACCACGACTCTACAGCGGCGCGAAAGCGCCTCCCTGTGGGAGCAGTTTTGTCAGTGGGTCACCAGCACCGAGAACCGCCTGTACGTGGGCTGGTTCGGCGTGCTGATGATTCCCACCCTGCTCGCTGCGACCGCCTGCTTCGTCGTCGCGTTCATCGCGGCCCCCCCCGTCGACATCGACGGCATCCGTGAGCCCGTAGCTGGCTCCCTGATGTACGGCAACAACATCATCTCCGGTGCGGTTGTGCCCTCCTCCAACGCCATCGGCCTGCACTTCTACCCCATCTGGGAAGCCGCTTCCCTCGATGAGTGGCTGTACAA
>PYGV01000311.1 GCA_003022385.1 filamentous cyanobacterium CCP3 | reverse complement strand
GGCCTCGGAAGGCAGCGCGTTGACCAAAGCCTGGTAGGCCTGAGTAACCTGAATAAATTTTTCCTTCGCCAGCTGGTCGCCGGGATTGGTGTCGGGGTGATAGAGCCGGGCTAAATTGCGATAGGCCAGCTTGACATCGCCAAAGCTGGCCCCGGTTCTCAGCCCTAGTATGCGGTAGTAATGCGCCAGCGCCATGATTCGCTAACTCTGTAGCAGAGGTACGTGTGCTGCCCCTATTCTGCCAACTCTAAGCAAAAATGGCGCGAAAATGACGCAGCGAATTAGACCGTGGCCGGTACAGGAGTAGCTAGCTCCTGGGTACGCTCTTCAATCACTCGGTCAATCAGGCCGTAGGCCACGGCCTCTTCTGCCGACATGAAGTAGTCGCGATCGGTGTCCTTTTGAATTTGCTCAATCGAACGACCGGTGTGGCGAGACATCATCTCGTTGAGTTCCTGACGCACCCGCAGAATCTCCTTAGCCTCGATCGCGATGTCGCTGGCCTGCAGCCGCTGCCGGCCAGTGCCCCCCATGGGCTGGTGGATCATAATCCGCGAGTGGGGCAGGGCGACTCGCTTACCCTGGCTCCCCGCCGCCAGCAAAAACGCCCCCATGGAGGCGGCCAGCCCCAAACAGATGGTAACCACATCAGACTTGATGTACTGCATGGTGTCGTAGATCGCCATGCCCGCCGTCACCGACCCACCGGGGGAGTTGATGTAGAGGTAGATGGGCTTGGTGTTGTCGTCGGAGTCGAGGTACAGCATGGCCGCCACGATGGAGTTGGCCAGGCTGTCGGTCACCTCTTGACCCAGAAAGATAATCCGCTCCTGGTTGAGGCGGGTGTAGATATCGACCCACTGGGAGTACTGGCTACCGGGCAAGCGATAGGGAACTTTGGGAGTACCGATGGGCATAGCGCTCTTTCAACCTAAAAACAAAACAACAGAACTGGATGAGCTGAATCTTGAGTGAGTTGGGGGTCAGGCCTAAGCCCCAACTCCAGCCGCCACCGGCAGCTCTTTGCGGCTGGCCAGCACGCGATCGATAATGCCGTATTCCTTGGCCTCTTCTGGGTTCATGTAGAACATCCGGTCAGAATCGCGCATCACCTGCTCCAGGCTCTTGCCGGTGCTCTTGGCCAGAATGTCCATCATCGATCGCTTGTTGTCGAGCACTTCTTTGGCCCGAATTTCGATATCGGTAGCCTGACCCTGGGCCCCGCTGCGAGGCTGGTTGAGCACAATGCGAGCGTGGGGCAAGCTGGCCCGGTAGCCCTTGGTACCCGCCGCCAAAATCACCGCCGCCGACCCCATCGCCTGACCAATGCAAATCGTGTGCACTGGGGGCTTGATGTAGTTCATGGTGTCACAGATGGCAAAGGCTTCGGTGTCGTAGCCGATCATGTTGCCGTCGTACCAGGAGGTGCCGGTGGAGTTGATGTAGAAGAAAATGGGCTTGTCGGGGTCGTCAAACTGCAAAAACAGCAGCTGAGCAATAATCAGCTCGGTGACATCTATGCCCACCTGCTGCTTAATATCATCCCCTGAGAAGAGGGGCAGCCCCAGATAAACAATGCGCTCTTTCAGCAGCAGCGAGGGTAGGTCTGGGGGTGGCGTGCGGTACGTTGCATCGCCATACGGTGCCTGCACGGCTTTAATCTCTAAACTCATAGACCGAAGACGCCCAAATACGGCATTTCAACAGTGTAACGCGGGATTGAGTCGGGTTCGAGGCTGCCCCCAAGACGGATATCCTCACCTCAGGGTCTACCCAAGTTCTACCTAAATACATACCCGATTTCGCTCTTGCTATAGATGAGGTATCGACAAGCTCAGCTCTAGGGTAGGAGTAGATTCACGTTAAGGAACTTCTCCTATGTCTATCGAAGATCGCGCTAAGGCCACAGCCAAGAACATTGAGGGCAAAATGCAGGCTGCCGCCGGTGAAATCACGGGCGACCCAAAAGATAAAGTCGAGGGTGAGGCCAAGCAAGCCGAGGCTCAGGCTACCCATGCCAGAGAAGATGTGAAGGATTCGCTGAAGCGAGCGATTGACTAGGCAATACAGCGCTAGCGGCTGCTGGCGCTTACGTTTAAACCTTACTCACTAGTGATTGGGGCGGCCACTGGCTGCCCCTTTTTGTTGGCCGCAATAACGGCAGCGTAAAGATGCTTTGGAATGGTGGCTGGTGGCGAAGTTGGTGAGTAGATTCAGTTTGGAGGCCAAAATGGGTTCTCTAAACCAGGGAGAGTTCCTGTCTACCGCTGGGATGTGCCGCGACTATGTTCTCTATTTTTATTCTGACTCACAACGAAGAGCGAGATATTGCCGCCTGCATTGAGTCGGCGCTGCTGTCGGACGATGTGATCGTGGTGGATTCGTACAGTAGCGATCGCACCCGATCCATCGCCTCCCAGTACCCGGTACGCTTCGTCGAGCACCCCTTCGTCAGCCACGGCCAGCAGCGCACCTGGATGCTCGAAAACCTGCCCTACCGCCACGACTGGGCCTACATTCTCGAAGCCGACGAGCGCATGACGCCGGAGCTATTTGCCGAATGCCTGGAGGCGATCGCCCAGGGTGACAAGGTGGGCTACTACGTGGCCGAGCGCGTCATGTTCATGGGCCGCTGGATTCGCCATAGCACCCAGTTTCCCCGCTACCAGCTGCGGCTCTTGCGGCGGGGCAACGTCTGGTTTGACGACTACGGCCACACCGAGCGCGAGGTCGTCGACGGGCCGACAGGATTTTTGCAGCAGACCTATCCCCACTACACCTGTAGCAAAGGCCTCAGCCGGTGGATCGAAAAGCACAACCGCTACTCCACCGATGAGGCCGCCGAAACCCTGCGGCAGCTCCAGGGGGGCAAGATTGACTGGCGGGCCTTGCTCTGGGGTAAATCTGAGGTCGAGCGGCGACGGGCGCTGAAGGATCTCTCCCTGCGGCTGCCTCTGCGGCCCCTGACCCGGTGGCTCTACATGATGGTTATTTTGGGCGGCTGGCGCGATGGGCAGGCTGGGTTGGCCTGGTGCACGCTACAGGCGTTTTACGAGTATTTGATTGTGCTCAAGGTGCGGGAACTCAATCATCCCGAATACCTGACCGGGGTACAACCTGGCGAGCATATTGTCGGTCTGCAGGACGTTTCTGCTGTAGAAAATAGCGCCATCTCAATGAATGTCGCCGCATTACCAGTGCCAGAGAGCGGGTCTGCCGTAGGGGCAAACGGTTGTTTGCCCTAATCTTGCTTACGCCACTCTCCCCCAACACCGTTTGCTGCCTACGCTAGGGCGTAGCCCGAAATTGTGGGACAAGGCCAGATCTAACCGCTGGGGACATTTCGATTGTCCCCAGCCCCCCGCTCCGCGCGTCCTGCTTCGCACGGGCTTCGCCCTACGGCCTACGACCAGGGCCGTTCCGCCGCCCTGGACCCAGCGGAAGGATTGATTTGTGCATAGCTAAATTTGGAGGGTGAGTCGGTCGCAGTTGGGAGGCTGTTGTTTGGAGCCAGGCGTACACCCCCTCACCTTCCTCATCACCTCACCATCGCCACCCCTCCCCTGCGGCGCTATCGTAGAAAAATGAGTGAATACCGGGTAAAACGGGTTTCGCCCCCCAAAAAGAAAGCGCCGTGGCGCAATCTGGGCGAATCGCTGGGAATGTATCGCTACGGTCAGCGGGCGATCGCGCTGGTGTGGCAGACCGACTGGCGGCTGACGGTGGTGCTAGGATTGCTCACCCTGGTGGCCGGGTTGCTGCCGGCGGCGATCGCCTACGTCGGCAAACTAATTGTCGATGCGGTAGTGGTGGCCGCTCAGTCGGGGCTGGGGGCCGATCGCCAGACGGCCCTGATTTACCTGGCGCTGGAGGCGGTGCTGGTAGCGGTGCTGGCGGGCACGCGCCAGGGGTTGGCGCTGTGTCAATCGCTGCTGCGGGTGCTGCTGGGGCAGCGGGTCAACGTGATGATTCTGGAAAAAGCCCAGACCCTGCCACTGACCTATTTCGAAGACTCTGAGTTTTACGACAAGATGACCCAGGCCCGGCGGGAGGCCTCCCAGCGGCCGCTGAGCATGGTCAACCGCACCTTTGGAGTCGTGCAGGATGGCCTATCGCTGGTCACCTTTGGGGGTCTGCTGCTGCAGTTTTCGGGCTGGGCGGTGGCGCTGCTGGCCGTAGCCACCCTGCCCGCGTTCATTGCCGAGACCCAGTTCGCCGGAGAGGCGTTTCGCCTGTTCAAGTGGCGATCGCCCGAAACCCGCCAGCAGATCTACCTGGAGGCGCTGCTGGCCCGCGAAGACTTTGCCAAGGAGGTGAAGCTGTTTGGCCTGGGGCCATTGCTGATGCAGCGCTACCAGGATATCTTCCACAAGCTGTACCAGGAAGATCGCAACTTGACGGTGCGCCGCAGCGGCTGGAGCTACGGGCTGGGCTTGTTGAGCACGGCTTCGTTTTACCTGGCCTACTGCTGGATTGTGCTGGAGGCGATCGCGGGCCGCATTTCCCTGGGCGAGCTGACCATGTACCTGACGGTGTTTCGCCAGGGGCAGACCACCTTTGCCAGTTCCCTCACCGCCATCGGCGGCATGTACGAAGACGGGCTCTACCTGGCCAACCTGTACGAGTTCCTAGAGCAGCCGGTGCCAGCCGAGACGGGCATAGCGGTGCGCGGCATCGACCCCAGCGACGGGCTGCGGTTTGAGCAGGTGTCATTTACCTATCCGGGCAGCGATCGCCTGGCCCTCGACAACGTCTCCTTTCACCTGAAGCCGGGCGAAAAGATGGCGATCGTGGGGGAAAACGGCTCCGGCAAAACCACCCTGATCAAGCTGCTCACCCGGCTCTACACGCCTTCCCAGGGCCGCATTTTGCTAGACGGACGCGACCTGCAGGAGTGGGATAGCGAGGTGCTGCAGCGGCGCATCGGCGTGATCTTTCAAGACTTTGTGCGCTACCAGTTCAAGGTGGGCGAAAACATCGGCGTGGGCGATGTCACCGACTTTGAGGATGCCCACCGCTGGCAGGCCGCCGCCGCCAAGGGCACTGCCACCGAGTTTATTGAGTCACTGCCCGAGGGCTACGACACCCAGCTGGGTCGCTGGTTCTTTGGCGGGCAGGAACTCTCCGGCGGCCAGTGGCAGAAAATCGCCCTCTCCCGCGCCTTTATGCGCACCGAGGCCGACATTCTGGTGCTCGATGAGCCCACCTCGGCCATGGATGCTGAGGCTGAGACTCGCCTGTTTGAGCAGTTTCGCGAGGCCACCCAAAACCAGATGGCGATTTTGATTTCCCACCGCTTTTCGACGGTGCGGCGGGCCGATAACATCATTGTGCTGGCCAACGGCAGGCTGATCGAGCAGGGCAGCCACGCCGACCTGCTGCGCCAGGACGGTCGCTACGCCCGCCTGTTCACCATGCAGGCGGCGGGCTATCTATAGGTCTGTTTACAGTCCATAATTCTACGGATCCCCGTGGGCATACTGCCCCTAGAGTGAGTCAGCCACCCGTGAACACCGTTCTCAGTTGGATCAACCAATTAGATATCCGCCGCAGCTTCAGTCAGCGGCTGGGCGCTGCGATCGCCGCTACCATTCTGCTGTTCTCCATCATGCTGGCCTCGATCGTGGGTGAGATTAGTCTGACCCAGACTCGCGCCGACCGAGGCGAACTGCTGGCGCAGCTGGCCTATCAGCTTGCCGGTGCCCTCGATCGCGACCTTTATATCTATTACCAGGAGATCCAGACCCTGGCCTCCCTGAGCGATATGCGCTCACCCAACCCATCCATCGACCAAAAACGGCGGCTACTCGAACAGCTGCAGCAGTCCTACAGCGACTTTGCCTGGATTGGCTTAACCGATGCCCAGGGCATCGTTCTGGCCAGCACCCAGGGTCTTCTGGAGGGGGCAGATGTCTCGGCGCGGGACTGGTTTGTCGCTGGCCGCACCCAGCCCAACGTGCAAGATGTCCACAGGGCCAAGCTGCTGGC
>PYGV01000310.1 GCA_003022385.1 filamentous cyanobacterium CCP3 | reverse complement strand
TTCGTATCATCAAAGTGTAGCAAGCGCTCCTGGGCAACCACCCTTGGGAAACTATCTTGAGAAATCACTTTGAGAAACCGCTGACGGGAACCATTGCTCTGGTCACTGGAGCCACTAGGGGCCTGGGCAAAGGCATTGCCATTGGCCTGGCAGAAGCCGGGGCCACGGTCTACCTCACCGGACGTACCGTGGCGGCAACGACTGAGTCGGTAGGCTCGCTCGAAGAAACCGCTGAGGCGGTCACCGAGGCCGGTGGGGTGGCTCTGTCGGTGCCCGTTGACCACAGCGACGATGACCAGGTGCGAGCCCTGTTTGAGCGCATTAAGACCGAGCAGTCGGGGCGGCTCGACCTGCTGGTGAACAATGCCTACGCTGGGGTGTCGGCGCTTAAAGCCGCCTACGGCAAGCCTTTTTGGGAGTCTGGGCCCGACTTTTGGGATGCCTGTAACAACGTGGGACTGCGCAGCCACTACGTTGCCAGCGTCTACGCGGCCCGGTTGATGGTGCCGCAGCGGCGGGGGCTAATCTGCACGCTCTCGTCGTGGGGTGGGCTGTCGTATATTTTTGGTGTGCCCTACGGGGTCGGTAAGGCCGCCTGCGATCGCATGGCTGCCGATATGGCCGTAGAACTGAAAAAATATCAGGTCACCGCGCTCTCGGTCTGGCCCGGCATTGTCGGCACTGAGCTGATGACTCAATTTGCTGCCGAGATGGGCCTAGGAGCGAACTCGGGAGGCGGGGCTCAGTCAGATTCTAACTCCAACTACAACTGGGAGACGCCTCTGCTGACGGGCCGCGTGATTGCCGCTCTGGCGGCAGATCCTGAGGTTATGCGCCGCACCGGGCAGGTGCAGATCGTGGCTGAGCTGGCCCGCGAGTATGGGGTGGTCGATGCCGACGGGCACCGACCCGCTTCGCTGCGATCGCTGCGGTTTGTGCTGCCCTCGGCGGTGCCGGGGCTGCAACCCCACGCCGACTGGGTCCCCGACGTCGAGCTGCCCTGGCCATTTTTGCTGCTGGGGCCGCTGGGTTCACCAAAAGTTTAAAGTCAGACGATCTCTAGCGCTGCCGATTCAGCCGGCCGCAGCGCGATCGCACTGCGGCCTACAGCTCGCTCAGAAGGGTTTTGATGTCGGGCAGCGCAAAAAACGCGGTGGTCGAGTCGATCAGCTTGTCGCCCCAGAGGTTGGTGCGCAAAAACTCCAGGTCGGCGTAGCGGCTGTCTTGCTCTAGCGCTTCGGTACCCAGGCGCACAGCCTCCTGACAGGCGGCGTTGGTGGCTCTGACCACGGGCACGCCGCAGTTTTCCTGGGCGTGGAGGGCAACGGCGATCGCCAGCTTGGGTTCGGGCTCATTGGCGGCTAGATCCAGGCTTGACTGCCAGTATTCCACCGCCTTTTGGGCGTCGCCCTGCTCGTAGAGCACCAGGCCAATGTTGTTGACCGAGGGCCAGAATTCCGGTTCTGCCGCCACCGATCGCTCAAAGCTGGCGATCGCCTGGGGGTACTGGTCGAGCTTGAAGTAGGCGTTGCCCAGATCGAACAGGGCGCTGGGGTTTTCGGGTTCGATCGCTAGCCCCTGCTCCAGGTAGCTGGCGGCACGCTGGGGGTCTTCCTGCTGCAGGTAGGCCGAGCCCAGGGCAAACAGCACCCGTGGGTTTTCGGGCAGCAGGCTCTGGGCGCGATCGAGCAGGGGTAGGGCCTTGTCGACCTCGTTGTTTTGCAGGTAGAGACCGCCCAGCAGGGCCAACACTTGACCGTCATTGGGGGCCAGCTGAGCCGCCAGCTGAGCCAGGGCCAGGGCCCGCCCATACTGCTGAAACTCGGCGAGCTGCTGGGCTTCGTTGGCCAAAAACAGCCCCTGCTCGATCATCAGGTCGTAGTCGAGGGGCAGCACGTAGGGAGTGAGCGCCTGGGCGCGGACGGGCAGAGCAGTGCTCAGCAGTCCGCAAAGGGTCAGCAGCGGCAGAAGAGAGAGGCGTTTTAGCACAGCAGAATCGGTAGGTTAGATATCAAATATATAGAGTGTACGTCGGTTGCGGGTCGTGACCATCAACAGCAGTGCTGCTGCTGTGCCAGCCGGGCGTTGCGCCGCCACATGGTGGGTTTAATCCGCCGCAGGGCCGAAGCCCGAAACCGCTCATCCCACTCGGCTTCTGATAGGGTAGCTAAATCGGCCAGGTTTGGGGCCAAATTTTCGGGGTAGGGCTGAAACTCCTCAACGGTGGTGGGCTGGGCAAAGCGCTGGTTCCAGGGGCAGACATCCTGGCAGATGTCGCAGCCCGCCACCCAGTTATTCAGCCGCGCGGCCACGCTATCCGGCAGCGTTTCGGCTCGATTTTCAATGGTGTGATAGGCAATGCAGCGGTTGGCGTCAACTACGTAGGGCTGGGTAATGGCCCCGGTCGGGCAGGCCTCTAGACAGCGGGTGCAGGTGCCGCAGTGGGCCGTGTGGGGCGTATCAGGGGTCAGGGCCAGGGTGGTGACCAGCTCACCCAAAAACACCCAGGAGCCGTACTGGCGGGTGATCAGGTTGCCGTTTTTGGCCACCCAGCCCAGGCCCGCCTGCTGCGCCCAGGCTTTGTCCTGCACAGGGCCGGTATCGGCGTAGTAGCGAGCGCCGTGGCCGGTGGCGGTGATCCAGTCGGCCAGGGGTTTGAGCCGCTTTTGCAGAATGCGGTGGTAGTCGCGGCCCCAGGCATAGCGCGAGATTTTGCCGTGGCTGGGGTCAGTGGAGTGGCGGTGGGGGGTGTAGTAGTTGAGGGCAACGCAGACGAGCGATCGCGCCCCCGGCAGCACCTGACGAATATCCTGGCGCTTGGGGTTGCCCATCCAGGCCATATCGGCCTGGTAGCCCTGGTCTAGCCAGCCCTGCAGGTGCTGCACCGCTGCGGTTTCGAGGTCGCTGGGCGACTCGTCTAGGGCCACAATGCCGACCAGGTCAAACCCCAGCCCGAGGGCGTAGTCAATGACGGCCTGGCGATCGGGCACGGCTGGGCGATCGGTTGGGCTCGAGATCTCTGCCATAGGTAACGTTTCCTGTTCCTAATCACCTGACTGAGTAGGGAGTTGATTAATCCAGCGCTTGTAGGCTGACCCCTTGCTGACGGCGGCCAGCCGGGACGGCTATCCCGCAGGTTTGGGCTTAAACTCAGTGCCAGTCGAAAACACCTCCAGGCTAGCCTACAGCGGCTCAGGCAGGTTGCGAATCAAGAACTCCCCCTTGACACAGACCAAATCTACGCATAGTTTGTACCATGCTGCTGTTAGCGCCCCGTCTCGCGCCACAGTTAGCGTTTTAGCTCGGTACCAACCCCCACATCTGCCGCTGTCGGCCCACTTACCCAGGCAAGGGCGTCTATGATTAAGCTGTTGACCAAGTTTGACTACCTGCTGCGCGAAACTCTGCTGGGGCTGCGGCGCGGCGGCTGGATGAATTGGGCGGCGATTAGCACCATTACGGTGCTGCTGTTTTTGTTTGGCATCAGCCTGCAGTCGACCTGGCAGCTGGAGCGACTGCTCAACCAGTTCGGTAGCCAGCTAGAGGTGTCGGCCTATCTGCAAAGCGGCTTTCAGGCCAGCGATCTCAAGCCTGTAGTCGAGGCGTTTCCCGATGTGGTAGCGGTGACTCCGGTGACGAAAGAATCGGCCTGGGCCGACCTGGTAGCCGATATGGGCCTGTCGGATATTGCCGGGGCCACCGACCAGCTCAAGGGTAACCCCCTGGTCGATGAACTCAAAGTCAAGGCTAGAGATTCTGAAGCGGTACCGGCGATCGCCTCCCAGCTTCAGGCCCTCGACGGCATCGACGAAGTGCGCTACGTCGACGAAGCCGTCACCCGCCTGGCCCAGCTCAATGACGGCCTCAAATGGACGAGTCTGTTTGTGATTACCATTCTCACGCTCACCGCCACCGCCGTTATCACCACCACCATTCGCCTGATTGTGCTGGCCCGCCGCCGCGAAATTGAGGTCATGCAGCTGGTGGGGGCCACCCGCATCTGGATCTACCTGCCGTTTATTTTGCAGGGAGCCGCTTTTGGTTTGGCCGGGGCCACCGTGGCCTGGGGGCTGCTGTTTGCCGTGCAGCGCTTTTTGACGGAGCTGGCCACCCAGCAGGCCGATTTTATTCAGTTTGTGGTGCAGGGGCTGAGGCTTACCCCCCAGCAGCTGATTCTGCTGCCGGCATCGCTGCTGGGGTTAGGTACCCTGGTGGGGCTGATGGGCAGTTTGCTGGCCGTACGCAAATTCTCGCTGCGATAGTATAGGTACAGGCGGCTCTATTGACAACACGTCCAAGCAAACGGTAGATAACGGCAGCGGACAATGGCCGTTGACCCAAAATATTTGGCCTACTAGAAGCAGGCAATGGCCGTTGAAAACCTGCACCGAGAGCAGGCCAAGGCCGAAGTATGGCAAGACCTGGAGGCGATCGCCTCCAGGTCTTGCCAGCGGTTTGGGGCCATTTGGCTAATTGTGTTTGGCTCACTGCTGGGCGATCGAATCGCGCAACTGGCTAGCCGCTATCCTGTGGTGTGGCAACATGTTGCCCATGACTAATCCACCTTCGTCGTTTGGCTAAAAGAACTAGCCGACCAAACGGAAGCAGTTGATGTAGATGGGGTTGAGGCACGAAACCCAACGCCCGCATGGGTTACGCTATCGCTAACCCATCCTACATTTGAATTGGCCAACCCACTTAGCCGACCAAACGGAAGCAGACTAGGCCTAGGCTCCCAGGGGTCTACATTGTCTTCAAGGCTCTCTAACTGGCAAAGGTGCTATGGCTAGCCAAAATTTTCAATCGGAATCTTTAAAGTGTTAGAGTCTCCCCAAATTGGCCATAATAGCTACGGAGCAATGGACGGTCTGCTTTCCGTCAGCGAGGCATCAGAATGAGTACAGTGCTAATTGTCGACGACAGCTCAACTCTGCGAGAAATGATCGCCGGGCTGCTGCTCAAAGCTGGCCTAACGGTAGTAGAAGCCAAAGACGGGGTTGAAGCCCAGGAAATGATTCAGGCCACTCCGCCCGACCTGGTGGTGCTCGATATTGTTATGCCCAACATGAACGGCTACGAACTCTGCCGCTGGATCAAAAACACCGCCGCCACCCAAACCATTCCGGTTATCATCTGCTCCAGTAAAGCCGAAGAATTTGACCGCTACTGGGGCATGAAGCAGGGGGCCGATGCCTACATTACCAAACCCTTTCGCCCCGCTGACATGATCAGCACCGTCAAGCAGCTACTGCGCACTTAGGACAGCCAAGCAGACTTAAAACGGTCCTCCAGGGAGCTGAGCCGCTGGCGTCCTGAAAATTCTTCACGCTAAACAGTTCATTTGGACTGCGCGTAGCAGGACTAGTCAGTCTCTGCCGTTATTTCGGTTTCTAGGGTTTCTTTCAGCGCTTCCAGCACGGTCAAAGGGTCGGCTGACTGCTGCATAATCGCGGCTTCAGGATCATAGCGCTGCTCCATATTCGGCAGGTCTTCGCGCAGCTCTTCCATCAGCGCAATGATTTTGGCAATTTTTTTCTCAGACAGCAGGCTGAGCTGCAGCATCAGCTGAGTACGCTGTTCGGCAAAGCTCTCCTGGCGGTTTTGGCGAATCAGCACCCCGGTCGAAATCAGCAGGGCGGCGGCGTCTAGCCCCTGCTCAGTCCAGGTAAAGGTGGGTAGCGCCACTGGCAGCAGGCCCGTGTGGTTGAGCCAGTCTCCGGCCAGCCAGAGCCCCAGCCCCCCCAGCAGCAGATACAAAAACGTGGGGCGGCTAAACCACGATGCCACTACCTCCAGCACCCGCTCCGCCGGAGCGACATCCTTAGACTCCTGGCGGTGAATGGCAATGATAGCGTCGATATTTTCGGCAATCGGGTCAGGCAGGGGCGCAGTTAAAATGCGCTGCCGGGCAGAATGTTGAAACCGCCCCCCGGACTGGTGGGCGGACGATGTAGAGGAACTGGGGGAGGTGGGGTTTGCCATGGCTTGTAT
>PYGV01000309.1 GCA_003022385.1 filamentous cyanobacterium CCP3 | reverse complement strand
CCGCCACTACCAGCAGCGGGCCGCAGTAGTGCTCGACGGCCTGACGTTGGGCGGGGTTGAGGGGGGCGAGAAAATCAGTCATTGCAGCCGGGTGGGGTTTTTGCCTATCTAGTATGACACTGGCCGTAGGGGAACGAGGCCCTGCGCCTGCCTTAGCTGGAGGTTCTGGCCGCTGAGGCCGCCACCTGACGCAGCAGCAGCACCTGCCAGTAGGGAATCGGGGCAATTAGCACCGTGCCACTGTCTTCAAAAACATTGACCAGAAACTCGCCCGAGGTGATGGCGCTAACCACTGATTTATTTGGTGGCTGAGGTTCTACCAGAGCTGGCTCAATCATAGCGCCGCGATCGCCCATCCCCTCTAAGTAGGCAAGCGCGATTAAATATAAGTCGAGGTAGGTTGGGCTGAGGCACGAAACCCAACGCCCGCATGGGTTACGCTATCGCTAACCCATCCTACGTTTGAATCGGCCCATCCAGTTATCCCTGGCAGCAGTCCGCTAACCAGTAGACCAGGTTTCATTTGGGGAGGTATGGCTACAGCTATTCCCTTGAGCATTGGCGGCATCCTGCCTGGCCCGACGAAAACCTGCCTGAAGGAAAACCCGCGGCCAAAAATCCTGTGATATTCTCAGGGGAACAGCCTGGTGGCTGAGAATTTTGCTCAATATCAGACTTTTTAACCCTATGAAGTTGTCTCGACGGTGGTTTAACCAGGCCTGCCTGGGGGTAGCAACGGCGCTGGTGGCAGCAGCCTGTGCCGGTGGCGGCGGCGGCAGCGATGACGTGATCAGCGTTGGCTCCAAAGATTTTACTGAGCAGCTGATTATTGGCGAAATGTACGCCCTGGTGCTAGAAGAAAACGGCTTTACCGTTGAGCGCAAGCTGAATCTGGGTGGCACTCCAGTGGCCCAGTCCGCGATTGAGAGCGGCGAGATTGACCTCTACCCCGAGTACACCGGTACGGCCCTGCTGACCGTGCTCAAGCAGCCTGTGAGCAGTGACCAGCAGGCCGTTTACAACACCGTAAAGCAGGCCTACCAGGAGCAGTTCAACCTGGTCTGGCTCGACCCGTCGCCAATGAACAACACCCAGGCGCTGGCCATGACCGAAGAACGGGCCGCGGAGCTGGACATTCGCACCATCTCTGATTTTGCGGCTCAGGCCAGCAACCTGACCCTGATTGGCCCACCGGAGTTTGAGGTGCGCGAAGACGGGCTAATTGGCCTGAAAGAGGCCTATGGCGACTTTACCCTTGAGAGTTATAAGCCCGTTGATGCGGGCCTGCGCTATAGGGGCCTGGTCGACGGCGAAGCCGATGTAGCAGTCGCCTTTGGCACCGACGGCGAAATCAGCGCCTTTAACCTGGTAGTGCTTGAAGATGACGAAGCGCTATTTCCGCCCTATCAGGTGGCACCGATTGTGAGTCAGGCAGCGCTCGATGCCAACCCCGGCATTGCCGATGCCCTCAACCAGGTATCGCCCCTGCTCAACGATGAGGTGATGCGCCAGCTCAACTATGAAGTGAGTGGCAACCAGCGCGAACCAGCGGATGTCGCCCGTGAGTTTTTGGTCGATTCGGGTCTGGTGACGGAGTAGCCTGCTTAGCAATCCCCCAGCAATTCCTAAAGACAACCATGGGCACCATTCAGTTTGACGACGTTTCGCTGCGGTTTGCCGGGGGGGCGCGTCCGGCGGTCAACCGGGTGACCTGTCAGGTCAACTCAGGGGAAATTGTGGTGATTTTGGGACCATCGGGCTGCGGCAAAACCACACTGCTGAAGATGGTCAACCGCCTCTACGAGCCGACCGGGGGCAACATCTTTCTCGACGGCGTCAACATTCGCAAGATCAAAGCGACCAAGCTGCGGCAGCAGATTGGCTACGTGATTCAGCAGTCGGGTCTGTTTCCGCACATGACGGTAGCCGACAATGTGGCGGTGGTGCCCAAGCTGCTGGGCTGGGGCAAACCCCAGATTCAGGCCCGCATCGACGAGCTGCTGGAGCTGGTGAAGCTGCCGCCGGGGGAGTTTCGCGATCGCTACCCCGCTCAGCTCTCCGGCGGGCAGCAGCAGCGGGTGGGCATCGCTCGGGCGCTGGCGGGCAACCCCGGCATCATGCTGATGGATGAGCCCTTCGGGGCGATCGATGCGATCACCCGAGCCGCCCTGCAAGACGAAATTTTGCGCCTTCAGGGCCAGCTCAAAAAGACGATTTTGTTTGTCTCCCACGATGTGGAAGAGGCCCTGCGCCTGGCCGATCGCATTTTGGTCATGCGGCTGGGCGAAGTGGTGCAGTTTGATACCCCTTTTAACCTGCTGACTCAGCCCGCCGACGAGTTTGTCTACAACCTTCTTGGGGCCGACGACATGGTACGCCAGCTGGGGCTGCTGCGGGTGGCCTCGGCGATGATGGCGCTGCCGCCCAACTACAGCAATGGCCACAACCCCACCCTCTCTCATCTCGATAGCCTGCGCGATGCCCTGTCGCTAATCCTCAAAACCGGGGCTCCGGCGCTCACCGTACTGGAGGAGGGCAACCCGGTGGGCCTGCTCACCCTCGACCACATTCGCGAGTCGGCGGTAGCGGGGCCAGGAGCAGGAGAAAACCGGCGATGAGCTACCTGCTGAGCCAGCCCACAGAAGTGCTGACCCTGCTGCTGCAACACCTGCGGATGACGGGCATTTCACTGGGTGTTGCGATCGCCCTCGCCGTCCCCCTTGCTCTGCTGGCCACCCGCCTGCGCTGGCTCGCCGTCCCCCTGATGGGTGGGCTGGGCATTCTCTACACCATCCCCAGTCTGGCCCTGATTATTTTTTTGGTACCGCTGTTTGGTCTCAACGCCACCTCGGTAATTGTGGCGATGGTGCTCTACACCCAGGTGATTTTGGTGCGCAACCTGACGGTGGGCCTGGCGGGCATTAACCCGGCGGTGCTGGAGGCGGCGCGGGGCATGGGTATGAGCGTGAGCCAGCGGTGGTGGCGGGTGCAGGTGCCCCTGGTGCTGCCAGTATTTTTGGCCGGGGTAAGAATTGCGGCGATTGTAGCGATCGCGATCGCTACAATCGGAGCCAAATTCAACGCGGGCGGCCTAGGCAAGCTGCTGTTTGACGGCATTCAAACCAACCGCTATGACAAAATTGTGGCGGGCGCGATCGCAGTAGCCCTCCTAGCCCTGGTTATCAATGGCCTGCTGCTGGCGCTGGAACACTACGCCCAACCCCAGCGCCGATTGAAGAAAACGTTATAAATCTATGGCTCGTCGAAAAAAATTGGCTAGCCTTCTCCGTCTACTAAATTTTCTGGGCTGGCTTTACGTTGGTTTGATTGTAGTTTGGTTTTGCTTGCGCCTGGTTTTCTTTGACCAGTTTTGGTGGCTGGCGCTGCTAAACACGATCGCATTTTACCTATTTGTACCCGTTATCTTTTTGCTTCCCCTAGGGATGCTGTTTCGACAGCGGCGTTTAGTCTTTGGATTAGCGATTCCTATTGCAATATTTGTAGGTCTTTTTGGCGATCTGCTGCTGCCGTCCTTTGCGAGGTCGGAGCTAATGCCACAAGCAACGTTCAACGTTATGAGCTTCAATATTTTGTGGAGCAATGAGAATTATGATCGAATAGCGCAGGCGATCGCAACCGCCGATGCAGATATTGTTGGCTTTCAAGAAGTTCGCCCACCCAATACAGGGGCGTTGACGGCAGCTTTATCCAACTACCCTTACACCACCTTTCAGCAGACCAATCTCTATCATACTGTTGGCCTCATCAGTCGGTTTCCGATTGTTTCTACGCAGCCCCTACCTGGCCCACCTGTAGAACGAGGGCTTGAGGTTGTTGTTGACGTCAACGGCCAATTGCTGTCAGTGATTGTGGCTCATTTAGCCCCCAACAACATGCCTCTCTTTCCCCTAAACGAATTTGTCGGTCAAACGAAGGATCGCTACACTCGCCGTGCCGCCGAGGTAGAAACTCTTAAACAGGAGATTCAAAATCGTCGCTATCCTACCGTGGTGGTGTGTGATTGCAACATGACTGACACCTCCCAAACCTATGCGCAGCTGCGATCGGTTCTTGCTGATAGCTTTCAGGACGTTGCATGGGGGCTGGGGCATACATTGCGAATTGGTTCTATCCCTTTTCCAGTTCAAAGGCTCGATTATGTATGGCACACCACTGACCTACAAGCTATGACAGCTTACGTAGGTGAGAGCGGTGGATCAGATCATCAACCTGTAATTACAAAACTACAATTTACTCAAAAATGAGTTTTAGTACAATCTCTCAAGAACGGCTCTTAAAGATGAATACAAACGGTGCCAAGATCAGTTTTCAGTATTAGAAAGCTTTAGCACAATCCAACCGTTAATCCGCCGATCGCACCCCTGGAGCTTCAGCGGCTCGCTGCACTGCACTCAAGCCCACCTCGGCCAGCAGCGCCAGCAGCGCCACGGGCACCGCCCCCACCAGCAAAATGGCCGGGTCGTAGGCGGCAAAGCCCAGCACAATAAAGGCCCCCAGCCCGCCCGCGCCCACAAAGGCGGCCAGGGTAGCGCTGGCGATCACCTCCACCGTAGCGGTTTTGATACCCGCAATAATCACCGGCAGCGCCAGGGGAATTTCTACGGTTTTGAGAATATCGCCGGAGGGCATACCCATACCTGTCGCCGCCTCGCGAATGGCAGGGCTGATATTGCGAAACGCTACGTCGGTGCTGATCAAAATGGGCGGCATTACCAGCAGCGTTAGGGCTAGCACCGCCGCCGAAAAGCTCAGGCCCAGCACCGGCACCGCCAAAAACAGCACCGCCAGGCTGGGTATCACCCGCAGCGCGTTGAAGCTATTGAGCATGACGGTAGAAACAACTCGCGATCGCGCACTCCACAGCCCCAGCGGCAGCCCCACCAGCAGCCCAATCGCCAGCGGCACCGCGACCAACAATAGGTGCTGTTGCAGGGCGGTGATCAGGCGATCGCTGTTGTCCAGCGCATACTGGTAGGCGTTTTGCAGAGTCGGCAGCATCAAGCAGACCTATTGAGCCAAAGTCCTTACCTTACCCCAAGTTTGACGTGGAAAAAGTTCCGGGAACCATCATGCATTAAGCCGCTGTTCGGTTTCGCCGTCGAACCAGTGGATGGTCTCTGGCGGCAGAGCTAGAGTTAAATTCTCTTTACTCCAGGTGGCATCGGCGGGGAGAATGGCGCGCAGGGTGAGGCTCGAATCGCCCTGCACTTTGAGGCTGATCAAGTCGTGCATGCCCAGGTTCTCGACCAAAAATACATTGCCGGTAACGGTTAGGCGATCGCCCTCGCGGGGCAGTCGCAGGTGCTCAGGGCGAATGCCAAGAATGACTGAGGAAGACTGTACACCAGCAGGCAGCGGCACCCGAAAATTGCCCAGCACCACCTCGTTGCCAGTGCGGCTGAGGGGGAACAGGTTCATCTGAGGGCTGCCGATAAAGCTGGCCACAAATCGATTGGCGGGGGTTTTGTAGATCTCGTGAGGGTGGCCCAGCTGCTGCAGATAGCCGTTGCTCAGCACCGCCACCTTGGTCGAGAGGGTCATGGCCTCGGTCTGGTCGTGGGTGACGTAGACAATAGGGGATTTTTGATCGGCAAAAATTTGCTTCAGGTCGGCTCGCACCTGCTCGCGCAGCAGGGCATCCAGGTTGCTGAGCGGTTCGTCGAGCAAAAAGACATCGGGGTTGCGCACCAGGGCGCGGGCCAGAGCCACCCGCTGGCGCTGACCACCCGACAGCTTGGCCGGTTTGCGATCGAGCAATGGGTCGAGGCCCAGCACCCCAGATGCTTCCTGCACCCGTTTTTGAATGTCGCCCGCAGGCAGGTGGCGGAGCTTCAGCCCTGAGGCAATATTCTCGCCTACGGTCATGTGGGGGTAGAGGGCGTAGCTCTGAAACACCATAGCGATGTTGCGCTCGCCCGGCGGCAGCGGACTGATATCGCGATCGCCAATCATCACCCGCCCCTCGGTGGGC
>PYGV01000056.1 GCA_003022385.1 filamentous cyanobacterium CCP3 | reverse complement strand
GCCCCGCTTCATCTATCCCGTCTCACTTGAGACTCTTTGCACGGCAAGCCTTTCAGAACTTTTCTGCACCACTAAGCACAATGACCAATGATTTTGTCAACAGAAGCACTGAGCAAGAAGGATGGCTAGAGGTTCTTAAAGCGGCATTCCCTTCTTCGAGTGAAGCTTTTTTGCTCAGCCATATACCTATTCTTAGTATGGTTGACAATCAACGTTATGCAACGATGAACACTGTTGCAGAGGCATTGAGCCTCAAGCCGAACTACGTTCATCTTAGGCTCAAGAACTTAGTTAAAGCGGGTCTAGCCCATCGAGAAAAGAAGATTAGCGGTACTGGGCCAAGCGGTCGAGTGACCCGAGAATTCTTCTACAGCTTAATAAATGTTTCGCCAAGTGCGGCCATTGCTGGCTTAAAAGCGCGTCAATCCCATAAAGCTGAGTCACCAGAAGCAGGAGACGTAGATTTGATGGCACCCGAATTTCGCCAGCAAGACCAGACTGCAAAAGTGAGTAAGTCTACCCCTAGCAAGGAATACGGCCAAAAAACGATTGATTTGACTCTCTTGCCAGGTTTGCCAGAGTACAACGAATCCTGGTCTGACGAAATCAAGGCCGAGTGGTTCAAAACCTATCAGCGCCTGCTAGACATTAAGTCGCAGTCATAGGAAAACGGTGGGGTTAAAATCCCACCGTTTTCTCATGGGGCTTCCTTAATGGGGCGCGTGCTGGTGCACTTGCTAGGCTTCCTATCCCGGTTGCAGGGTTTGATTCCCTGGCGCTCCACTTTGCTCTGCCCGCTTTACATCATAATGCAGCAGAAATTGGTTTTTTCCTAACGTCCACAATCTTTTTGCCAGGAAGTCGTTACCTTATTTTCCCATGGGTTTACTTGAAGATCGCCTCTACGTCGAAGTCTCCCCTCAAGACTTCAACAGCGCACGCAACAGAAAAGTCTTGTGGGGTTTGCTTAGTTCTGTCAAAACTACTGACATTATAGTAGAGCTATCTCTTGGATCAGAAGTCGAAGATTTGGTAGATCATCAAGACCAAAGAACCGATTACCGGCAGTTTGTAAACTGTAGTGTCAGGCTTTTTCGGGATGACAAAGAGATAAAATTATCCACAGAGCATAACCGAAAAAGAAGAGTATGGATTTTAGCCAATCCAGATATCGTTTTTGATGAGTAGATGCCAAATAGGCAGTTTCTTCATTTATCTGACACGCCTAAGTTTAGGAACATCCCCTGGAATCAGCTCCAACTCATGGGCGTGTTCCTCAATAAATTCCCCTAAATTGCGTAGCTCAACGCTTTTAACTTTGCCGTTTGTCATGCACAAATTAAAAGTTGTGTCACCTTTTTCAATTAGTAAGGCTGATTGATTTATTTCTGGCATTCCTTGAATTAAAGAGGCAAAATTGCTGTAGTAAGATTTCATGCTATCTGCTGTGATTTCACTTTGAGATTTTTCATGAACTGGAATATCTCCCCTAGCCTCAATCCACGGTGCCTCACTATGGCTTAACGCCCACAACTCTGTGGCAGAGAAACTTCCGTATTTTTCCCAAACCATTTCTAGTAATTGGATTTGATCAGGAGGAAGTACGCTAAGCGAACTACCTTGAGGTAGAGGAACTGATTCTTTGCCGTAACAATTAAATTCCTTCCAAACTGAGCGAACTGCCGGGCCGTTTGACCAAGCCTCGACAGCCTCATCAAAAAGAGGTTGCCCTCTAAAAACAACGCTCCACGCTTGGGCGTAATAAACAAGCTTCTGAATCTTGAGCTGAGTAACGCTCGGGTCTTTCTGCCCCTTGAGAACGAAGAACCAGGCTACGTCAAGCGCGGTAGTCATAGGAATCTCTCAGGTAAGTACAAGTGATCTGTTGACTATCTAATATAATTATGTCACTATGGGGGGCTTTGTGTAAATTCCTTCTAGATATCTTTTTAGCTAGATAACATTTACGGCACCTTGCGCCCAGGGAATGCTCATTTACATTGAATGTAACAAAACTTTGCATTAAAGGCGTGTTGCGTTGTCCTCCTCCTCAACTAGGTCAGTCACTCGGTCACAAAACTTGCGTCCGTGACATTTTTTTGATGCTCGGCCTGAAGCTAGGTCATTTCGCGCTATGGCAGTCTAATCCTTTGACTCCCTCTAAACATGCCCTTATGCGTCTAACTCCCCGTGCTATCCGCCTCCTTGTCATCGGCCAGCTACTGCTCGATCTGATGTTCATCCTCTATGCATGGGAAAGCGTCATGTGGCCAGTAAGGTCACGGATGTATTGGTAGACATGATGAAGCAGAGTCTTTAAGTCTTGAAGCAAGTGGCTATTCGCCCTATAAAGGCAGGACGGGGTGTAAGCCTACAAGTTCCGGAATGTCCCAGTCATGCACTTTTCGCGAGAATCGGATCTGCAGCAATTTCTTTTTGACTTCTTTGAGGAGACAGGTGACTCGCCTAGGTGGGAAGTTCCAACTATAGGTGGCGGGCGCGTGGATATTGTGACTGACCGCTACGTCATTGAGTGTAAGAAGACCCTAACTCGCTCAAGCCTATTTCACGCAAATGGCCAGATAGGCACCTACCGGGGTGACTTTCTTGGCAAAAAGCTGGTTATTGCTGGACTTTTGCCCAGCAGCGGCGACAGCGAAGCGAGAAACGTCGCTGAGCGCTTGAGGATGAGCGGCTGCCTAGTCTGGTTCATCGACGAGATGGAGGTATTCCAAGACTTCTACCAGGAGCGTTATGAGCTTGATCCCGAGCCTGAGCCTGTCTTTTCGATGCCTGACTTTACTGACTACTGGTACGAGCCCAGTCAGAGGAGCTATTCCAACAGCGATGACTGGGAGCCCGTAGGCTGGGTAGTAGGCGGACTTGTGGGGCTTTTCCTCATAATCGGTATAGGGGCCTCCTCTGGTGGATCGCCTGTGCATAAGCTTCATAATGCTGCAAGAGCATGGGACCAAAACCTTGTAGAGGAAGCCTTGCAAGAGCTTTTATCGTCTCAGGATGGCTGTCAGCACTTACTTGGAGTTGAGATGAGCCAGGCGTTCTCTACCTATGGGCTTTAAGGGCTCAATCGAGTACAAGCTTCCCAAACCAAAATTGAGAGAACTTACACCTGTCGATACCCTCCTTTGCTTAATGCTCCGGATCAAGTTCCTTATTAATTATTCTTCCAAGATATCACTAGCTTCGATAATAGATATCTTGAGCCAAGTTGACTGTTTTTTTATCCACTTATCGTTCTCGCTTTCATGAATTTCAAAGCTGTATGCACCTTCTTGTGGATGGGGAACTCCATCAAACTGAAAAACACTTATAAATTTGTCTGCATCAGATGGCAGATTAGGCAATGGCCCATCCAGGATAGTGTCCCCATGTGGAGATACTACGCTTAGCTTGAATTTTTGTTGCTGCTTAGGAATCTCTGAGACAGGTGCATCATCCACTTTTTGCCAGCAGATAACAAGATCGAACTCTTGCTCCCAAAAGAAGTCTCCAGGCTGATGATCGGGCTCAATCTCAGGCATTGGAGGGATTTCTAAAGAGTCAAAAACCTCGATCATGCTAATATTTCCAGTCTCTCCATTTCGGATACTCTTTTCGCAAATAATTATCCACTTGCATTCCAACATATTATTTCTTCAGCTAAACGTAGCTTACTGCTTAACCTGCCAAGCCATGCCTACTTGCTCAGCCTTGCGGCTGTATCTTGGCGGCTTAGAAACAAAGGTTTTTGACCTTAATGAAGTTACTTCCCAGGTGTTGATGGAAGAATACTGGGCTTGAAGAAATACTCTACTCTGCTTGCATCTTGCATCTTGCTTGCCCTTGTCGCCCTCACCAAGCTTCATCTTTTCAGTGCTACCAAGTACCTTAAAATGGTTTTTCTTGTCTTGAAGTATATGCAATGCAAAGTTTCTGGCCCACCAACAGTTTTTTGCACTTAGCGCAAAAACTGACGCCAATTCAGCAACCTCCAGTTTGACGAGACCCAGCACCCAAATATAGACAGCAATTGCTACGTCATTTGGATTTCTGTATCTCTCATCAATTGGGGCTTGAGACAGTTGAGCGACTCTATTCAATACTTCCCAGTGATAGTTGCTTTTTATGTCAATAACCAACCTTAACAACTCCCGAACATAAGCATTCTTCCCACAAGTCTTCTCGAAAGACTTACGACCGCTTGCCACATTCACAGCGATGAAGAATTGCTCACCTTCTATGGCCTTCATGCAATTGTCAATCATCTTAATACTCCTTTTTCTCAGCCCAAAATTCATGGTTAATGCCGTATGTTTCTGGGACTTCATTTATCAGATGAATATATTCGCCGTCCAGTCCCCATTGACTCAATACAGTAAATTCAAAATCGCCACTGAGTATTACTGGCTCTACCTTTATTATTATTCCAATATGAGTATAATTCCCATCGTTAATATATAAGACAATATCCCCAGGCTTTACGTCTTTTTTGTCTATTCTTTTATATCCATCATCACCTAAGATCATTTGCACATGCTCTATCTCTATGGCAGTTCTTCTGGATGCAAAGACTAAGCCCATGCAATTGTAGGTGCCAGACATAGATCGGCATTCTATTCTTGGAAATTTTTCTTTCCAAATTGCCAGAGAAGCCCTCAGGCTACTTGGATGCCTCTCATCCGGCTGAGAATTGGGTATAAACCTCCTATTTTTCGTATGCAAGTCAATGGATGTATTGTCTTGTTTGCTGCCAAAACTAATAATATGAACAGGAGACATTTAAAGAATCACTCTTGGCTTCCTGGGTTGTGTGGACACAGGGAATGGTTCAAGTGAACTACTGAGGGTAGATACCACCTCAACCATAATCATAGCTCACCAGAAATTAGAGTATTCCTGAAGCTATTCCTGTATCTAAAGTGCTCGTCAACCTAGAGAAAATACATACTTCACACTGACGGGCAGTAACTACGTCGTAGACATATCTCTGAAGTCAGCAAGCCCAATAGCAATAGTTTCAGCGATTCAGCTCAAGATAAGGTACATCTTTCCAGTTTTGGAAGGCTTCTACCGGGAGCGAGAGAACTGCTTCGCGCTTGGCGCTAATGCCGGTCAGCTGTTTGCCGGTTTTACCTTCGGCAATGTCGGCCTGGCGCTTCTCCCAGGTGTGCAGCAGGGTAATGCCCTGAAAGAACTCTGTGGACTGCACGTTACGGAGCAGGCGCTGCTTGGCGAGTTTTGTGCGGATGCCTTCGATGCCTTCTTTTTCGTTGCCAAACCATTCGTCGCGTAGGTTGACGCCATCGGCAGCGTAGGTGGCGGTGATCAGTTCAAATACCGAGAGGGGCACCCCCCCTGTGTTGACCTTCTCAAAGACCAGGCAGACGGCCTCTTTAGAGTTCTCTTTGGCCAGCTCAATAACGGGGACGGCGTACTCCCGGAAGGCTTTGACGAACTGCCCTCGAAATTTCATGAATTGGGTGAACTTGTCCTGGGCATGGTTGAGCAGCCCTTCCTCCCAGGAATCTGAGTTGAGAATTTGGTTGCAGGGGAAGTAGAAGTTTTCGTATTCCTTCTCGGGGGTGCTGAGGTCGAGGTCGATAGTACGGCCAAAGTTAGATTTGAGGGTGCGGGTCTCGTCGATGCTGATGATCGCCTCTTCGTAGTGCTCGGGGCCAAGGAGGGCTTTTTCGATATCGACGTAGTAGAAGCGTTTGATGGCTTTGTGGGTGGCGGTGCGGGTGGAGACGGGCTGATGCAGCATGAGCACCTGGGTGAGGGAGGTGAGGCGCTGCTGGCCGTCTAAAATAAGGCGCTCGGCTATGTCGGGGGTTAGATTGTTGGGGTCTAGCCCTTCGACGGGACGTACTTTGAAGCGGGTTTCGCCCCCGGCTTCTAGCAGCATGACGGCCCCAACGGGGAAGGAACGGGCGATACTGACCAGTAGAGAGCGAATGGAGTCGTCGTTCCACACCCAGCCCCGCTGGAAGTCGGGGAGCTGGATTTTGCCCTCCACAATGCCTTTGAGGAGATCGGTAAGGGAGGTTTTGGTGGAATCGAAGTTAGACATAGCGTTTCTGATGGCAGCAGTAACAATAACAGGCAGATTTAGCTGGGTTTAGGATGCCCAACTAAATGGCTATAACCGATTTGTATAGTTTTGAAGGCTTAACAAAGTTACGGCTGGTAGATGGGTCAGATCAGGCTATCGCTGTATAATCTACGTGCCCTAGCCATCGTGGCTGGGTAGTTTATGCATTGATTCGAGTAAATACTGGTAAAGCCAGCCATAGCTATTGTTGACGAGTTTGGCTGGGTTAGTAAGTGGACTTGGAGCAAGGGGTTATGGGATTGCCGTATCGGGCGAAGACAATAGCTCTTTTCTTCTTAGAACTTGGGGATAAAGAAGGAATTGATATTTCCCCAATGAAAATGCAAAAGCTGATCTATTTTGCTCATGGTTGGTGCTTAGCCATCAATGGTTTGCCGCTCATTGAGGAGAGCATTGAAGCATGGCGCTATGGGCCAGTAATCAGCAATATTTATTACTGGCTTAGGCAGTTTGGCTCACAACCTATTCAGCTTTTTGATTTGGATGTGGAGCCACAAGATTTTGCCCGACTCAAGATGCTAAGACAGGATGGCGAAACAGTCCAACTACTGCATAAGGTTTGGGATGTTTACAAGGGCTACGATGCTATCGAGTTGTCTACAATGACCCACTTACCCGAGTCACCCTGGGAAGAGGCGCGAGTTAAAGTGCCCAAGGAAAAATTTAATGTCACTATTGAGGACCAGCAAATTAGGCAATACTTTATTGAGCAGTTTTCCAAAGCCCACATGAGTGCTGTTTAGTAGTCCTGGTTTGTCGTTAGAGTGAACAGTCCTTCCGAAGAGACGCCCAGTATTGATGATATTTCCTCAGCACCTTTCAAGGTGGAATCTGAGGGAGTCGCTGAGTCCAAAATCTTAGCCAAAAAAGAATCTGAGAGTTACTACGAAGACAGAATTAATAACGCAAAGGCTGAGCGCGAAGAAGAATGGGTTAAGATACTACAGCAGGATCGCCAAGAGCGACAAAAATACGCAAAGTATTTGTTCATACTGATTTGTTCTTGGCTTGCCAGTATTTACTCAATTATTATTTTGAGTGGGTGGGGCGGAACTACTCTGCATATTGATACTAGTGATGTGCCCATAGTTAGAAGGCTGGAGTATAAGCCAAAATTTGAATTGTCGGATGCGGTGCTGCTGGCGCTGATTGGCGGCACCACAATCAATGTTTTGGGTTTGTTTGTGATTGTGGCGAACTATTTGTTTAATTCGCCCAAAGACCCCAAGGAACCGAAAGACCCCAGCTAATGCCATTCAACAGGCTCAGGGCAACCGGGTTCCGTTCAGGCTGGCATCGCGCACGGTGGTGGGTTATGGGGTGTCGTCCCGCTTGACCCAGTCCATCATACCTTGTAAGTCTAGGGCAAAACGCAATTCGATTTTCTTCTTGATCGGTATATGTGACAAAGAGAAAAGAAAAATTTACTGACACTCGAATCGAATAAATTCAAACATTGGCAGAAAAATTTCAAAACAGGATTTTTTGAGTTTCGGAACTATTTCCTTTGCGAACTTTGTTTTTTGTGAGTCTGATCGAAAAACTATCCTACTTCCACCAACACAAGGTTCATTTCGGAAAAAATCTCTGGTTTCTTCCAGTCCATAAAATAAATGTTCTATCTCACAGTAGGACTCACCGCCAAAACTCTCTGGTGGTTCCCAGCTTTTGATCACTTGTTTTTGAATATCTTGATTTTGCGGGATGGGCAGCATAATGGCATAGGCATCCCCGTCAGCCCACTTTTTCACCATGCCATTCAACAGATTATTCTCTACAACTCTTCCATTTAGGCGATTCCAGTGGTCATAAGCTTTATCAAAATCAAACAGTCCAAAAACAGGCAATCCATCCATTTCAGAATGAATCCTCTTGTCAGTTAGAAGCTGATTTATGTAAGAACAACTAAAAGCATAAATAGGTATGAATGGCATATCTTCGTCGAAGAGCTTATACCAAGCCTCTTTTATTATATAAGGATCTGTACTGCCTTCAGTAAAAAGCACCGGCTTGTGTTCAATCTTTACTGCCTTAATGATGAGTAGCAGCTGCTCCTGCTCACAATACTTAATCAAATTTGAGCTAAGCCTATCAATGGCAACATTTTTAGGCAGTTCGTAGCAGTTTGCATAAAAGTTTTTGATATCAATAAATTTGACTTTACTATTGACATGAGGAATCAGTGTGATGGCACTATGACTACTCATAAGTATATGGTTAGTTTTTTTGGCGGCAGCGGTAATCTCGGAAATCTGAGGCAAGAAACTATACTGCCACTCAGGATGAAGAAATGCGTCAGGTTCATCTAACAAAGCGATAAAATTACGATCCTTAAACACCTCAAGAATCGAGTAAATATAGAGGGACTGAAACTGGCCGTCGCTAAAGCTTGTAGTTGGCAAGCTAGTGCCATCTTTAAGTATGGCCGCAAGAACCATCTTGCCCCACATACCTAAAGTCTTCAAGTTGTCAAACTGCCGAAAAATATCACTAATCACTTCCCCTTCAAACTGCTTTTGGAAAAGCTGAATATCAATAGGAAGATGATAGACGTCTTGTTCTGATGAGTATATATCTCTATGGCTGAATGCGCCCTTAATACAGGCAACTAAACGATCGAGAAAACTCTTCGTTATCCCTTTAGCTCCCCAAAAATGAGTCCTTGCATCAAAATCATCTATTTTTGCAACTTTTAATTGTTTTAATGCCCCGTCAGCGAAGCTCGGTTTCTTTAGAAATAAGTCTACTTTATCACTTATTTGTTCAATGCCTAACTTTTGCCAAACATGACCCCTTGCTCTATTACTATTCTTCTGCATCAATAGTAAGTTGAGCAAAAGTTCCTTATACTCTGGGCCAACGTGTATAAAACGGCGACTTTCTTTAATAGTGGCACTCTGAATCTTCTTTCTAAAATTCAACTCATATTTATCTATCAAATCCCTGACCATGGGGTTATGGCCAGAATAGTAAACTATAATATTGTCGGGCTGAGGAGTCTTTCCAACACTTGTTCTCTCCTTCCCATTTATAATAAATCTTCCAGAAAGCCATTCGATTTCGACGTCATCCTTCCCAATCTCAAACCCTATTCGGTATTCAAAGCCAGGAATGAACTTGGTTCTGTCATATTCATAAATATGGTGAAAGATTTGGATTATGGCTTCAAAAAGATTTGATTTTCCGGAAGCATTTTTCCCAATAAAAATTTCAATAAAGCCATTGCTCTTGAAATCTACCTCAAAATTTTTGAGATTTTTATAGTGATTAATATAAATCGACTTCAGTCGCATCTTAATTCTCTCGACTTAGAGCATCTAATACCTATTGCTAGGGAGTACCATTAAGCTACCAAATAGCTCACAGCTGAAGCCGCCAACGCCTTTGCCCACCTCTGCTGCTGCCGCAGGCTCTCTTCGAGCTGGTCGCACAGTTTCATCAACTCATCGACCTTGGCAACAATGCATTTTTGTTCGGCTAGGGGAGGGAGCGGGACAGGCAGATTACGAATTTGTTCTCTGGTAATATTTTTCATTGAATCGCTCGTTCCAGTTCCAGTATTTGCGAAATACTGGCGAGCAAAAAAGCTATTATTATAAATATTGAAAAATCGTTTTTCAATATTTTCAGAAAAATAAACTCTTAACGTTTTATCATTCAGGAGTAGTTTCCGAGTTGGACGCTCAACAACGACACTTCTACCCACCAGGAAACTTGTATTTGCCCTAGACATTATAAAGTCGCCTTGTTTAATCTCAAACTCAGGCCTTGGATCTAAGCTTTTAGGCAATGCTTTATTTTCGCTAGGATTAAACTTCCCCCACGAAACAGCGCTAATTTTTATCACACCCCACTCATCTATTTCTCTTGGCCTCTTTTGGCACTGAGGACTGATCCCAGCCTCTATATCAAAAATTATGGTTCCAAATCTAATCCATTCCCATGAATCAGGGATCATAAACGGGAAATTATCGCTGTCGAGGGGTTCTTCCAGTGTTCTTTTTATTAATCCCTGTGCAATCTTGTTGGCTTTTTCGGATTCAACACTTTTAAGTAATTCTTGAGCACTTTGGCTAGGTTCAGTTTGGTTCGCCAATTTACCTTGAACAGCTATCTTATAGATGCTTTGCCTTAGACCCTCAACATCCTCCGCCCGATCGCATATCAACCCCCAGTTATCCCTCACAAAGGCCCAGGCGGTTTCTAGTTCGCCATCGCTGGGGGCATTCATCAGCGTATCTAGGGCAGAGGCGCGCAAGTTTTGGCGCAGGGTGTTGCGGCTTTGCTGTGCCGCTTCCAGCGCATCACACAGCGCCATCAACTCATCCACCTTCGCCACAATCCGCTTCTGCTCTGCCAGTGGAGGAAGAGGAATTAGCGCTTTATTAAGCTTGGTTAGCGTCACCCTTGTAATAGCAATGCCTGACATGCCGTCACGTATTAGGCGGTAAAAAAACGGAGACCGTAGAACATACAACAAATAACGGTTTAACAATTCTTGAGGCAATTTAAGAAGAGCAACGCTTGAGAGCATGCTGAAAGGCTCTCGCAAAGTATTGATGGTTGTGATTCCAGTAGTAGCACCATCTTTGATATAAAGAACATCTCCGAATTCTGGATCACATCTACTATAAATTGCTTCGTGAATCTCCTTGGACACGTAAGTTATATTGCTTAAGTGAATTCCCTCATTCTTAATATTTTTGGCAGTAATGTATTTGTAATCGCCAGAGCTATTATTTGGAGGGGAATGATGAGTTCCATCTGTTATTTTTAATAAAATGCCGCCGAGAGATGTCCATGCCCATGGACGAGGCAGCTCAAAAGGATATTCAGATTCACTTCTAGGTAATAGCGTTTTTTTGGGTAAACACCCACTTTCTATATGCCTTTTTTTAATAGAAGATACTTTCTGGATTAACAGCTTGGCAGGCTCATCCTCTGGATCTTGCGGCACCAGCTTCCCCCGCACCGCCACATCCAAAATTAGCTCCCGCAACCGCTGAATGCCGTTGGGTGCTTCTGCAAGGGTGTCAAAATGCTCAAAAAACGTCTTCAGATCCATGCCCTGCCTACTCCGTATCCGTTAAATCTTGCCCCAGGGCTTGCCGCACTTCAGTCAGTGGCTCCATCACTTCTGCCTCAAACTGCTCTAGCCCCTCTTTTTGGTAAAGCTCCAGCGCCCGCTCCAAGTCCTTTAGCGCTGGCTCTAGCTGGCCCATCGCCTGGTGTACCAGGCCCCGAATCTCGTAGCTTTTCCCAAACTTAGGGTCTTGCTGTATAGCCGTGTTGCAGTCTTTCAGACCTTCTTCGTATCGGTCTAGCCCATACTTCGCCCACCCCCGCCACAGGTACGGGGTACCCAAACTTGGCATTAAATCAACCGCCCGTTCTGCAGAGGCTAAACCCTTACCAAACTCGCCAATGTAGCAAAATGCCTCAGCCAGGCAGCATTGCGTTAAGAAAAAGTTTGGCTTCAACCTATCGGCCTGCAAAAAATCGCCCAGCGCCCGGTCAAACTTGCGTAGATAAATAAACACAGTCCCCCGCCCCAGGTAGCCCATAAACGCCTGGGGGCCACTGGGGTTGGCATTGATAATCTCGTTATTGAGGGTCAGCGCCTTTTGATAGTCCTTCAGACCACAGTGAGCGGCTGTGGTCATCAAATGGATGCCAGGGTTATTAGGCGTTAGCCGAGAGGCTTGCTTAAAGTCGGTTAACGCTGCACCATAAGCCTTCTCAGCCAATTTCACCTGCCCGCTCTCCACATAAAGCCCTGGGTTCTTGGGCTGTTGGGCAATCGCCTGCTTGTAGAGCTTCACGGCCTCTTTGGCGTTACCCACATCCCTAGCTGCTTGGGCCTTGTTCACTAACGGCTGTATCTGCCGCTGCCGTGCAGGTAGCCACACATACTGGTGAAAAGCCCAAGCCCAGCAGAGGATCGTGATCGAGATTGGCACTATGTGCCCCGTCTTCCAGGAAACAAAGGTTAGATATCCAAAAGAGCCCAACAAAGCCCCGTCAGCAATTCGATTAAGCGTCATCAATCATCTCTCCGCTCTAGGGCGGCCATCAAGCTAGCTTTGAGGGCATACCGAGCTTTATCGGCTGCTATGGCAGCTTCCTGATACTGCTCCAGCAGCACCATCGGGTCTTCGTGCTTATCTTCTGGCGCGTTGGGGTTCTTGATATCCAGGTTGTAGCCATTGGCGATGATGTCTGCCACCGGAACCTTCCAGGCTTGCTCCGTCTCCTGCCGGTCGTGCCACCAGGCCTTCTCCGGGGCAAACTCCTCCACCTTCATCGGCTTCGTCTTCGAGTACGACTTATAGCCTGCAGGGTAGGGGTGCTCGTAGTACCACACCGCCTCCGTCGGCTCCCCCTTGGTGAAAAACAGCACATTGGTGCGAATGCCGGTGTAGGGGTTAAACACGCCGTTGGGCAGGCGCACAATTGTGTGCAGGTTGCAGTCGCGCAGCAGCTTCTCCTTCACCCGCGTCTTAATGCCCTCGCCAAACAGGGTGCCATCGGGCAATACAATCGCCGCCCGGCCGCCCGGCTTTAGCAGCTCCATCACCAGCACCAAAAACAGATCCGCCGTCTCCCGCGTGCGAAACTCCGTGGGGAAGCCTCCTTCAATACCGTCCTCCTCCATGCCGCCAAAGGGCGGATTCGTCACCACCACATCCACCCAGTCCTTGGGGCCATAATCCCGCAGCGGTCGCCGCAGGGTATTGTCGTGGCGAATGTTCGTCGGAACCTCAATGCCGTGCACCATCATGTTGGTCACACAGAGCAAGTGAGGCAGCTGCTTTTTCTCCACCCCCTGAATGCTGCGCTTGGCCAGCTCCAGGTCTTTGGGGGCTTTCGCCTGGGCCTTCAGGTGTTCGTAGGCACAGGTCAAAAAGCCCCCCGTGCCGCAGGCTGGGTCGAGCACCGTTTCCCCCAGTTGGGGGCTAGTCATATCTACCGCAAACTGGGTCACCGCCCTGGGGGTATAAAACTCCCCCGCATTGCCCGCACTTTGCAGGTCTTTGAGAATCTGCTCGTAGATGTCGCCAAACACATCCCGTGTTTGGCGCTGGTTGAGGTCAATGCTGTCGTTGATCTTGTCGATCACCTGGCGCAGCAGGGTGCCCGACTTCATGAAATTGTCGGCATCCTCAAACACGCTCCGCAGCAGCAGCGCCCGCTCGCGCCCCTGCCCGCTATACTCCTCGGGGTCGAGGTTTTGAAAGGTTTTGAACAGCTTGTTCTCAATGAACTCCAGCAGGGCATCGCCAGTCGGCGCGTCTTTGCCCAGGGTTTTGCTGTCGGCCCATTGATCCCAACACAGCGACATCGGGATAGGCGACTCGTAGGTGTCGTCGTTAAGTTCTAGCTCAGCATCCTGATCGCTAAAAATCTTGAAGAACAGCAGCCAGCCCATCTGCCCAATTCGCTGGGCATCGCCATCGACCCCCACATCCTTCCGCATGATGTCCTGAATCGACTTGATCGTGGCGCTGAGAGACATGGATGGCTTTACTGGAAGGACTGGAATACAGTTGTACCTTAAGGTGGCGAATGCCTCAAGCGCTCTGGTCGCCGTAGAGTAACTGCTCTAGCTCGGTGAGGGCTGCCTGATACTGCCGCTTGCCGCCAAAGCTCCACACCAGTTCCACAGGGGTGCCCAGGGTAGCAAACGGGTCAAGCTGCAAGATCTGGTTGCTCTCAATAGAGGTAATGCCCTGGTCAGCATACTTCTCCAGCAGCCCCTCCAAGACCAGCCTGGCTGTTTCGCCGTACTTGGTAAACACGTCCCGCTTTTTGACCTGCTCCGCCCGCTCTCGGCGGGTGAGCGGCGGCTGATTAAAGGCCACATGGCAGACCAGGTCAAAGGGGTCATAGTCTGGCCCCACCATAGCTTCTAGGGCCTCCAGCAACACCCCCTGCTCCTGAAGCTCTTGGAGAATGGCCGCCTTGCGGTCAGACTCATTCCATTTGGTCAAAAATTGGTTCAGCGAGGTGTAGGCCTCAGTCACGGTGCGGCGGGTGTAGTCGCGCAGCGATTCGGTGGTCAGATCGCCATTTTTGTCGTAGTAGCTCACTTGCTCCCGCACCACTTCAAATTCTTGGCGGCTGACGGTGTATTTAATGCTCCCTTTAGAAATCGATGGGTCATCGGGTTGTACAGGGTCGGTGCCGTCGGTATCGTCCGTCCCTGAGCCACCACCGGGGCCATCCCCCTTTTCCTGTCCAAACTCCTCATCCTGAAACGGTGGTCCATCCCAGTCCTCATCCTTAAAGAGGCTGGTTGCCCCCCGAAAGTCGAGGATAGTGAAGTAGTTTTTGCCGTAGTCAAGCCGCAGGCGCGTTCCCCGCCCGATGATCTGTTTAAACTCCGTCATCGACTGAATGCGCCGCTCCAGCACGATTACCTGGCAAGTCTGGGCATCGACCCCGGTGGTCATCAGCTTTGAGGTAGTGGCAATGACTGGGTAGGTCTCATTGGGGTTAATAAAGTGGTCGAGCTGGGCCTTGCCCTCTTTCTCATCCCCAGTAATTTGCATCACGTAGCGGCGATCTTTCTGCACCAGTTCGCGATTGGCATCTACATTCATCAACGCATTCCGCATCCGCTGGGCATGATCGATGTCTTCGCAAAAAACGATGGTCTTGCGCATAGGGTCGCCGTCATGCAGAAACTCGCTGACGTACTGGGCTACCAACTCAGTACGACGGTTGAATTTAATGGTGCGGTCATAGTCTCGAAGGTTGTAGAGCCGCTCTTCGATCAGCTGGCCATGGTCATCTACCTCTCCGGCCTCGGGCTGCCAGCCGTCTAAATCCTTATCCAAGCTCACCCGCACCACCTTAAAAGGCGCTAAAAAGCCGTCCTCAATGCCCTGGCGTAGGGAGTAGGTATACACCGGCTCCCCAAAGTAGTCGATGTTGGAGACATACTTGGTTTCCTTAGGCGTCGCCGTCAGCCCCACCTGAATCGCGGTGGCAAAGTAGTCCAACACTTGTCGCCAGCTAGAGTCATCGGCGGCACTGCCCCGGTGGCACTCATCGATCACCACTAGGTCAAAAAAATCGCGGTCAAACTTTTCGTAGAGGTTATCCTGCCCTTCATTGCCAATGATGGCCTGGTAGAGCCCCAGATACACCTCATAGGACGTGTTGATCCGGCCATTCTCATCCAGGAGCTTGCGAGTCAGCTTAGTCTTCTTATCGCCAAAGGGTTCAAAATCGTTGGTAATGGTCTGATCAACCAGGGAATTGCGATCAGCTAAAAACAGCACCCGCTTTACTGTCCCTGTCTTCCACAGCCGCCAGATGATATTGAACACCGTGTAGGTTTTGCCCGAGCCGGTAGCCATCACCAGCAGGCAACGCCTTTGGCCTCTAGCAATGGCTTCAATCGTGCGGTTGACGGCCAGCTGCTGGTAATAGCGTGGAGCTTTACCTCCAACATTGGCATAGAACTGGGAGGTCAGAAGCTCTTCTTTTTCTGAGGGAATCTGCTGCCACTGGAGATACCTCTGCCACAGCTCTTCTGGCGAGGGAAATGACTCTAAGGCAATTTCTTGCTCGATCGAGCCACAGGTGCCAGTGCGGTCATGCAGCAAAAATGCATCCCCATTGGATGAAAACACAAAGGGGGTGCCCAAGGTGTCAGCATAGCCTAGAGCCTGCTGAATACCGGCGTTAACACTGTGCTCGTTGTCCTTAGCCTCAATCACCGCGATTGGCTGGTTGGTGTGGTGAAACAGCACGTAATCTGCTCGCTTCTTGGCTCCCCTTGCGGCGATCGGCCCTCGCACAATCATTGGCCCATCAGTAAAGGAAAGCTCTCGACGGATCTGAGACCGTTTCCAGCCCGCCTGGTGCAGAGCCGGAGTGATGTATTGATCACAAATGTCGGCTTCGCTTAGCTCTTTTTTTGACATGAATCTGACCTTAACAGGCTCGGCAGGAGTGTCTATGGTCCTAGGAAGCGACCGCAAGCATACCCTTTACTCCCTCCTTGATACCCAAGTATCCCTATGAAATATAGCTACAACCGAACTCTTCACCCGGATTTTGCGAAACAAGCATACAGCCCAAGTTCCTCAAGCGAGAAACCCACAAAGTCTTCCAACTTGACACCTGCGGAGCAAGTATTAAACTATTCTTTTATAGTTCAAACGAACTATGAGCCAAAAGACGATTCAGTGCCGCCTTATTGCACCACCAGCAACTCGGCAGTACCTTTGGATGCTGGCCGCAGAGAAAAATACCCCCCTCATCAACGCCTTAATTCAAGCTGTCGTCACCCACGACGACTTTGAGGCCTGGCGGCTCAAGGGTAGACACCCTGCTGATGTCGTCACCAAGCTTTGCAAAAGCTTGAAAGATGAAGCCCCTTTCTCCGGCCAGCCCGCCCGGTTCTACGTTTCTGCTGAAAAAGCCGTCAACTACATCTTCAAGTCCTGGTTTACTCTCCAGAGCCGACTCCAGCGCCAAATAACTGGCAAGCAGATGTGGCTCACCATCCTTAAAAGTGATGATGAACTGACCGAGATGTGCGGCCAAGATTTAGAAGCCATTCAGAAAAAAGCCGTTCAAATTCTGGCTCAGCTTGAAAAAGCTGTTGAAACCGATAAGGCCGAGGGCGGCCCAGGCAAATCCGCAAAAGACTTGATCAGAGTGCAACTGTTCAAAAAGCACGACGGGGCTAAACAACCCTTAATCCGTTGTGCCACCGCCTACTTGCTCAAGAACGGTGGCAAACTTCCCGAGAAGCCCGAAGACCCCGATAAGTTTGCCCAGCGACGGCGCAAAGCCGAAATTCAGGTGCAGCGCCTTCAAGACCAAATCGAAGCCCGCATTCCCAAAGGGCGCGATCTGACCGGGCAAGCTTGGCTCTCGGCCCTGCTCACTGCCACGACCACCGTGCCTAAGGACAACCGCGAGCATAAGCAGTGGCAGGATAAACTGCTGGCCCAGCCCCGCACCATCCCCTTTCCCATTCTGTTTGAAACCAACGAGGACCTGGTCTGGTCTCGGAACCAAGCAGGTCGCCTCTGTGTCCGCTTTAACGGTCTCAGCGAGCATACCTTTCAGATTTACTGCGACCAACGGCAGTTGCCCTGGTTTCAGAGGTTTCTAGAAGACCAAAATACTAAACGAGCCAGCAAGAACCAGCATTCCAGTGCCCTCTTTGCCCTGCGTTCAGCTCGCATCTCCTGGCAAGAAGCCGAGCGCAAAGGCCACCCGTGGGATGCCCACTACCTCACCCTTTCCTGCACCGTTGATACCCGCCTCTGGAGCGCTGAAGGCACCGAGGACGTGCGTCAGGAGAAAGCCGCAGAGACGGCCAAGGTGCTCGCCCGGCTGAGCGAGAAGGGCAGATTATCAGATACCCAGCAAAGCTACGCCAAGCGGCTCACCTCTACTCTGGAAAGGCTCAACAGTCCCTTTGACCGCCCCAGTTACCCTCGCTACCAGGGCAACCCCCACATCATCGTTAGCCTGAGCTTGGGCTGGGATAACCCGCTAACCCTAGCGGTCTGGAACGCTAAGACCCAGGAGGTACTGGCTTACCGCAGCCTTAGGCAACTGCTGGGCAAAGACTATGCCCTCTTTCTCCGGCAACGGCGAGAACAAGGCAAACGATCCCACGATCGCCACAAGGCCCAGCGTCAGGGCAAGAATAACCAGTTTGGCACCTCCAACCTGGGAGAGCACGTAGATCGCCTGCTGGCTAAGGCTGTGGTGGTCACAGCTCAGCAATACGGAGCGGGTAGCATCGCGATTCCCAAGCTCGATAACATACGTGAGATTCTCCAAGCCGAAATTCAGGCCAAGGCCGAGCAAAAGGCCCCAGGCTCCATAGAAGGCCAGAAACGCTATGCCAAGCAGTACAAAAGCAGCATCCACAAGTGGAGCTATGGCAGGCTGCTGGATCAAATTGCGAGCAAAGCTGCACAGAACGGAATGGCTATAGAGACCGTTAAACAGCCTTGGCAGCCAAACGTTGGGGAAATGGCGAAGGCAGTTGCGATAGCGGCCTATGAATCCAGAAAAGTAGTAGTACATTAGAGCTAAAGCCTGCACTACAATAGGCTAAAAGCTTTGAACCTGGAAAACTGAATATCTAAATAGCGCCGCGACTCATGCTTTGGCCTCTGAGTCGTGTGAAATAAGGGTTAGTTTGGCTGTTGGAAGACAGTCGTGCTTTCTGGCCCTGGTAGCTACTCGCCCTGATGCTGTCGGACGAGAGGCTTCGGCTTCTCTGAAGAGATTAAGCCGTAGTTGACGTGCTTGTAACCTCAATTATGGCGTAGGTGCGCTCCCAGCAATAGGGGTGCAGATGTACTGCTGAAGCGGCTACCGAATCACCTCCGAGCAAGGGGGAACTCGCTCCAATACTGGATTTGAGGGTCTTTATCAGGTTGTAATTATCCTGAGCGTTCCGTGCAAGGCTACGATACCATCAAACGGGCATTCTAGGCTTTGTGAAGGTCAAAAGATCTTTAGTTTGCCAGTACAGTCGGGATGGATGAGTCGATCCGCGCAAATGACTTCTGAAAGCATTGACTTAAGTGCCTTTGAGGAGCCTGCGTCTCAATCAACCACCCTGGACAGGGGAGATTGAAAGAGTTGGGCGAGGGTTACATTAGCAATGGTGATTGTGTCACAATCAACCACCCTAGACAGAGGAGGTTGAAGGAACTCTGGCGATAGAGACTTTAGCGAGTTGAAAGAGAGCACCACGTTGACACAGCAGTTAGCTACACAGCATTTAGTTAAGCGACAGGAATTTGTCACCAGTGCTCTGGCGACACGATTTTGTCTCAATGACACTAATGTGACATCAATGACATTAATGCGTCACTGATGACAAATAACGTGTCACTGTACATGAACTAAATGGACGTAACTGGACTCGAACCAGTGACCCCCACGATGTCAACGTGGTGCTCTAACCAACTGAGCTATACGTCCGCGCAGACATTGAAATTAGCATATTGGGCGGCGCGATCGCAACCTACATTTTGCTATTTCCCTAGGATTGGCCGCAGCGCCTCGGGCGAGGGCAGCAGCGGCACATTCTGTTTTTGCAAATTGGCGACCCGCACGTTAGAGAGCGCCGTGCCCTGGTAGTAGTAGGCCAGAATTTGCTGATAGTTGTAGCCTCGGGTGGCGAGCCCGCGCGCGCCCCACTGGCTCATGCCCAGGCCGTGGCCGTAGCCGCGCCCGTCCACGCGCAGGGTATCGCCCGCCAGGGTAAGCGAACACAGCGTACTGCGCAGGCCCAGCGCCTGGCGGAGTTCGGTGCCCGTCAGGGTGCGGGTGCCCTGGCTGCCCTGTAGGCGAATCGAGACAATGCGCCCGCGTGGGGTAGCGCGCTCGGTCGCCACCGACTGCAGGCGACCAATGCCCGAAATGCGCTGCTGAATCTGCTGGGTCGAAAAGGTTTCAGACCACTGAAATACAGGCGCATCCTGGTCATAGTCGGCGACGCCGCGCAGGTAGGGGGCGGCCCGCTGCCAGATATCTTCCGAATTTTCGGTGTGGCCCCCCGAGGCGGAGTGGAACACGGCCTCGATGACGCGGCCCCCGTAGGTCAGTACCTGGCCTTGGGTGGCGTTGACGGCGGCCTGCACGGAGGGCGTTTCGGAGGCTAGTCCCTGGTATACCTGGCTGGCGGTGGTGCTGGCGACATCAAAGAGGTCGCCCTGGGTGCGATCGCGCCGATACAGCGCGTAGGAGCGGGCTGCTACCGCCTGGGCTTTGAGGGCCTCCTGGGGCCAGCTGGCGGGCATTTCACTGCCGACGACACCGTAGAGGTAGGCTTCGATATCCACCCAGTTGACCGCCGTCACTTTGCCGTCGGTGGGCACCACCAGCACCCGGCCCCGGTACCATTTGTCGTTGATAAAGACATAGCCGCCCGCCGTGGGCTCGACCCAAAAGGCCTGCCCCTGCCAGTCGGCCAGCCGCAGCCCGCCTCCCGAGGGGGGAATAGTGATCGATCGCCCTTGGGGAATTTGGCCCACCCCCTGGCCCGCGCCGTTTTTGATCACCGCTGGGGTCGAGCTGCCGACGACCGCCTGACTGAGGCGATCGCCCACGGCCACCCGCATTTCGACCGCCAGAGCTGGCAGCGCTATCAGCCACCACACGACCGACAGGCTCAGCCCATGCTTGAGCCCAGACTTGAGAAACACAAGGGCGTGGTTGACCAGCAGCCCAGCAACAAGCGATTGGCGAAGTAGAGTCATCGGTGGATGAATAACTTGGTGAGCGGGCGGGCATCGGACAGCGCTTTTAACGGTATCACCGATGTCCATCCTCGGAACAGTGGGATCCAACACTTACCTATGACTGCGCCGCCGCCCCCAGGTTGCCGCTCCAGGGCCACTTTAAAAGCTGGCCCTGGAGCAAAATAGCGTACGGGCGGCCCGCATGAATTCTGAATCCGCCTTGGCCAACCCACGCACACCATAGCTTTGGGCGATCGACCAGATTGCGTGTTTGCCGTTCTCGCGGTGGCCCTAAGGGGGCGTAATTGAGTCGTAGAGTCGCCGCAGAAAAGCCATTATTTTGGCTCCATACTCAGGGTCAGCACTCCAGCGACCGCTGAGCTGACTCACCAGTGGCGCTATGCCCCGCACGACAAACTGAAAGCGTGGGTCGACCTGACGCTGCACCAGGGGGTCGAGGCTGGCATAGGCCTTGAGGTGCTGAATCTGCGCCCGCACCCCAATCCGGGCGCTGGGGAACGAGGCCCCCTCTAGCCCGCCCGTGGGCGACCCAATGCCGCCAAAGTTGTTTTGGGCCGGGTTGAGGCTGCCGCCAAAGTTAAGCGAGTTGGTTTCGACCAGCATTTGACAAAAGGCCACGTCGTGGTTAACGCCTTCGATCGCGGCCTCTTCGCGGTAGATCTTGGGCAGGTCGCTGTAGGTATTGGCGGCGGCGGGGTTGACGCTTTGCAGAAACAGCCTCAGCTGAGTCTCGGTCGTGCTGCCGATGCCCATAATGCGATCGATCGCGCCGGGGCAAAACTGGACTCCGGTGCGCGATCGCAGCCGCAGGGTGCGGGTAGCGGCATCCCACCCCACCGACACGTTGTAGTTTTGCAGGTCTACCGCCTTGATGTAGACCACGTTGGCGTAGCGAATTCGGGTGATATTGGGGGAAGTCGTCGCGTCTATGCCCAGCAGGTCGGCAATATCAATAGGAACGTAGGCATTGTTATTAACGATGATGCCGGTCTCTGGATAGACGCCGCCGTTGAGGTTGATTCTAAACTCGGGCAGGTTCCCTCCCGGCGTAGTTGGCAGGTCGCTCCCCACCGCCCGACTCCAGGAGGCCAATCCGTCGGCGATGCCCAGGGCCACATCGCGCCGCTGCCGCTGAATAATGGCTAAGTCTTGCGGGTTACTCAGGTAGCCCACCTCCATCAGCAGCGAGGGGCAGCCCAGGTTGCGACAGAAGGGCAGCGTCCCTGTGGGCGACTCGGTATCGGGCTTTACCCCCCGGCTGGGCAGCGTCGGCACTCGTCGAATCAGCGCCAGCAGCAGCAGCTCGGCGTGGGTGCGGCGCACCTCGTTTTTGGCAATGTAAAACACCGCCGCCCCCCGCACCGCCGGGTCGCTAAACGCCCCGGCATGAATTTCTAAGGCCACATCCTCAGGGCGGCAGCGAGCGTTGATCCAGGCTAGGGTTTGGGCGGCACTGAGGTCGTCGGGCACAGCCAGCACGGCAAAACTGCGCGACCGAAGCTCGGCCACCACCAGGTCACGAATCTGAATCATCTCCGCCGCTTCAGTGGTGCCAGGCAGCACAGCCCCAGGGTCTAACACCCCATTTTCAAAGCCCCCATGCCCCGCCGAGATAAAAATCTGTGCCATATAGAACCGAATGCCTAGACGCTCTGGGCAGAATCATACCTGTGAACTGAGGATGTGGGCGATGTGGGGCGGGAGTGCAAAGTTCAAAATGCAAAGTTCAAAATTTTGAATTCTCAATTTTGAATTTTGCATTTA
>PYGV01000308.1 GCA_003022385.1 filamentous cyanobacterium CCP3 | reverse complement strand
TAGGAAAGGCTGTCAGCGTTGGCTAACAGCCCGGAGATTGTGAGTCAGGATTCGGCAATTGACATCACCACTTCTTGTAGGGCAGGAACTTGCCGTTCATGATCACCTTGACGCGATCGCCCTTGGGGTCTTCTTCTTTTTCCACATCCAGGGTGAAGTCAATGGCGCTCATAATGCCGTCGCCAAACTTTTCGTGTACCACGGCTTTGATCGGCATGCCGTAGACCTGCATGATCTCGTAGAAGCGGTAGATCAGCGGATCGGTGGGAATGACCGGATCCAGCCCACCTTTGACGGGGAACTCGGTCAGAGCCTCAATCAGCGAGGCATCTGCGCCCAGCGCTTCGACAATTTTGGTGGCTTCTTCCACCGAGGCGCTGGCCTGGCGGTAGAACACGGAGGCGATCCACACTTCGTCGCAGCCGACTTTGGTTTCGAGGTCGGCGAAGGTGAGGCCAGCAGCCTTTTTGGCGGCCAGCAGCTTTTCGGTAATGGGGAGAATAGTCATAGTTAGATCCTCTTGAGTACGTCTACGAGAAAATTTGCTTTGCGAGGGAACCCACCCATGCCTCTCCTAGGAGGGGATGGATGTCGCTGTCCCCTCCTAGGAGGGGTGCCCGAAGGGCGGGGTGGGTCAGTATGGTGCCACCATCCACCCACCTACCCATCTACCCACCTACCCTTGCTGCCTCAACGGCGCGGGTTTCGCGGAACAGGTGGCTCTCCATCTCGGCTTTGAGGGCATGGTAGGCAGGGTGCTGCTCGATGGTCTCGCGGTTGCGGGGCCGGGGAAAGGGCACGTCTAGAATTTCGTCGATGCGGGCAGCGGGGCCACGGGTCATCATGACGATGCGATCGCTGAGCAGCAGAGCTTCTTCGATGCTGTGGGTAATCATGATCACGGTTTTGCGCTGCTGTTCCCAAATCCGCTCGATCTCGTCCTGCAAGAAGCCGCGGGTGAGGGCATCGAGGGCACCGAAGGGCTCATCCATCAGCAGCATTTGGGGGTTGATGGCCAGTGCTCGGGCGATGCCGACCCGCTGGCGCATGCCGCCCGAAAGCTCGTGGGGGTGCTTGCGCTCGGCCCCGGTGAGGCCGACCAGCTGAATGTGCTCTTTGAGAATGCGATCGCGCTTTTTGGCCGAAATTTTGGGGTCCACCGTTTCGACGGCAAAGCGCAGGTTTTCTTCCACCGTCATCCAGGGCATCAGGGCGTAGTTTTGAAAGACCATGCCCCGGTCTGGCCCCGGCCCGGTAATTGGCGCACCGTTGAGCAAGATCTCGCCGCCCGTGATTGGGCTGAGGCCCGCGATCATATTCAGCAGGGTCGATTTGCCACAGCCCGAAGGGCCGATGATCGACACAAAGGTGTTGGGCTCAATCTCTAAGTTGATGTCCTGAATGGCAACGAAGTCGCGGCGGGTTTTACCGGTCAGCTTGCTAAACAGGTCTTTTTTGCCGGGGAAGACCTTGGCCACGTTGCGAATTGACAGCTGAGCCGTCTGCGATCGCGTATCCACCGGGTCCACTGTGTTCACAGGAGCAGTACTCATGAGTTTCGACCAAATGCAACAAACTTTTCCAGAGCGGCAAACAGGCTGTCGAGCAATAGCCCCGTCAACCCAATAATGAAAATGGCCACCAAAATATTTGGAATTGACAGGTTGTTCCACTCGTTCCAGATGAAGTAGCCGAGACCCGTGCCCAGCAGCATCTCCGCCGCTACGATCACCAGCCAGGCAATCCCCATGCTGATCCGCAGACCCGAGACAATATTCGGCAGCGCCGCCGGAATGATCACCTTCCAGATCGTGCGCAGGCGCGAGGCCCCCAGGGTTTTAGACACATCCAGGTAGTCCTGGTTGACGTTGGCCACCCCAAAGGTGGTGTTGATCAGCGTCGGCCAGATGCTGGAAATAAAAATAATGAAAATGCCGGTCTTTTCAGAATCGCGCAGCAGGTACAGACCCAGGGGTAGCCAGGCCAGGGGCGAAATCGGCTTCAGCAGCTGCACGTAGGGATTAAACGCCTTGTAGAGCACTGGCGAAATGCCGATCAAAATGCCCAGGGGCACTGCCACCAGCGAGGCCGCAATGTAGCCAATCGCCACTCGCCGCAGGCTGATCAGCAAATTCCAGCCGATGCCCAGGTCGTTAGGGCCGTTGTCGAAAAAGGGGTTGGTCACCCACCACCAAAACTCTTTGATCGTCTCGGTGGCGGTGGGTACCCCCTTCACAAACCAGCCCGCCTTGGCCCCAATTTCCCAGAACAGCAGAAACAGGCCCAAAGAGAGCATAAACAGCGCAAACGCTCTGACATTTTCGTTGTGCCAGACCGGGGTGGTCTGCCGCTCCGTTAGCAACAATCCAGGCGTGCTATGACTCGCCGCCATAATTCGATACCTCCTAAAAACTGCGCCTCGTTACCAACTGGTCGGTCGATTCGGCCCCAATCGCTGACCCAAGGGCTGCCCATCTGGGGCCGAACTCAACCTCACTACTTGCCGAACTGATCGATCTGCCCTTTCAGGTAGGTGGTCGGCGATTCTGGGTCAAAGGTGTCAAAGGCCAGGGTCTCAGAGCGATTGGTCTCAAAGGGAGGCTCTTCGCCCAGCTCAATCGCCAGCTCGCGGGCCAGATCGGTCAAAAAGACCTCTTCGCCCACCTGCGCGATGTCGCTATCGCTGATGGTTTCGGCGGTGGTGCCTTCGCCCATCAGGTCCCAGCGCACCAGCTGTGACGAAATCCACTTGGCGAAGCTCTGCCAGGGGTAGGGGTCAAAGCCGATGCGATCGGGCACCTCCAGGGTGTTGCCCTGGCCATCGTCAAAGTTGCCGGTGAGCACCGCTTCAACCACCTCGGGGGGCTGGTTGAGGAAAGCGCGATCGGAAATAGCGGCGGCAATTTCAGGTCGGTTGGCGGGCTCCTGAGCATAGGCCGCAGCCTCGATGATCGCCTTGTTCAGCGATCGGAAAGAGTTGGGGTTGGCAGTGATCCAGTCGTCACTAGCGGCAAAGGCGCAGCAGGGGTGGCCATCCCACAGGTCTTTGGTCAGCATGTGAATGTAGCCAGCCCCCTCGAAGACGGCTCGCTGGTTGAACGGGTCGGGCATCAGCATGGCGTCAATGTCGCCTGCGATTAGCTGGGCAATGCTGTCCGGCGGGGGGACGGGGCGAATCTGCACATCCACATCGGGGTCGAGGCCGCCCGAGGCCAGGTAGTAGCGCAGCAGCAGGTTGTGCATGGAGTAGGGGAAAGGCACCCCAATCACAAAGCCCTTGAAGTCTTCGGGGCCGCTGACGTTGCCCTTGTGGCGCTCGGCCACAGTAATGGCCTGGCCGTTGATATTTTCAATGCTGGCCAACTTGACGCCAAAGGCGGCAGAACCCAGCCCCAGGGTCATGGCGATGGGCATGGGGGCCAGCATGTGGTAGGCGTCGAGTTCGCCTGCGATCGCAGAGTCTCGCACCGCGCCCCAGCTGGGCATTTTCACCACAGAGGCGTTAAAGCCGTACTTTTCGTAGAAGCCCAGCGGCTCCGACATAATGATTGGCGTGGCGCAGGTAATGGGAATAAAGCCCACCTGAATGTCGGTTTTCTCCAGGCTACTGGTGTCAATGGGAGCCGCCTCGGCTTCTTCCGCTGCGGGCTCGTCGCTACCGCCAGCGCAGCTCGCCAGGGTGACCAGAGCCGCCCCCACCGCCATATTTTTGAGAAATTCGCGCCGGGTAGCGCCGCTGTTGCGCACCGAGTCGGCAAAGAACAGCCCCGCCTGGGGGCCAAAGGCCGCCGCAAAGGCATTTTCCAGGCCGCCCGCCTGCTTGCAGAGCGCCAAAATCAGCTTCTCGCGCTGGGGGTCGTTGCGGCCCACCCGCTTCAAAAACAGCGCCTTGCGCAGCTCGTAAGCGTTGACGGTATCGGCGACGCGCAGCTGATTTTGCTTGTAGACCCCCATTTTGACCAGGTCATCGACCATGTCGACCGGGTCCTGGGGCATGGTGGCCATAAACCGCGAGTGGTCGCCCGTGAAGTGGACCGTGCCGCAGGCTCCACAGGGCTGACCCGGCAACATCAGGGAGGGCGATGTGCAACTCAAACTGCCCCAGTCGCTTAGCGACTTTGCTACTGCTGAAATGACCATAAATGGATAGTTGAACGCGACAAAAACCTTTCCCCAATCCAGCCTGAGAACTCAGTAGAACAAAAGACAAAGGAAACTCAATCCTCATCACCGCCTAAATTGTGAGTATGAGTTAACTCAGGCTACGAAACACATTATCAAGCCCCCGTCGAATATACATTGGATCATTTTTTGAACCTGATGGGACTTTCTTTTGAAAATAGTTTTGGGCCTGAAATAAAAGCCTATTTTGTTGTTTTGGCTACAGATTGTTGCCTCCAAACCTGAGGAGAAACGCCGTGAAACTGGCGAAACTGGCGAGTAAAGTAGCCGGCATCGCTGTAGCCCGAAGCCTCAGCAATGGATCGCACCGGCTGACTCGTTTTGGCCAGCAGAGTCTTGGCCTGGGCCATGCGGCGCTCAATAATCCACTGTTTGATGGTGCGCCCGGTGTGCGACTGCACCAGGTTAGTTAAATAGGCGGGGGAATAGCCCGCCTGCTGAGCTACGTCGTTGAGGCTGATGGGCTGGCGATAGTGAGCCTCAATGAAGCGAAAAACACTGGCCAATTTGGGGTCAGCCGGAAAGATGGAATAGGGAGACTCTGCGGCTAGCTGTTCTGACTCAGAAGGTGCAGTGCCGTACAACTCCGAAATTTCGGCCTGGCGCTGCAACCGGCTGTTGATAGCGGCCAAAAACTGCTCGACGGTGCAGGGCTTGGTCAGGTAGTCGTCGGCCCCGAGTTCCATGCCCCGGCGCAGGTCGGCCATCGTGACTTTGGCGGTGAGAAAGATTAGCGGAATGAGGGCAGTCTGCCGTGACTTGCGCAGGGCCGATAGCACCGAGTAGCCATCCATATCGGGCATCATGATGTCACAGACGACCAAATCGGGGTTGTGCTGCTGGGCCATAGCGACTCCGCTGGTGCCGTCGCTGGCCCCCACGGCGCAAAACCCCTCAAATTCTAAACATTTGAGGAAAATACTGCGGGTTTGAGCTTCGTCTTCAATGATGAGAATTGTCTTCACAATACTGTTAGCCCGTGTACATGTGGCTGTTGAACCAGCCTTATTCAAGATCTGGCTACTGGTGGGAATCTGCTATCAATAGAGAACCGCCATCACCTGCTTAAAGAACAAAAGTTAGTCCAGAAAACGATGCCGGGCTAGCGCCGACAAAGGACACCATCTAGTGCTCAGGAGAGGGATTTATTTTACTAATTACAGTAGCGCTGAGAAGCCAAACTACTGAACCAGGCATTGTGCAAAAACGGTACGCCGGGCAGTTACTATTTGGAAGCGATCGCATCCTCTACAATCCTTTAGTAAACCTTAAACAGACAGGTTGTTGTATAGGTCGATACATTCTCCTCGACTTAGGGCAAAACAAGGCCCAGAGCAACGGTTCAATGCAGCCGGGTTTGAGGCGGCGATCGCACCACGTTCTGCCCGGATTAGCATCAAGATGACTCAAACCTACTGGCTGCCCCCACGACAGGCCTCTGCCGCTGCTCCTTTAGGGCATGAGCTAGAGCACCTGCGCCGCCAGCACCAGCTCATTCTCAATGCGGTGGGGGAGGGCATCTACGGGCTTGACCTCAGTGGCAACGTCACCTTTGTCAACCCCGCCGCCGCCGCCATGATTGGCTGGTCGATGGAGGAGTTGATTGGCCAGTCGATGCACGCGGTGCTGCACCATTCCCTCGCCGACGGTCGCCCCTACCAGCGCGAAGACTGCCCTATCTATGCCGCGTTTCAAGACGGCAGCACCAAGCACATCACCGACGAGGTATTTTGGCGCAAAGACGGCACCAGCTTTCCGGTGGAGTATGTCAGCACCCCCATGCGCGACGAGGACGGGCGGCTGATTGGCACGGTGGTCACCTTTCGCGACATTACCCAGCGGCGCTGGGCCGAGCAGATTTTGCAGCGGGCCAACGAGGAGCTAGAACAAAAGGTGCAGGAGCGCACCGCCG
>PYGV01000007.1 GCA_003022385.1 filamentous cyanobacterium CCP3 | reverse complement strand
CTTATATATGAATGATTATTGGGCTAGTGAGCGCGCCCTGCAAATGCTGATTCAGGTGGCGGGTCGGGCCGGGCGGGGCACCCAACCGGGCCAGGTTTTTTTGCAGACCTACACCCCCGACCATCCGGTGATTGAGGCCGTGACCCGGCACGCCTACGAGGGGTTTATCGCCACAGAATGGGCGCAGCGGCAGATGTTGCAGTATCCTCCCGCCGGGCAAATGATTTTGCTGCGGTTGAGCAGCACCGACTCCAAAGCAGTGCAAGAAACGGCTGAAACCCTGGCTCGGCAGCTGGCCCAGCGGCTCAAAGACTCAGCCTACCAAATGCTAGGTCCAGCACCTGCCCCCATACCAAGGGTGGCGCGTCGGTATCGCTGGCACCTGCTGGTTAAGGGCCCGCTAGAGCACCCTCTACCGAACCTACAGGATCTGAAGCCGTACTGTCCGGCCTCGGTGAGCCTTACCATTGACGTCGATCCGCTCAATTTGGCTTAGTGTATGGGCATGAGGGATCCGGCTAACTATTTTTTGCGGGAAATGTTGTTAACATTGCTAACCCCTGTAACAGCCGGTAACAAGAGGTCAATGGCCTTCCCACTGCTCTCTGGCTGTGATAGTTTAGATACATAGAAAACAACTGAATAACTCGCCAGCCCAAATCGGTTTTAACGCCATGATTAGCTGGTGCTCTCGTTAGCAACAAACCCAAAAACGCTTTACAACAACCCTTCCAGAGGCGGTCATTATTGACCTTTCCTATCCTAACTGTCGGTCAGACAACGGGCTGTGAGAAGCATCTGTAGTTTAGAGAGTTCGCCCATTCTGTTGAATTCTTTGTTCATTCAAGAGGTGTTTAACTCGGTTAAGCAGCCTATTCCAACCAGGGCAATCCTAACTTTGTCTGGCACATACACTGTAAAAGACTTAACGGAGAGTGGCCACGATGGTCACTCTTCAGTTGTTTAAAGGGTTAAGGCGCGATCGCCCCATCTCCGCCCAGGCCTTCTGTTTAAAAGAAGTGCTAGGCCCCAAAGAACCAGGTTTGAATTTGACTGAAAATTGTCTTCTTCCGCCGCTAAAAACTTGGCAATGAGTTCCGGTGATCAGGCTCTGTGGCTGACATTAATCATTGGCAACAGCCGCTGGCACTGGGGCGCTTTTGAAAGGGATCGCTGGTTGGGAAGTTGGCACACGGCTCCCCTGTCCGAAGCCCAGGCCCACACGCTACAGCGGCATCACTTCGCCCCTAGCGTGTGGCTTCAGTTCGATCCTCCAGTCGCTCTACCGTCTGCTCTAATCGATGGAGACGTGGATTGGCAAGATTGTCCTGAGCTGTGGCTGGCCTCGGTGGTGGAGGCCCCGCTTTCCTGGCTGGTTAACTATTCGGCGCTGCATCAAGTCACCCTGGCTGAAGTGCCGCTGCACAATACCTACCCTACACTGGGGGTCGATCGCGCCCTCGCCCTGGTGGGAGCGGGCGATCGCTGGGGCTGGCCGGTGCTGGTGATTGATTGCGGCACGGCGCTGACCTTTACCGCTGGGGTAGATCAGCGCCTGATTGGCGGCGCAATTTTACCGGGGCTGCGATCGCAGTTTCGCGCCCTCCACGCCCACACCGATCAGCTGCCAGCGCTCGACCTAGACCTAAGTCAGTGGCCCCAGCGCTGGGCGACTGATACGGCTGGGGCGATCGCCAGCGGCATTTTGCACACTCAACTGGCGGGCATTGGTGACTTTATGGCCGCCTGGCGGGCTGACTGGCCCGCTGGAGCTGTGGTGCTGACCGGGGGCGACAGTGCGGCCATCTATCAGGCCATCGCAAAACAAAACCCAGGTCTGGCTCAAGGGATTGACCTCGATCCAGACCTGGGTTTTTGGGGGCTGCGGGTCTGCCGTCAACCGGAGCAAATCTGAAGTCGCTACAGACCTCGAATACGGTTTTTGTAGGCGTTGGTGTCGGTACCCACCCCGTTATTGGCGTAGGTGCCTGCGCTGTTCATGCTTTGTAGGTTGCTGACCCGGTTGCCGGGGTTGGGGTGGGTGCTGAGAAATTCGGCGGATCTGCCCCCTTCCAGCTTTTGCATAAAGCTGATAAACCCGCGAGTGTCGTAGCCCGCCCGGCCCAGGTTGTTAAACCCGCGGCGATCGGCGTCGTACTCGGCTTCGCGGCTGTTGGGTAGCTGCAGGGCCAGCTGCACACCGATGTTCACCAGAGCATCTTGCCGCACCTCAAGGGCACCGGCAACGCCGCTGGCCAGGGCCTGCTGCCGCATTTGATTAATGGCGTGCCGTCCGGTAATGTGACCAATCTCGTGGGCCATTACCCCGGCCAGTTCGGCCTCGTTGGCGGCCTCTTTGATCAGCCCGGTTTGGATGTAAACAAAGCCGCCAGTGGTGGCAAAGGCGTTAACGCTGTCGTCGTCTACCACCTGAAAGGTGTAGGGCAGGTTGGGGCGATCGCTATTCGCTGCCAGCCGCTGGCCAATTTCGTTGACATAGGCATTGATGCTGGAGTTGCGGTTGTAAATTCGCACTCCCTGGGCCTTGAGCTGACGGTCAATCTGGGTGCCCAGGTTAACTTCATCCTGCTCAGACATGTTGCCCAGCTGAACATAGCGAATGCCCTGAAAAATCAGGTCAAACAGGCCAGCATGGGAAGGGGTAGGCGTGGCGAGACCAATGGTAATTGCCATCAGGGTCGCCATCAGGCCGTACAAACCACGGCGCAAAAAAGAATTCTTTTTTAGATAGGTGAGAGGAGAGAGCATAGAAGCGCCTCACGTGCTGCTGAGGGTCATGACTCTTTCCATCTTGCCCTGCCCGGCCTAACAGTCGCCACAGACAGTGGCCAATAATAAATTTGGCCCCGTTGCCCAGGGCGGATTTCACCTAGATCTGGTCTGCCGCGCCTGAAGCGATCGCTGGCAGCTGCCGCAAAAGAGCCCGCCTGTGCTTCAATGGTATCGATCATTCCGCTGTTCTAAACATACCTATCTTCTCCCTCTATTGAGGGCACCTCAGCTATGACCCTACTTGACGCTAAAGGTCGCCTATTCGGCAAAGTCAGCATTTTGGACCTGGCGGCGGCGCTGATTATTTTGATGGTGCTGTTTGGCATTTTTCTCTACCCCGGCACCTCAGGGTCGGTGGCGCAGGTAGGGGCAACCACCAAGCCAGTCGAAGTGGACGTTATGGTGCGAGGGCTTACCTCCTCTGACCCCGAGCGTCTGTTTGAGACCATCAAAAACTCAGAAACCACTAACATCATCATTCGCAACCAGCCCTATGGCCAGGTCAAAATCAAAGACGCGCGCCTGCTGCCTCGCAGTACGGCGGTGCCCCAGCCCGACGGCACGGTAGTCGCGCTGCCTGACCCGCGCCCGGAGCTGAACTACACCCTCGATATGCTGATTACCCTTGAGGATGACGCTCAAATTACCAGCACGGGCCCAGTATTTGGCAACAGCAAAGTCAAAGTGGGCACCCAAATTGAGCTAGACGGTGACCTCTACAACTTCAACACCAGCGCCGTCGATGTGCGGGTGCTCGAAGAGAGCTAGGCTAGAGTGTCTCGAAGCAATTTAAATCACAACTGACCCTGATTAAGCTATAAAATGCGGAATCAAGACACTATGACATGAGGTGTTCGGCTTGATTGTCTCTATCCGCTGTAACGCCACCACCGACTATTCCAAACCACTCAAGCCGCTTGCCAAACTTCATTAGAGTTTAGCAAGCGGTTTTTGCGATGGTCAAAGACCGGCCCTTTGGGGCCATCACCCTTGCTTCTCATCCAGCAAGAACGGATTGAGCCTTTAGAATCAATCTCTCAGAGGGAGCTAATCTGAGACAATAGAAACCTTGATCACCTTGAACCTACCGATTCCACCGCTATGACTGCCACTCCTATTGCTCCGTCCCGTGTCGATTGGCAAGCTCTGGCAGATCAGGCTTTAGCGGGGGAGGTGCTCAGCCGATCGCAGGCTCAGACCGTGCTGGCGGCCCCCGACACCGAACTGCTCGATCAGCTGGCAGCAGCCTACCGGGTGCGGCGGCACTACTGGGGTAACCGGGTGCGGCTACACTTTTTGCTCAATGCCCAGAGCGGGCTGTGCCCCGAAGACTGCCACTACTGCTCACAGTCGAAGATTTCTACCGCTGAGATTGAGAAATACCCGTTCATGGCCCAGGAAAAAATTTTGGCGGCGGCGGAGCGGGCCAACAGCCTTAAGGCCGGTACGTTTTGTATGGTGATCTCGGGGCGATCGCCTTCCGATCGCGTCTTTGGCGACGTGCTCGATGCCGTGCGCCAGGTCAAAGCTCGCTACCCGATGAAAATCTGCGCCTGCCTGGGCCTGCTCGACGAGGCGCAGACTCAGCAGCTGGCAGCAGCCGGGGTAGACCGGGTCAACCACAACCTCAACACGGGCGAAAACAACTACGGCGAGATCTGCACCACCCACACCTTTGGCGATCGCATCGCTACGATTGAAGCTGTCCAGTCTGCCGGAATGACCACCTGCTCGGGCGGCATCTTTGGCCTGGGCGAAAGCGACGACGACATTATCGATATGGCTTTGGCGCTGCAACGGCTGCAGGTGACTAGTGTACCTCTGAACTTTTTGATTCCCATTCCTGGAACGCCCCTAGCAGGCAAGCAGGATCTCAACCCGCGCCAGTGTTTGCGCATTTTGTGCCTGTATCGTCTGCTGCTGCCCGCCCAAGAAATTCGCATTGCCGGGGGGCGAGAAGTGCAGCTGCGGCAGCTTCAACCTCTAGGGCTGTATGCCGCCAACTCAATTTTTGTGGGCGACTACCTCACCACTCCCGGTCAGGCCGCTCAGGCCGACTACGCCATGATTCGCGACGCCGGGTTTGTGCTCGAAGGCCCCGAGGGCGAGGCAATAGAGCTGCCCGAGTTACTGGCTGAAGCCTAGTTTTAAGATACAAGGGTGGGCACTGCCCACTAGTCAAATTGGTAGGAAATCAAGCGCCCCTAGGCCGCCTGCGATCGCATTACCAGATCCACCAGGCTATCGACCAGGCGCTTTGGCTCCATGGGCATGATGTGCTCGCCGTGCATCACGCACTGGGTCATGATGAAGAAGACCGTCGCCCCCAGGATCACCCGCGCCGTGGCTTCCGGGTCGGGCAGGTCGAGGTCTGGGCAGCTTTTCAGGTAGGCGGTCAGCTGGTCAGCGGCTGGCTTGGTCAGGTATTCGACAAAGGCCTGCGCCAGCTGCGGAAACCGCCCCGATTCGCCCGCCACCAGCCGCACAAAGTTTTGGTAGTCCAGGTCGTGCAGCTCGCTCTCAATGGCATTGGTCACCAACCGTCGAATCACGACTTCGGGGCGGCCTTCCAGGTTGCCGTCGCCCATCACCTGCTGGCAGCGCGATTGGGCCACGTACTGAATCAGCGATCGAAACAGCCCCTCCTTATCCTTGAAATAGTTGTAGACCGTGGGTTTAGAGACCCCAGCTGTGGAGGCCACTTTGTCCATGCTGGTGCCGGCATAGCCATTTTGCAGAAACTCTTGCATCGCTCCCTGCAAAATCTGCACAGCTTTGTCATTGAGCACTGATGGACTTTGAACCACGCGTTGATACCTTCCTAACCAATTGACTCATGTATAGCACTCGACTACTCAGCGCCACAGTAGTCTGGGGTGCTGTCGTTTACCTAACCCAGGCGATCGCTCATCCTGGAGCATGCCTCAGCCACCAAAGCAGAAGTGTATAGCGCTATACCTTCATTTTAGCGGCCATTGACGAATTTTACCAAACCGTTTAGTTTGGTTTTATTGCTTTCAGTAGTCTACAGCAGGTTAGGCCATGCTGACGACAAAACCTCAAGACCTGGCGCTTCAGGTTTACCAAGCCTTTGACGATCGCGCGATCGTCAAAGGCCATCGATCTGCTCGCCCCAGATTTTGTGGCCCACCTGGCGGGGCTGCCTGCCCCCCTCAATACTTGGATATGACCTATGGCCACTCGCGTTTACCGAGATCTTAAGTGGAACCGTCTGTTGCTAGCTCTGCTGGCCACGCTGATTATTGCCGACACCGCGCCTCATCCTCAGCTGTCGCCGGGGCTGCTGCATTTTTTGGCGCTGCGGTTGCAGGCGGTATTTGGGCAGGGGCAGTAGCGCTGGCGATCGCCGCCTGTAGCTAAGATTCTGTAAACTCGTTCCCCAGCGCAGCGGTTTGGTGATTAAGCTAGGGGTTGCCCCCCGCCGCCCCCTTGCCCATGCTCTCGTCTTCTAAAACCAAGACCGCTACCCTCTCTACCACCTATCGGGTCAAGGGCTGGGTGCAGCGGCAGATTAAGCGAGACTGGGTCAAGCTGTCGCTGGCTGGGCTGTGGCTGAGCTTTGTGGCAGCCCATGTAGCTACCGACTCGCTGCCAACGCAGCTGCTAGAGCGACGTCTGCAAACCCTCTTCTTTGAAATTCGCGGTCCGGCTGTGACCCCCAACGACATTGTGATTCTGGCGATGGATGATGAATCGTTTGGGCAGGCCGAATACTACCGCACTGACCCTGAGCAGTACAGCCATCTGGCTCCCCTAGCGGGCACCCCGTGGCAGCGCCAGGCCTATGCGATCGCGATCGAGCGGTTGTTAGAGGCCGGGGCCAAGGCGGTAGCGCTGGACATACTGATGTTTTCGCAGAGCAGCTATGGCCCAGCGGACGATCAGGCCCTGGCCGATGTGCTGGCTCGCTATGGCGATCGCGTGGTGTTAGCCATCACCATTGACAACGCTGGAATGCGCCAGGGAGACTTAGTGCGCCCAACCCAGCCCTTTCCGCCATTCCTCGACACCGATGTACACACCGGCAACATCAATTTTCCGATCGAGCCCGATGGCCGCATCCATCGCCATGGGCGCGCCTACCTCAATGCTTTAGGGCTCACTCAGGCTGATCTCGACAGCGCCAGCAGCCTCGACAGCGAGGTCGCCGCTACTCAATCCTTTGCCGAGGCCACGTTGTCTGCGGCTGGAATTGACCCTCCCTCCTACCGAGGAGACTTTTTAGACTTTTATGGGCCATCGCGCAGCTTTAGCCACATGCCTTTCTGGTACGTACTTGACCCCGATCCCTGGGCCGAATACCTCAACAATGGCCGCTACTTCAAAGACAAAATTGTGCTGATTGGGGGCACCGCCAAGTCTACTCAAGACTTTCACCAGGCTCCTTTTTCAGAAACTCTGCTGCACCGCGAGGCGATGGCCGGGGTCGAAATTTTAGCCACCGATATTGCTAACCTGCGCGACGGCAAGGCCCTGCGCCTGGGTGTTCCTCATCCCTGGCTGCGGGGGCTGCTGGTGCTGGTCGGCGGCACCGGGTTTGTGCTGCTACTGCGCCGCTTTAATCGCCCAATTGCTCGTTTGGGCTGGACAGCCGCGGCCAATGGCGGTTGGTTTTGGCTCAGCTATGGCGCGTTCGCCGGGGCTGGAGTGCTGCTGCCGACCGGGGCACCCATAGCCGGACTGATGGTGCTGGGCAGCACCTACATTGTGGCCGATATTGTCACTGAGCAGTTGCGCAAGCAGCGGCTGCGCCAAACCCTGGAGCAGTATGTCACCTCGCCCATCGTGCAGGAGATCATCAGTCAGCAGGACGACCTGCAAGACCTGCTGAAGCTGCGGGAGGCGGAGGTGATTGGCCTGCTGCTGGCCAACCGCTACCGCATTGTGCGGCTGCTGGGGTCAGGGGGCTTTGGCGAAACCTATGTGGCTGAAGATACCCAGCGGCCCGGCTCGCCCATTTGCGTTGTCAAGCAGCTGCGCATTATCAGCAATGACCCCAGGGCGCACCGCCTGGGCAGGCGTTTTTTTCAGGGGGAGGCCGAAACTCTGGAGAAACTGGGCCATCATTCCCAAATTCCTCGACTTTTGGCCTATTTTGAGGCTCAAAATTCGTTTTACCTGGTTGAAGAAATGGTCGAGGGCCGCCTGCTCAAGGATGAGCTGGCCTCCCGCCGCCCCATGCCTCAGGCCTATGTGCTCGACCTGCTGCTGGGGCTGCTGCCGGTGATTGCCTTTGTCCACAACCAGGGCGTCATTCACCGCGATATCAAGCCCTCCAACATCATTCGACGGCAGGCCGATGGGCAGCTGGTGCTAATCGACTTTGGGGCCGTAAAACTCATTTCTAATAAACTGGCCGATACCGGAGTCAACCTCACCTCTACCTCCACGATTGGCGTGGGTACGCAGGGCTATATGCCCAGCGAGCAGTCGGCGGGGCTGCCCAAGTTTGGCAGCGATCTCTACGCTTTAGGCATCACGGCCGTTGAGGCGCTAACCGGCATTCCGGCCTATGCGATTCGCCGCGACGTCAACGGCGAGTTGATCTGGCGCCATGAGGCTCCTAACCTCGATCCAGAGTTTGGCGATATTGTGACGCGTCTAGTGCTCTACGACTTTACCGATCGCTATCAGCGGGCAGAGGAGGTGCTGGCTGATTTGACTCGGATTGAGGTGGTGGTGCGATCGCAGCCTCATCCCGAAGGCACCGTCCCCAGCCGTGACAACGAGCTGGGCGCTCCCCACTACGGCGTGCGCATCGACAGCGTTGCCACCGACAATATGGACGACCCCGAGGCGTCCGACGACCCTACTCGTATGCTGCCCGGCGACTGGTTTGCCACCGCTGGAGAGATTTCCTCTAGCAATGCCGACACTGGCGGCGCTGATGACGCGCCCTAAGCCCCCGGCTGAGGAATGGCGATATCGATAGGCGTAACGGCGGTATTGGGAGCCAGGGCATCGAGGCCGGGCTGAATTTCAGCTGGGTTACCAACCACCAAGATCACCATCTGCTCTGGGTTCAAATGCGTCTGCGCGGCGGCCTGTATTTGGGCTACGGTTGTCTCGCGCACCTGATCCTGAAATTGAAATACAAAGTCTTGGGGGTAGTCGTAGTACTCGTAGCGAATCAGCCGGGCCAGAGTTTGGTCGGGGCTTTGGAAGTTGAACACAAAGCTGTTCAGTACGGCATCTTGCGCCTGCGTCAGCTCCTGGTCACTAATCGGGGTGGTGCGAATGCGGTTAATTTCGGCCATCGTCGACTGAATAAAGGGCACAGTGGCCTCAGATCGAGTCTGACCACCGCCAATGAATAGCCCTGGGTGGTCGTAGCGGGGGGCCCAAAAGGCGTAAACCGAGTAGGCCAACCCCTGACGCGATCGCACCTCGTTAAATAACCGTCCGCTAAAGCCGTTGAGCACCTCGTTCATCACCGCTAGGGCCGCGTGGTCGGGGTAGTTGAGCTGCCCGCCCAGGTGGCCCAGCTGAATGTAGCTTTGGGTCAGCTGGGGCTGCGCCACCCTAAAGACACCGGCCCTGGCCTGCTCTACAGGTGGCAGCGTCGTATTCAAGGCGGTTCCAATACCCTGCCAGTCGCCAAAGTAGTCGGCAATCCACTGCTTCATCTGAGCGCTGTCGAAGTCGCCTACGATGCCTAAAATGGTCTGCTCTGGACGAATCGAAGCCTGGTAAAACTGCTCGATATCCTGTCGATTAAAGGCGGCTAGGGTCGCGTACTCTATCGTACGGGCGTAGGGGCTGTTGGCTCCGTACACCAGCTTGCGAAACTCTCGGCTGGTAATGCTGTCGGGGTCGTCGTTGCGGCGGGCAATGCTGCCGCTGTACTGGCTCTTAAGCAGATCAATTTTGTCCTGGGCAAAGGCAGGCCGCTGCACCACATCGGCAAACAGGGCAAAGACGTCGGCGACATCTTCACTCAGAGCGCTAAAGCTGGCGCTGCCCTCACTGGTATCAATGCTGGTTTCAATTGAAGCGGCCCGCTGCTCCAGAGCCTGGTTAAGGGCATCGGCATCCAGCGTGGTGGTACCTCCCAGGCGCATGGCCTCGCCGGTTAGGCTGGCTAGCCCAACCTGGTCAGCGGGCTCAAATCGGCTGCCAGTGCGAAAGGTAGCGCTACCGCTAACCAGGGGCAACTCGTGATCTTCGAGCAGATACACCACCATGCCGTTGGGCAACTCGTAGCGCTCATAGGTCGGAATCTCGATGTCGCGCAGAGGCGGAAACTCTAGCTCATCGTAGTGGCGCGGCGTAAGGGCGCTTGCTGAGGGCTGCCAGGCCAGCAGCAGCACCCCCAACAGCCCAAGCAGGGCCAGCAGGGGCATCATTCGGCGCCGTAGGCTGCGACGGGTACCCATAAACCAGCTGATCGCGTTCATCACTATGCGTTCCAATACCGTAGGTCTGAAAGGTGAATGTCCTGGCTGTGCCTGTCCTGGCAACTTGTTTCTATCAGTCATTGGTTATCAGCAGTTGACTGGAGCTGGCAGTTTCCTAGCCTTTTTAGCCGCTACTCTGCTGCTGGGGCAGGCACCAGCTTGCCCACAGTGCGGCTCTCAGGGCGAAACAGGCTCTGCGCCACGCGCTGAATATCTGCTGCCGAGACCGCCTCAATGGTCCTGATGTTGTTGAATATATTGCGCCAGTTGCCGGTTTTGGCCTGGTATTCGGCTAGCAGCGAGGCCATGCCGCTGTTAGAGTCCAGGGCTCTTAGTAGTCCAGCGCGGGCTTGGGTTTTAACGCGATCGAGTTCCTCGGGGCTAACAGGCCCCTGCTTCAGCCGCTCCAGCTCCTGGGTAAACAGCGACCCGATCTCCTCAGGGGTGTGGCCCGGAGCAGTCAAGCCGTAGATCAAGAAGATATTGTCGTAGCGATCGCCCGGAAACCCGTTCAAGCTACCGATGTCCAGGGCCACTTGAGCCTCATCTACCACCGTCTCATAGAGCCTGGAGGTGCGGCCCCCCACCAGCAGGCTCTCAATCATGCCATAGATAACGTGGTCGGGGTGGTTGAGACTGGGGCGGTGGTATCCCTCTAGATACCAGGGCTCAGAGGGCAGCGCCAGCGAAAACTCCTTAGGGGCAGTCTGGGGCGGCTCATTGATAGTGGGCTCAGGCGGCACCGCTCGAGCCGTATAGCGGCCAAAGTAAACCTCTGCCAGCCGCTGTACCTCAGCTGGCTCAACATCGCCTACGATGGCGACGGTCAAATTGGCAGGGCCGTAGTAGGTGTCGTAAAACGTTTGAATATCGTCACGGGTCGCGACAAATAGGTCATCCTGGTAGCCAATGACCGGGCGTCGGTAGGGGTGGTTGACAAACGATTCTTCTAAAAACCGCTCAATCATGGTGCCAATGGGCGAATTGTCGACCCTCATGCGGCGCTCTTCGAGAATTACATCCTTTTCTTCGTAAAATTCTCGAAATACCGGGTCTAAAAACCGCTCTGACTCCAGCGACATCCACAGTTCTAACTTGTTGGCGGGCAGGCTATAAAAATAGCGGGTTTCATCGGCGGAGGTAGTGGCGTTAAGGCCTACTCCCCCAGCCTGCTGAACGATCTGGCCATACTGGTTTTGCTCCACAAAGCTGGCTGCCTCCTTTTGCAAAGCGATCAGCTTCGCCTCCAGTTCGGCGGCTTGGACAGTGTTGCCTGCGGCTTGAGCGGCTAAAAAGTCCTCAAATACCTGATCGAGCTGAGTAAAGATGGCCTGCTCGGCGGCAAAGTCTCTGGTGCCGATGCGGCTGGTGCCTTTAAAAGCCAGGTGCTCTAGGTAGTGGGCCACGCCGGTTTTGCCGTCGGCTTCATCCACCGCGCCTACGTTGGCATGAATCATAAAAGACACCACCGGCGCCTGGTGTCGCTCCAGCACGATGAACTTCATGCCGTTGTCGAGGGTAAACTCGGTCACCGCCTCGGCCACTCGGTCCAGGTAGGGCTGAATGGTTTGAGCGGTTTGAATCGGTTCCCGCGCTGCCGCTGGGGCTGCCGGCCACCATAACCAGAGGCCAACCACGGCCACCAGGCCTAACAAGGCCGGGCGCAGGCGACTCAATCCCGCCCCAACCCCTCGAACCGTCGGCGGTTTTGCATTCATAAGCTGCACTCAAACAAATGGATTAGACCAGATGAATTAAACTCCGACCTTCAGGATAAATGAGTCTGATAGACAATGACCACTGGGTCCCCCCAGGCTCAGGCGTTGCCTTCAACCGGGCGCCCCCATTCAGCAGCGGCAGTTGTCAAAGCCTCAAATCCTGGGTAGAGTTCCTTTAGAGCTTTGTCTACAGACCTGCAGGCGAAACCCCTACAGAGAGAATCAGGAAGTCGGGCGATCGCGCTTTCCTTGTCTCCCCACCGCTACAACGCACTTGCAGAGCAGCGCGCCAGGGCCGGTCTGATCCAGGCCGTCAGCTATCATCAGCTCGGCACTACTCAGTTTCACGTGTACACATACACATGGGGGCAGGCTTTGACACAGGCGGTAGGTGGCTCAAATCTGAGGCAGTGGGGCCAACGGGCCCTGGCGGCGATCTTTTTGTCGGGCCAGGTGGTCATTCACCTGATCTCTCGTCCTATCCATCGTCGCAATACCCTAGAGCAAATGGCGGCTGTGGGGCCAGAATCACTGCTAATTGCCCTAATTACCGCTGCCTTTGTCGGCATGGTATTTACAATCCAGGTGACGCGAGAGTTCCTCAGCTTTGGGGCCGGAACAGCGGTAGGCGGCGTGCTCGCCCTCACCCTGGCCCGAGAACTGGGCCCGGTGCTAACGGCAGTCATCATTGCCGGGCGGGTAGGGTCAGCCTTTGCGGCTGAAATTGGCACCATGCGCGTCACTGAGCAAATCGACGCCCTCCAAATTCTCAAAACCGACCCGATTGACTACCTGGTCATTCCACGGGTAATTGCCTGCGCGCTCATGCTGCCACTGCTCAATGTCCTGTCGTTTATTACCGGCATGACCGGCGGGCTGCTGATTGCTACCAACCAGTACGATATTCCGGTCAACGTTTTCTTAGATTCCGCCAAGAATTTTTTATCCGTTTGGGATCTGGTCAGTTCGCTGATTAAGGCGTTTTTCTTCGGCATTTTAATTGCAGTCATCGGGACCAGCTGGGGGCTAACCACGACCGGTGGCGCTAAGGGGGTGGGGCAATCGACTACCACGGCCGTAGTGACCGCCTTACTGGCTATTTTTATCAGCAACTTTTTTCTCTCCTGGGTGATGTTTCAGGGCACAGGCAGTGCGGTTATCAACAACTTTTAGCGATCGCAGTCGTTCCAAGCGCTTGACCTGGTTCGATCTGGTGCCGATCGCTGAACCTTCTATACTTTGATAAGTGATAAGTAGTCCTATCTTGCCTGCCAGCCGTGACCTCTCCCTCCGCGACAACCTCTACCGAATTGCCCCGCAGCTATCGCATTCCCCTGGCTGTGATTGGGCTAGCGTTGCCGCTGGCGCTGGTCAAGCTCTGGCTTGGAGGCGTGGTTGGCCTGTTTGGCCTGTTTTTGCTGGTGCAGACGCTCACCCTGACGCTGCGGTTTACCGACAGCGCCCTCGATGTCTACCGGCGCGACAAAGTCATTCGCCACTTTCCCTACGCCGACTGGCAGCACTGGGAGATTTTTTGGAAGCCGGTGCCAGTGCTGTTTTACTTTCGCGAGGTCAACAGCATTCACTTTTTGCCGGTGCTGTTTGACCCCAGCGAACTGCAAACCTGCCTAGAAGCTCACTGTGCCTGGGCTAAAGACTTAGCTAAAGCGTCAGAGTAGTCAACGGCTAAGGGCGAACCTGGCGCTCATCTGATACCCTGACATCAGGGTCTATGGGAACCGTTTATGACCGCAGAGGAGCTATCAAAATCGAGCTTGGGGCCAGAGAGTGCTGGTGGCAATGGTAGCCCCGAAGCTGGTTCGGGGCTAGGAGCGGCTGACTCTACCGGTCTCAAATCAGACTGGAGCACCCGAATTGACGCTCTGCGCCAGCAAGAAGCCGACCTGAAACGCAGCATCGCCGATCTGCAATCGGCCTACAATCGGCTCACCCAGGACCAATTTCAAAAAATTCAGAGCGATATTGGCCGTATGGTGCAGCAGGGCACCGCTGACCTGGAGCAGCGCAAACGTTCCTTGCAAAAGGAAATTGAAGCCCTAGAGCGCCGTCAAGAGCGGATTCAGGCTGAAATGCGCACCACCTTTGCGGGGTCTTCCCAGGATTTGGCCGTGCGGGTGCAGGGGTTTAAAGACTACCTGGTGGGCAGCCTGCAAGACCTGGCGGTGGCGGCAGAGCAGCTTGAGCTGGCCCCGTCACCGCGCTCCAGGGCGGTATCTGAGGGCGCAGAAAGGGCAGAAGATCGAGGCCGGGCGGGGATGGATGCTCGTTCTGAGTCGGCTTCCGAACGCGCCGCGAATCGCCCGGCTTCGGCCCGTCGAGCTGTTGCTGAGTCTGCCTCCGTCCAGCCTGCCTTTGCTGCCAATGCTTTTCAAGATCAAACCGAGCGCATTCGCAGCCTGCTCGACCAGTACCGCATGCGGCCAGACTACTACGGCCCTCTGTGGCAGCTGCGCCGCACCTTTGAACCAATCCACGCAGAGCGGGTTTCAAACTGGTTTTTTGCCCAGGGCGGTCGCGGTGCGGTTAAGAGCATGGGCAGTCGTCTACAAAATGTGCTGGTGGCCTCGGCCGCGCTGTCGATTCTTTATGCCCTCTACGGCAACCGCCTGCGTACCCTGGTGCTCTCCAACAGCCCCGAGCGTTTGGGCGAGTGGCGACGGGGCCTGCAAGACTGTCTGGGCATCTCTCGGGCTGACTTTGGCACCGGCCAAGGAGTCATGCTATTCGATGCGCCCGAACCTTTGGCCCAGCGGGCCGATCGCATTACCGCTGACAATGGCTTGCCCTTTATTGTTGTAGACGAGGCCGAGTCAGTGATCAGCCTGGCGCTGCTCCAGTTTCCGCTGTGGCTGGCCTTTGCCCCCGATCCCATGAATCCGGTGGCTGAGTACGACTACTACTAGCTCCAACGACCAGGGCGTGCTAAAAAGGCTATGGTTCAGAGCCGCTAAGGGCGGTAACCAGCTGATCGACCACCCGGTCTAGAGCAACCGATCGCGATGCCTTTAGCAACACGCGATCGCCCGGCTCCAGTACCGCTGACAGGTGTTGGGCTACACTGCTGTGATTATCAAAGGCGACGGTTTCAACCCCGCTCGCCGCTTCAGCTAGAGCTGCCGCCTCCTCAGGATCGGCCAAAATCAGCAGTCGATCTAGCCCTAGCTGGCTGACCACTCGACCCACCTGGCGATGCAGCGCTACAGATTGCTCCCCTAGTTCTTTCATAGTGCCCAGTACGGCAATGCGTCGCTGGCCTGGGGTCTCAGCCAGCAGATGCAGGGCGGCGGTCATCGACTCGACCCCAGCGTTGTAGGTTTCATCGAGCAGCACCACGTCGTTGGGCAGCACCACCCGCCGGGCACGACCGCTGGGCAACTCGACCTCAAGACCGGCGCTCAGCCCGCGCCAGTCGAGGTTGAGCGCCTGCATGACGGCGATCGCGGCCAGCAGGTTGAGCGCGTTGTGACGACCAAGCAGGGGTAGGGGCAGCCTTATCCCTTGCACCACCAAGGTCTCACTGTCGAGCAGGTGGCCCTGTACGTCTCCACCCTCCAGGCCAAAGGTAATCGTGCGTCCGGCCCACACCCTGTTGGCGGTGGACATCAGTCTGGCGTTGTCGTAGTTGAGCACCGCTATACCTGAGATGGGTAGCTCCGCTAAAAGTTCACATTTGGCGTTGGCAATGGCCTGCTCTGAGCCCAGACGGCCGATGTGGGCGGTGCCCACGTTCGTGATGACCGCCACATCGGGCACGGCAGTGCGCGCTAAACGAGCAATTTCTCCCGGTCCGCGCATGCCCATTTCAACCACCGCAAAGTTGTGGTCAGGCTGAACCTGTAGCAAAGTCTTGGGAACGCCAATGTCGTTGTTGTAGTTGGCCTGGGTTTTATGCACCCGCCCCTGGGTAGCGAGAGCAGCGGCAATCAGCTCTTTTGTCGTTGTTTTTCCGACCGATCCGGTAATGGCCACGATCTTGGCAGGCTGTTGAGTCCGCCACCAGTGCCCCAGAGCTTGATAGGCTGTCAGGGTATTGGCTACTGGCAAACAGGGCAGATGGGATTGTTTGCCCTGCTCAACCACAGCGGCGATCGCGCCACTGGCGATCGCCTGCTCCACAAAATTATGGCCGTCAAAGCGTTCGCCCACAAGCGCTACAAACAGCGCATTTTCCCCTAGGCTTCGTGTATCTGTGGTGATATTTGATACTGGCCTGTCTCGCAGCGGTGGCGGAATCAGATCTAGCGGTGCCCCAATGACTGCTCCAAGGGTAGCTAGCGACGAAAAACCCATAGCTTTTAACTGCTGTGCTGTAGCGGAGATGGCAGCATACCAGTTTTTTACACAAGTCTGCCCCACTGTAATTTGATTGTAAGGGTACACGGATCGGACGAATTCGAGAAACTGCCCCGAAATGGAGTATCCTAAGCCTCAATTTGGCATAAGCGGCGATCTGAAAGCGGCTCTGGGGCTGGTGATGGCCCTGAGCCCTCTTCCCAACGGTAAGGCCTCAGTCTACGGTTTAAAGCACTGAATTGATGGAGGGTCGTGTTTTGCCGCTTGGCCGATGCAGATCGGGCTGGAGTTTATAGTTACCTTATGGTCTGGTAACAAACTTTACCGGAATTTTGTTAACGCCCCTGACATAATCTCAGAAACTAGAAAATTCACGCAGTACTCTAAAGGTATTCGTACGGCATTCCAGTGTAAAAACTGACGCGGATAAGCATCCATAGGGTTTTTAATTAGGTCTAAGGACTGTTACTGCCAACGAAACCGTGCATCTTCCATCTGCGTATTCTAACTGTTGGTCTATTCCAAAGTTTTTCTCACTACAGTCGGTGGGGGCCTAGACGCATAAGCCTGCCTGTAGGTGGGGCAAGGGCGGTGAATCCGTGAAGACAAAAGCGACCTATAACAATCGAACTACTACCGCTGACGAGCAGCGACTGTACAGCCACTTGCTCGCCTGTGTGGCGGTAGATTCCCCCGATGCCATGATCGATCGGTTTCAGGCGCTGTTTTTGGATGGGTGCGGCTATCCCGACCGCGATGTGGTCGCTGCGCTCGATCGCCTGCTGGCTAGCCAGGAAATTGAGGAGTACTTCCGCTTCATCCTCAATCGCTGCTGCCACATCTTGATCAATCGCTGGCAAACCAATACTCAGCTACAGCCCGCCATTCCGATTCTGGTGGAGCTACTTGAGACGGTGCCTAGCGGTCGCGTTTCAGAACTGTCGCGCTCGCGCTCGGTTCGTCGTCTGCGCCAGGTGACCGAAGGCTTTCGCGATACCGAGCAGTACCTAGCCCTGAAGCGTCTAGCCTGCATTATTGAGGCGCGTCACTCGGCGCTGCCCCGCAACCGTCAGGCCGAAGCCGTCCCCTTGGGGTCGCTGATTAACCGCTACCCTTACCTTTACGAACACTGTCTGGTGACCGAAGACAGCGACCTTCAGCACCAGCAGTACGTGCGCAACATGCAGGTTGAGGCCCAGCACAAGTTTGAGGTTGATCTGACTCACTACGTCACCTATCGTATGCGCCAGAGGCGACTATACCAGCAGGGCCAGACCGACTGCCTAGACAAACTGCGGGTGGTACATAACCCAACCCTGCTCAACGACCAGGAACTGGTATCGTCGCTGAAGCAGTTTGCGCGTCGTCGCGACTACGGTCAGAGCTACCGCGATGGAGCCCAGCGCTTTTTGCTAACCCACAACCAGGGGGCCTCGTTTCGCGAATTCAAAGAAGACCTGTTCGATTACATCATCGCCGATGTGAATGTTGGCTATAGCCAGCGGCAGTTCAAGGCGATGCTGCAAGACCATTTGCTCTCCACCTTCACCGACAGCGATGGTAGGCCCGTCGATGATTTTCTCAAAGTGCGGACCTGTAGTAATCTATTTAACTTCCTGGTGGTTGATCCCTCTGCTGGCCGCCAGCACTACGTGTTTCTCGACCTCATCAACAACCTGGGGCCTTTGCAAACGACGGGGCTACTGCTGCGAATTTTGCTGATTTGCCAAAAGGTAAGGCCGTTTCTAGAGCGACGCTTCTCAATTTTGTTTAACCACTACGAAACCGCCTCCAGTGAGACGGTAGCCTGGCTGGTCAACATGTTTGAGAATATCAATATCGCCCTGAGCCTCAACTTTGGTAGCGTCGACCTCTCCCACACGAGCTCCCGCTAGCTGGGGGCGGGTGTTAGAGTCGTAGCAGGCATAGCTTTCTACCGCTTCACCTATGTACGACCTCGTTTCTGCCGCCTTGGGGGCTCAGCAGCTGACCCAGGCCGCCCAGCTGATTAAGCAGTGGCAGCAAAAGACCCCCCAAGACCCCTGGCTCAAGCTAGCGATGGGTCACTATTGGGAGGCCAAGGACGAGCTAGAAAAGGCCCAGATTACCTATACTCGACTGCTGCAAAGTACTGCCAATACCAAGGTGCTGATCAACGCCCGCGAGGGGGTGCAGCGGGTGCGCGATCGCCTGGCCCAGCGCCGGGAGCATGACCTCAGTGCAGCGAAGCAGCAGCCGGGAGCAACTGGGGCGGCGGTGCTGGTGCTGGAGCCGGTTACGGGCGATCGCCGCGAAGCCTCAGCTCAGAGCCTGGCCCGAGTGATGCAGATTGATGCCTATACGGCTCGTACCCGGTTGCCCAGCAAGTACTGGCGGCTGTTGCGGGTAGGCGCAGCGGGAGAACTGCAGTACTTCTGTGAACGCCTGCAGGCTGAGGGTACCCCAGCCTGCTGGGCCACGGCAGAGCAAATCAAGGGATTGCCCGTCTTTCGGGTGCAGGCAATTCAGGCGATCGAGCCGCAGCTCACGGTAATTTGCCAAAATGATGCAGGTCAGCAGGGCACCATTCAGCTGAACTGGGGCGAGATTACTCAGTGGGTGGTAGGTCAGCTGCCCATCTACGAATCGGTAGTCGATCTGGATGCCCGAGGCAAGCTGAAGCGCAGAGAGGCCACCCAGGACTATGGCGAGGTGATTGACTGGCACCTGCATCAGCGGGGGTGTGTGCTGCGATTTTGCGATCGCACCTACAAATACCGCGATGCCATACCTCTGCCCCCGGCGGCGACATTTCCCTCACCGCTGATTGCCGCTACAGCCTGGAAATCGATGAAGATTTACTTTGAAGGCTGTATTGCTCCAGGACCAATCACCGACTTCAGCGGCTTCGGCCAGAGTGCCCTCGATCTGATCGAGCTGCTGCCTTCGTTTAAGGCCCACGTAGATTTAGCGCGATCGCTGCCCTCCTCCTGGGATGGAGCCTTTCACCTCTATAGCAGCCTGCGGTTTTTGGCCGCTGCTCCCTAGGGGCATTCCAAAACAAAACCAGAGCTGCTAGCAGCTCTGGTTGATTTAAGTAATGGTTGATTAAACCTAAATTGGGCTCTAGCGTGCTTTTACCTGTTTAGCCATATCCATAAAAGGCGACAGGCTGGGACCGGGGCGGCGGCGGCGCGGCATGGATGTGCCAACGCTGGTCAGGTAATTGGAGGCAAAGCCAGTGGGCACAGGCTCGGCTGGGGCTGCTGCTGGAGCTTTAGTTTCCTTCTGGGCAGCGGGTTTAGTCTGAGTCTTGGCAGGGGTTTTGGTTTCTGATTTAGCCGAGGTTTTAGCTGCCGCCTCGGCAGGGGATTTGGCCGCTGCCGCAGGTTCAGCCTTTGGTGCTGGAGCGGGAGCGCTAGGGGCGATCGCAGGCTGGCTGCCGTCATCGGCCTCGTCTAGCTCCATGAAAAATTCAGACTTTTTACCCAGGCCTACCAGGCCGCCAACGGTTTTGAAGATGCCGCCAATGAGCCCAAAGATAGCCCCAAAAATAGACTTGATTAAACCCATGGGTATGTCCTTGATAAATCTGCGTTTCTGAATTAATTATCAAGTTCCGTTACGCCTCATCACAAGATGATGAGGCAACTAGATACAAAAGTTAATGTTTTGAGGCGCCATGGCTGGCCGAAACGGCTACTCTAAGCGATTAAGCCTTGTCTACAGGATGTCACCAAGTCGACCAGGCAGGATAGGTTGGTGTGTGGAGCATGTGCAGAGCCTGAGTCTGGTTGCCAACAAGGAGCCCGTTGCCTCTGTAAATTATGCAGTGAACTTACAACCAACGAGAAGCCAATCCTGACAAGGCTATTCCCTAATTAAAGCTAAAAATAACGCTTATAATTCTTCACTTACAAAAGAATTTATCTCGGTAGAACCACGGGGATGTTCCCGTAGGAACACGGGCATACTTGAGTCACCGTAGAAAATTGGATTGATATGAGTTCTACATTAGTGGTGCAGGACTGTGCGATCGCGATCGCCGCTTCTGATCTAAACCCAGCTATGCTCAATCTCGATATTCTCAGATACAGCGGTATAGTACCTGCTGATTGGGATGTCGCCCAGCCCCCCACCTACGCTCCTGGGATGGGACGAATTGTGTTCAAAAACGGCATCAATATTATTGCTCAGGGTCGCCAGATTGCCGTAGTCGAGCCTTTAGAAGGCGAGTTGAATCTTCAAAGCTCAGCGATTATGCGGGAGTATGTTCGGGCATTCCCAAACTTACATTACGAGGGCTTTACCACCAGTATTAGAAGCTATCTGCCTACCGGCTATCCCGCCGGTCATCATGTGTGCAATACCTGGCTAGCGGCTGGTCCCTGGCAAGACGACTGCGCTCGCGCCGCCATAAATCTCGTCTATAAGCGGGAGGGCACCCCTCTGCAGCTGGCTCTAACCGAGGCCATGCTGCAAAGCCAGCAAAAAGAACCGATTGCAATTGTGCTCTTTAGCGGCTGTTACAGCTACGTTGCTCACGGTGAAACGCCCGAGGAAAAGTGTAGTTATTTGACGTCATGCTTTGGGCATATTCAAACTGACATTGAGCATTGTATCAGTGTCATCAAGAGCAAATTCCTTAAGCCATCCTTTGAGCTGGAGCCTGAAATCGAGACACAGCGAGTGCTGAGCACTGTCTGTTGATTTACATTCACCTCATCTTTATATTGGATTAGCTTTCGACCTAGCCCCTAGCCCCTACATGCTTCTAAGGTGTTAGCTCGATCAATGTCGCCATGCAATATTTCTGTAATCGTTTTTGAGTCGGATCTTGTGGTCCAGCTTAAATCTGCTCTAAACGCTGCTATCTAATCAAGGCTTTAGTTAAGCGCCAGCTTGATCTGCGTCTGTGCTCATTGCGAAGCCATAGGTGTCTATTTGCCTGCGTCTCTATTCATTTACTGCCCACTCTAGGGTGAGAACCATGAGTCAGTCCATTGCGTTTATTGATGCTTCGCTTGCCCAAAATAATCTGGTGCTGAACAATTTCAGCGGCGAGGTTTATACCATTCCCTTTGGGGAAGACGGGGTACAGTACATCACCGAGGTGCTGAGCCAGCATCAAAATCTAGGCGCGATTCACCTGTTTTCTCACGGGGCTGAAGCGGCAATCATGCTGGGCAGTGCTGTCTTGTCCTCAGCGACATTACAAGATAATGCAGCCTATTTGCAAAGGTGGCAGGCTGCCTTGGCTCCGGGAGCTGATCTTTTGATCTATGGCTGCAGTGTGGCAGCAGGTGAAACTGGCGCAGCATTTCTTGACGAGCTGTCACAGCTTGTTGGTGCTGATATAGCAGCTTCAGTCAACATAACCGGCACAGTCCTGGCGGCAGACTGGCAACTAGAAAAAACCAGTGGTTCTATTGAAAGCAGTTCACTTCAGCTTGACAGTTCGATCAACGAAGTATTTTCGTTGGGAACTGTCTATGAAGCCAATCCTGGCTCCGTAGAAATTATTGACGATGACACTGGATTGTTTGACGACAACGAGGGCTCTCGGTTTTTCTCAAGTACAGGTGTCTTTGATGATGGATTTGACAATGATCCAGACATTGACATAGTCAGAGTCCCTGGCTCATTTCAGGCCTTTGTTGATGGTTATGGGTGGGCTGGCCCGGGCAATCATGGCGGTCAGGACAGCGACTTAGGTGGAGGAAATGTCACTGTTGTTTGGAACGTCGGCGACGGCAACGATGTCTGGTACGGCAGCTCTGCTGGCCCCAACAGCTATCTGTACCGAATTGGGAATAACACTCAGTCGCTCTTTGGCATTCATGTCTTTGGCGGTGACGATATTGTCTACGCCGATGGAGGCAATGATCTCGTCTTTGGCGGCAACGGCAACGATACGCTCTACGGTGGCGACGGCAACGATGCGCTCTACGGTGAAGCGGGCAGCGATACGCTCCGTGGCGATGCCGGTAACGACACCCTCTACGGTGGCGACAATAACGACGCCCTCCACGGCGGCGACGGCAGCGACACGCTCTATGGTGAAGCCGGTGACGATACGCTCTACGGCAATGCGGGGGCTGATACGCTCTACGGTGGCGAGGGCAACAATACCATCTATGCCGGCAACGGTGCCTTTGCTGACCCCGATACCGGCACCCACACGATCACCAGCGGCTCGGGCAATGACACCATCCACGGTAGCCAGGGCAAAGACATTATTACCGTGGCTGGGGGCACCAACCAGATCGATGCCTACAACGGTGATAACGATATTACCGGCGGCAGCGGAGCTGACACGATTAGAACGGGCGATGGCCGCGACAATATTCGCACCCGGCAGGGCGATGATACGGTCTATGCCGGGGCGGGAGACGACATTGTTACCACTGATTTAAGTGATGGCAGCAGCGGCGGCGGCAACAACACCTTCTATGGGGAAGGAGGCAATGACCTGCTGCGGGGTGGAGCGGGCAACGACAGACTTTACGGCGGCGACGGCGACGATTATCTGGAGAGCGGCAATGGCAACGATCTTCTAGAGGGTGGGTCAGGCGACGACATTCTTGTCTACGGCGATGTTTCCAATGGTGAGACTGGTCCCCACCCTGACCCTAACAATGGCGGCAATCCGACACTCAACCCCAATACGCGGGATTTGCCGGAGATCAAGGTCGCCAACGGCAGCGGCTGGCGATCGGCCACGGGGCAAACCACTGTAGACGGCGGCGCAGGTCTCGACACCCTGCGCGTAGTGGGCGAATATTCAGACTTCAATATTGCGACTGAAACCCTGGCTGATGGCAGCATGCGGTTTACGGTGAGCGATCGCAACAACGGGGCCAATCAGGTGGTGGCCACCAATGTTGAAAAAATTGAGTTTTGGAACAACTACACTGTCTTCCCCGGCAACCCTACCCAGCGGGAACTGCACAACCGCAACGGCATCATTTTGCCGGTGCGCTACGAGCTTGAGGTGCTGCAAAATGCTGCGGAGCAGCTGTACGAAACCAAGGCTGAGGTGCAGGACAGCACTGCCATTGGCAAGGTTAAAGTTCAGCTGAAAGACTGGCAGAACCCCACCCAGGACTATGTGATCGACGGCGATGAGGCTGTGCCGGGGTCTAAACGGGACGAATATTCCCTCGGCAACGGCTTAGCAATCAAGTACGAGATCGTCGTCACCGGCAGCTTTGGCCCAGAGGAGGTGGAGCGGCTGAACGATAAACTGCGGTTTAAGCGCATTAACCTGGAAACCGGGCGATCGACTACGACTACCGGGGCCGGGCTGGAATACGTGATCGAAGATTTTGTGGTGGTGCAGCCCGGCGAGAGCAGCGCCATTATCAATATTTACCCTGTGCTTGACGAGATCCAGGAGGAGCTGGAGTCGGTCGAGGTGCGCATTGTCTCGATGGACCGGGTGGAGAAGGCTGACGGCGGTGCCGCCACGACTGCCTACGCTTACCAGGAAGGCTTTTTGTATCCCGCGATTCAGGGGGCCAGCGGGGCTCCCAGCGGAGGGCAGCTGCAGGGTGCCAATAATGCCGAGAACGGCATGCAGGACGGCATTAACAAGGGCTACGTGCTGATGCCCGTCACCCAAAATGGCGATCGCGTTACGGTCACAATCGCCGATTCGGGTCTGTTTCAGGCGGGGCTGCGGCTGGTCGATGAGTATGGCTTCAAGGTTGACCAGGAGATGCTGCTGCAAGGCGGCGTCACGAAGGTATTTGTGGGGCTGACCAGCCGCCCCGCTGGCAATGTGACGGTTAACATTGGCGGCCAAAACGTCGTTTTTACCAGCGATCGCGACACCTGGAGTCAGCTCCAGCAGGTCAATCTGACCGGGGCACCGGGGGCTGTGGTGACCTTCGACGTGAGCTCTGCCGATCCGTTTTACAATGCGCTGCCCAACCGCACCCTGACCCTGGTGGATGAGCAGTCGCGGCTGCACGTACCGGAGCCGGTGGCGCTGCAAATTGGTGGGGGCAACTATATTCAGCTGCCCAACATCGCCCTGGCTGGTGACTACGCCATTGAGTTTTGGGTCAACCCCAGCGCCGACGGCACGCTGTTGCAGAGCAACCGGGGTTCTTTAGTGTTGGTGAACGGTCAGCTGCAGGGCGTGGGTGCTTTTAACTTTGTGGGCAATGCCAATAATCAGCTGGACAGTCAGCAGTGGCATCGGGTGTCGCTGGTGTCGGCGGGCGATCGCCTGGATGTGTATGTCGATGGCGATCGCGCGGGTAGCCAGACCATTGCCCCCAACACCAGCCTGACGCTGCAATCGATCGGAGCCAGCACCGGCAGTGCCCAGGGCTTAGTCAGCAACCTGCGCTTTTGGGATCAGCTGGTGGCGGACGGCGATATTTATGTTGGCACCCTGAAGGCCCAGTACAACCTGGACGAAGGCTCGGGCACGAACCTGAATAACCAGGCGCCGGCATCGGCGATCGCTGATGCCTCGGTGATCTTCAACAACGGCGATGCCCTGCTGTGGAACCCCGGCGTGCAGCTGGCTGACCCGGCCCTGCAGGAAATGCTGGCGGAGGAAGCGACCAACTTTGGCCTGGTCAACCGCAATTTTGACTTTCCCCAGGTGGTCGTCAGCGTGCCCGGCGATCAGCAGCGCACTGTGGAGGGCAGCGATCAGCTGGCCGCCTTCGAGCTGTTGCTGAGCAAGCCTGCACCGCGCGGCGGCATTACGGTCAACTTTGACCTGTCTAACCTCACCCTGGCCGAAGACGGCACCCTCAAGCCCACGGCTCAAAGCGGCGAGGCCTGGCAGGGGCTCGATTTTCAAGTCATTACCGCCCTTGATGTCAACGGCACGGCCCAGACCCAAACCCAGAATGTCAGCTTTGGTGACGGCTTCAGCGGTTCAATCTACATTCCTGAGGGGGCGCGCAAGGGCATTGTCTACGTCAACGCCCCCGACGATGCTCGGGCCGAGGGCGACCAGCGCATTCAGCTCACCCTGAGCGGCGTGGCCAATGCCGACGCCAGCCGCTACCAGGTGGTCGGAGCCAGCGGGGCGATCGCGATCGTCGACACCGACCGGCCCGGCGTTGAAATGCTCAGCCTCAAGAGCAGCTACACCTATAACCCTGACACCGATCGCAACGAGAACACCACCCAGCTGGAGCCGGTGAAGCAGATCATCGTGCGGGAAGCCGACGATGGCGCGATGACCCTGCGCTTCAACCTCGACGACCTGCGCTGGGACGGCCAGAACTACAACAGCGCCGAAATTACCATTACCGATACTGCCGGCCTGGCCCTCAGCGAGACCAAGCTCAACCTCACCGACGACCAGCGGTTTGCGGTGACTACGGTACAGGGCGATTTTGACGGCAAAATTCTCAACGGTACCCTGACCCTCGACGGTGTGATCCAATCCTTCTCTCTGGAGCTGGTGGCCAACCAGGAGCTGGCCGATGCCGAGGCCCTGCGCCTCAGCTCTGAGAGCGCCGACCTGAAACTCACCTTTGAGCAGGGGCACCTGCTGGCTAATGAAGGCAATCCCTTCCCCATTCGGGTGCGGCAGTCGAGCTGGAACGAGTACGTCTACGTACAGCTTTCTTCGGCTCCCATTGACGGTGACGGTCAGGTGGCCGTCGATCTGAAGGCTACCCGCAGCATTGTCGGCAGCGATGAGGTGACGCTCTCTACCAATCGGCTCACCTTCACCGCCGCTGACTGGAATCAGCCTCGGCTGGTGGGTGTTCGGGGCGTCAACGATGGCTTCAACGACCCCAACCAGCTGGGGCAAATTACCGCCACCATTGTCACCGACCCCACCCAGACCACCGATGCGGCCTACCAGTTTGGTGGCCAGCGGGCCAACGTTACCTACCTCAATCTGGCCCTGGCTGAGCCACCCGCAGAATTAGACCCCGAGGAGCTGGTGAAGCTCTATCAGCCGCCCAACCCGGCCAATCCTACCTACGGCTTTGAGGCTGATCCCCAAACTCGGCAGCTCACCATCACCGAAGGGGAGACCGCCCAGGTGACAGTGACCGCTGATACCAGCGGCCAAAGCGGTCCGCTGGTGGGTCGCTATAAGGTGGTGGAAACAGGGCTGCAGCGATCGCTCCAGCTCCAGGGCGGCACCGACCACCTGGCCCTGGAGGAACCTATCGTTCTGGGCAGCCGCTTTACCCTCCAGCTGGGCCTGCGCTGGAGCGGCAACCGTGATGAAGGCCAGCCGGTGCAGCTGGTGCAGGGGGTCAACGGCCACGGCAACCTGTCGATCGCTACGGATGGTCGCCTGGTGGCGCAGTTTCTCAACGGTCAGGGACAGCCGGTGACGGTGCAGAGCACCGTGCCCCTGAAGGCGAATGAGGCCTACCAGATTAACCTGGTCAGCGACGGAGTGAGCGCCCAGATCTACGCCGACGGGCGGCTGATCGGCTCGGGCAGCCTGGGGACTACGACCATTGCTCCGGTGACCGTCACCGCTCTGTTTGGCGCTGCCGATGTGGGTTCAGTAGACAGCTTCCGGGGGGTAGTCTACGGGGCCAGGTTCTGGAACCGAGATCTGAGCCAGAGCGACATTCGCCGCTTCAGTCAGGAGGTGTTCAACACGCCGCCGCTGGTGTTTACCCTCGACTCGGCCAATAGCCAGGTGCTATTCCGGCTCAATCCTGACCTGATAACCGAGGCTTCCACGGCTCCTATCGAGCTGACCTTCCGCCGCTACAGCTATACCGGCGGCTCGGAACCGGCGATCGCCACCGTGACTGTCACGGTTAATGCCAACAACTGGCAGTCGCTGCTGACGGTGCCCTTCACCTTTGGCACCAGTTCAGACCTGCTGGCCGATATCAGCCAGATCACCGTGCAGCTGAGCAGCCAGAGTGACCAGGTGCAGACCTACTCCAGCAATGTGGGGCTGGCCTACGAACTGGAGACGCTGCGGCAACAGCACCTGATCGACGAGATCTCCCCCACCGACCTCAGTCGCTTTGATCGCCGCCCCAACTTTGCCGAGGGTGGCGCGATCCAGGGGCAAGATTTTGAGGCTCTGGAGGGCGTGGTCGTCAACAAGGGGGCTTCGACCAAGCTGCCAATCTCGGGCGATCGCTACGTAGGCGATCGCCCCGCCGTGGTCACTGGCGACCTGACCGGCGACGGCAAGGCTGACCTGCTGATTCTCACCGAGAAAGTTGGGGCGCAGTTCTACGAGAACACCTCAACCAAGCCCGGCGATCCGGCCTTTACCCCCCAAAATGTCTACCAGCCCAAGGTCAATACCGCCGGATTGGCACCGGGCTTTAGCGGCTCGGAGGCCCGCCTGGTGGATGCTGATAGCGACGGCGACCTCGACCTGGTGTGGAGCCAGGACGGCGGTCTGAAGGTACGCCTCAACCAGGTGGAAAACGGCGTGGCCTTTGCCGGAGACCCCGTGGTCGTGGATCTGGAGGACCAGACCGGCTCGACTCTGGGCTCGGGTCTGCCCAAAACCCTGGTGAGCTTTGACTTTGCCGATATCAACCAGGACGGCGTGCTCGATGCGGTGGTGCTCGATGCGAACAACCGCATCCAGGCCTACCTAGGTAACGGCGCGTTTACCCTGATGACCGGCCTGGTGCGCCTAGCTGATGAGGCCAACCCCTTCCGCAGCATTGTGCTGCCCAGCGACACCCCGCTGTCGCTCAAGTTTGGCGATGTGATTGTCGATGGTCAGCCGGAGCTGTTTGTCTACGAGCGAGCCGGGGGGGATGAGAGCTACTGGCGGGCGTTTCTGCCGGAGTTTGACGGCAGCGGCGGGCTCAGCTACCGCGATCGCACCTACGTCGATCCGCTCAGCGGCCGGGCGGGCCAGATTGGCGACCTGGAGAGCCTCGCTTTCCTCAACGACAGCGGCGTCGATAGCGTTTTCCTCAGCCTCGACAACGGCCACTATCGGTTTGGTACCATCGCTCAAAAATCTAACGAAGTGGTCTTTGACCCCAGCAATCCCCAGGCGGTGCTGGAGGTGGTCAGCCGCCAGGACAACCGGGTTGAGCTAGACGAGCGGGTGCGGCTGCAGCTGCTCTCCACCGACGATCTGACGGCTCGACCGGGTCTCGATCGCACCATCGATGTGTTGATCCAGGACGACGATCGCCCGGGCGTTACCCTGGCCTACGTGGGTGGCAACGGGCAGCCCGCCAGCGTGGTGGCCAGCCACCTGGCGCCCTCGGCCAACCCGACCCGCACCCTGGCCGAGGGGCAGCAGAGCGGTGGCTTCTACGTGCTCCAGCTCAACTCTCAGCCCCAGGATAATGTCAGCCTGGTGCTGCGCAACAGCGCCAGCGATCGCCTTCAGTTTGAGCGCATTTATCCTTTTGCCCTGACGGTCAACGCCAACGGCAGCCTGACGGTGCAGTCGCGTCTGGCCAATTCGGCCAGCGACTACAGCCTGCGCTTTAGCTCACCGCTGGTGCAGTCGGTCAGCCGCGACGGTCAGGGGGCCTACACCGTGCAGCTGACGGGCGCTACCGCTACGGCCCTCCAGGGGGCGATCGCGGGCAAGACTGTGGCCGACATTCAGCAGTCGGTCACGGTGCAGAATATTCTCAAACAGGTGGGCATTCGAGTCGATGGCGACGATGCCACCTATCGGGTCGGGGCTGGGCTCAACGCCAATCAGCTGCTGCAGGAGCGGGTCAGCATTACCCCCCAGGAGCAGATGAAGCTCACCATTTTGCCCACCAGCTGGGACCAGCAGATTTTGCTGCGGCCTGTGGCCCCTGAAAACCTGGTGGACAACGGTCAAGATCCTACTCCGCGCCTCTCGATTGCCGTGGATAGCAACGATGCGGTCTACGGTAACCTGCCTGGTCTGCTGGCCGAGCTGCCCATCGTCGATAACGACCAGGCCGGTGTGATCATTAACCAGCTGGCCGACATTCGCGAGGGGGTAGACGGCGGCCAGTTCCAGGTCAGCCTGCGCAGCAAGCCCACCGGCCCCGTACTGATCACCCTGCGGCCCGGTGATCTGACGGGCAACGATTCCAGCACCCTGGCCCTCGACAAAAAATACTACGGCGATACCATTGAGCTGAAATTTAACCAGTACAACTGGAACGCGCCCCAGACCGTGACGGTGCGCGCCCAGGATGACAACGCCGTTACCGGTGATTTCCAGAGCTACGTCCACGCCAAGGTGCAATCCGACGATCCGCTCTATGCGGGGATGGCTGTGGATCCGGTTACCGTCACCGTGCGCGACAACGACCTGCCTTCGGTCAGCGCCTACACGGTGCTCGATGCTTCTGAGCCCGGGCAAATCGGCTTTTTTGGCCTCAAACTCAACACCGACCAGGTGCGCAACCCCGAGGGGCTGAAGATTCACTACCGGGTGAAGGGCTGGGCCAGCGCCCCCGCCACCGCCAACGACTACCAGCAGTACGTCAACCTCACCCCCGAGGGCGAAAACTTCCTGTACATCGCCCCCGGCCAGGACATTGGCAACGTGGTGATCTTCCCCATCGACGACTACATTGCCGAGGGCTTTGACCTGACGTTTAAGGCCAGCGGGGTGGATCTGGCGGGCGATCGCATTACCCTGCCCATCCACCGCCTGCTGGAAGGGGCCAAGGTTGTCTTCACCAGCGAAAGCAGCGAAGGCGAGGTGCCCGAGGGGCTCTCGGACGACAGCTTCTACTACGTCAAAGTGATCGACGCCGACACGATCGAGCTGTACAGCGACTCCGCCCGCACCCAAAAGGTCGATCTCATCTCCGGCGGCATCGGTGAAACTCGCCTGCTCGACGCCACTGGCAAAGCTACCGTCGAAGAGGCCAAGGAGAATACCAAGCGCTTTGAGGCGGTCGAACTAGAGCTGCTCAGCGACCCCAACGGCTCCAGCCCCGGCTACCAGCTGGCCGCGATCGACACCAAAGCCTCGGGGCGCATCTACGACAACGAAAACGTGGGCTTCCGCTTCATTCTGCCGGGGCAGCAGGTGCTCGACAGCAGCAGCCCCGCCGACAAGGGCTACCTCACCATTGCCGAGCACCCGGACATCGACAATACCGAAGAGTTTTCCTCGGCGGTGTTCCTGGTCAGACCGCTCTCTGACCCTGGTACGGTACAAACCGGAGCAAATGCTGGGCAAGACAACTGGGTTTCGCTGCGGTTTAACCCCCGCTGGGACCAAAATATTGCCCAGGAGATGCAGATTCACCTGGCGGAGGAGCCCAAGTTCGAAGACGACGGTACCCAGACCGTCACTATTGCCGTCTACGACCAGTATGGTCGCAAACTCCACTTCTATCAGCGCGACCCTGAGGTCGATGACAGCGCCAGCGACCAGCTCACCGATGCACTCGAGGTGAGCGTGACCAAAGAGACCTGGGCTGAGCCGATTCGCCTTAAAAGCGCCGTCTTTTTTGACGTCAACGGCAACGGCGAACTCGATGCCGGAGAGCACAGCGGAGTTGCCCTCAGCGACAGCCGCTTTTACTTTGGCGACGACCTCAGCGCGCTGAGCGTGGGCACCGACCTGGCCAATTTCAACGTTACCCTCGACAGTTTTGATATCAATCAGGACGGCTATCTCAGCTTGTTCGAGACCACTCTGCGGCCCGATCAGCCTGCTGGGTGGGGCGTTGTATCCGAGTTGGCCAATGCGGCAGCGATCGTTGTGCAGGTGGGCGACAGCATCGGCAAGGTGGCCATTCCAGGCAATACCGATGTGGCCGTCGATCGCTGGAACCGTTTCGCTGTTTTCACCTCCTTTGCGTCTGATGAGGCAGATACCGAGATCAAGCTAGTCGCTGAGGATGGCGTCAAACCTGAAACGCTGCTGCCCGCGGACTACGCCAACGATCCCTACGCCCAGAATGATCTGTGGAAGCAAAATTCTGCCTACTTTGACAGCAACAACTGGACGCGGTTCCAGCGGGTTAAGCTCACCGCCCTGGATGACAAGACCTACGATATCGATCGCATTCTGCCCCTGGAGATGAAGGTCTACGAGGCCGAGGGCATCGACGGCTTCTACTCGAAGAAGTTTTCCAACGCGCCGTCGCCCCTGGTGCTGACCGTCAAAGATCGCCGCCTCGACAATGAAACCGTGACCGGTTCGCTGGCCAATGGCTTCTCGAAGCTAGAGGAAATTATCAACAACTACAGCCTGCCGCTGGTGGGTAGTCTGTCAGGCAAGCTGCCCCCCTTCCTGACCGACTTCATTCGCGCCTTCTCGCGCAACCTGGAGCAGCAGCGCTACATTACCGGGCCGTCGCTGGCCTCGGCCCTCAGCGATGCCCTCAACGAACAGCTCGATGGTACCGGGGTTGAGGTCTCCATTGAGTATGATGCCGATGCTCAAACCATCAGCATGAGTCTGGCCTTTGGCCAGGACTACGACCTGTTTGAAATTGGCCTCGACTCCAATTTAGGCTTGCCTGCCCTGGGGCTCGAAACCGAAGGGTCCTTGGCCTCTATTTTCCACTTTGATATGCGGGTAGGTATTGCCCTCAACCTCAGCGATCGCACCTTTACCCTCGATATTTCAGAAGATGAAACCGGGGCGACCAATACGGGGGCCGATGCCAATATCTACCTCGATCTCAACAACTTCAAGGCGACGGGCAACATTGCCTTTTTGCGCGCTGAGCTGGAGCAAATTCCCCTCGATGACTTTATCAACGGTCACAAACCCCAGGTCACCATCTGGCTTGATGAAGACCCTAAGGTTGGCCAAGCGGAGCAAACGGTTACGGTCAGAGCCTACGATATCGGTGGCCGCGTCATCGACCTCGACCTCTCCTCCGGCAACACCTTCGCCAGCTATGCCAAAACCGAGGACAACTGGAAGCATCCCCTGATTCTTGAGGGGCTAGACTACGACAAGATCGATGAAATTTCGGTCGAGTTTAACGGCACCACCCGCCGCTTCCGGGTCGACTGGACGGGCGAAAAGGACATCCAGGGTCTCAAGATCGACGCCCGCCTGTTTACCCAAGACCCCCATGCCTTCTTCCAGGAGTACGACGGCGAAAAAGACATCCTCGGCTCTCTGGAGAAAGATGCCGAGTCGGAGAGCCTGTTGTCAAAGGGTGATACCCACAGCGAGGCCGCCCTGGGGGTGGGCTTTAGCCTGGTGGGCAAAAAAACGGTCGATGTCGAAATTGCGCGCAAGTACGCCTTTGCGATCGAGACCGAAACCGAGGCCCAGGCCATCCCAACCCTGTACAACGGGGATAAATCTGCAGGCGAGGAAGCGTTGGCAGACTTCCTCGACGACAAAGGGGCTCAAGATGGGAGTCTCTCCATCACCCTAGAAGACATCGACAATACCTCCGATGCCATCAACCTCTTTACTGTCGAGCTGTTCAAGCTTGTCGATCCCAATCGAGAGGCTTTTTCTCCCAGCGCAAAAGAAGATTCAGAATTCTTCCCTGGCCTGAAGCTAGATCCAATCAACTTTACTCTCGGTGCCGCCACCGTTGATCCCGACGATCCGCAGCCTCAGGATCCCAGGCTGCCCCTGCGGCGGCAGCTCATAACGGGGGGCAGCAGCAATTCGGTCCTGCTGCGCGATGTCAATGGCTATGGGATTGACTTCTCTACGGGCACAGAACCCGGCAATATCGAGACCGGCAGCGATGTTATTTTCCGCGTCACCAAAGCTCAAGCCTCCGATGGTTTACCCAATGGCACCTTCTACTACATCCAGCCGTTTAACGAAGACAAGGCTATCCACCAGGTCGTCGATTATTTAGTGGTTACAGGACCAAAGCCAGCAACCGCTGGAGCCGCTCCGCTGGAAATCTCAATTACCGACCCCGATGCGGCGGGCAATGCTGACAAAGATGAGCTGCCCAATCTCTTCATTATTCAAGGCGACAACGTCAAGATTACTGGGGCCGCAACCCAAGGATCCCTCACTCGGTTAGCCCTCAACAATGCTGAGGGGTTTGTCGTTAAGACCGGCACAGGGGCCAGTGCCGCCGAAGATACCTATGCTCTGAACGAAGTTGGCGTGCCGGTTCGTGAAGCTGAAGTCAGCATCTCTGAACTCAGCAGCCGGGCTAAGGAGCTGTTTGACTACACCGCAAGCGGCTCCCTAGGGGTTGCCTTCAATTTAGTCACTAGCGTAGCGGGCAAAACGTCGTTCCCGTCCCTCAGCTTAGATTTAGGTATAGCTGCCCAGGCAGAGAAGTCAAAGGGCGAAGACTTCGATCTCTCCTTGGCTATTGGCCTCAAAGATTTGGGCCTAGATCTCGGCAGCTTTATTACCAAGTTTGCCGCTCCTGTAATTGAAGCGGTCGACAGCGTCTTTGAGCCCATCAAGCCCTTTGTTGAGGCTCTCAACCAAGACACTCAGTTCTTAGAGTTTATTGGCCTAGAGTCTCAGTTTGATAAAGATGCCAATGGCGAGGTCTCTGTTATAGAGCTTGCTCTGGTGCTCTCCCAAATCTCGAGGCAGAGGGGGGAGGCAAAGTACGCTGAATTCTTTGAAACAGTTGTTAAAGTCCTCGACTTTATTGAAACGGTCGAGGAATTGGCGGCCAAGCTTGAGACGGGCGATAACCTCGTCATTCCGATGCTGGATGAATACCACCTGTTACTCACACCAGGAGGAGAGGAGCCAGCTGAGAACAGTACCGATCTGCCAGCAGAGGCTACTGAAACGTCAACCATTGATCACCAGACAACCAAGCCAGAACTGCCCGGAACAGAGGGTATTGGTCAGCAGGCGGCTCAATCCGGCAATGAAAATGCCTCGTTCTTTAAGAAGCTGGTGGACAAAATTCAGGCGATCGAAGGGCTGCGCTTTCCTATTCTCGAAGACCCAGTCAGCTTGGTAAATTTGCTGTTTGGCAAAGACGTCAACCTGGTTCTTTATGAAGTTCCTGACCTCAAGCTTGAGCTAAATCCAAGGATTGAGTTTAGGCCCTTTCCTCCTTTCCCGGTCAAAGGGGTGTTAGAGGGCCGGTTTGAGGTCGGTGCCCAGCTGGGCTTTGGCTACGATACCTATGGATTCCGGCAATGGTCAGAGGCTGATTTTAGCCTAGCTGAGAGTTATCAGGTGTTTGACGGATTCTTTTTGACCGATTGGACCCTAGATAGCTATCTATCCAGCACTGAATCTGGCATTGACGACAAGCCTGAGCTGTACGCCACGGCTGAAGTCGAAGCTGGGGTTGAAGTCGGAGAGGGCCTTACCGGTTATCTCGGAGTTGGGGTTGGCGCCAATGTCAACTTTGACTTGGAAGATAAGGGCGAATACCAGGACAATCTGGGCTCTAGCGATGGCAAAGTGCGCGGCTCAGAGATCATTGCCGGTATTAGCGATCCGCTATCGCTGTTTGAACTTTACGGACGAATTTACGCTTTCCTCAGGGCGCTTGTCGAAGTTGATCTAGGGTTGTTTAGCTTTACGATTTTTGAGCAAAAGTGGGAGTTTGATCTGTTCAAGTTCCAGGTTGGCGGGGCCAAACAAAGTGGCTCTGCGGTGCAGTCGGAGGTGGTCGGTGCCACGGTCTTCTTCGATGCCAACTTTAACCTGAAGTTTGACGAGGGCGAGGTCTGGGGGACGACCCTGGGCGACGGTAGCTATAGCTTTGGCATCGACCCCGCTGAATTTGACATCGATGGCGACGGCAAACTGACATTGATGGATGGTCAGATCATCGTGATTGGCGGGCGCGATTTGCAGAGCGGTCTGCCGATTATTAATCCAATGATCGCCAGCCCCGAGAGCGGCATTGTGTCGCCGCTGACCACCCTGGCTACCCAGATTGCCGTTAGCAACGGTGGCGACCTGGAGGCCAGCAGCGACATCGTTAAGGACTTCTTCAACCTGCCCGATGCGCTGGATCTGAGTACCTTCCACCCGATTGAGGCGATTCGCAGTGGGTCAGCCGATGCGGCCCTGGGGCTGCAGGTGTACAAGAGCCACATCATTGTGGACACCCTGGTCTACAACCTCAGCCGCGTGGCCGGGGGCTACAGCCCCGAAGGCATTACCGCCGATGGGGTGATCAACGTGCTCGATTTTGTTGCCGAGAAGCTGAGGACGGCGGTGCTCAACAGCGGCGACACCTTTGAAGATCGGCTGTCAACGTTTGTGGAAAGCGTGGTTGCAGACTTCTACCAGCAGGAGATTCTACCGACGCTATCGGGCAACGCGCTGAGCGAGGCCCAGATCGAGCAGGCGACGATTGTGAAGGTTTTGGGCGACACCTACGATCGCGTCGCCAGTGCCGCCACCGCTGTCGGCACCTCTGCCGAAGCGATTCAACAGGCCTTTGAAAACCTGACGCCGCTGAAAACCCTGCTCAAGACCGACATTCCGGCCGCCCTCGACCTGTACCAGCAGGAAATCATCACCGCTGAGGAACTGGGGCAGCAGTCTCAGCAGACCCTGGCGGGCGTGCTCAATCGGGCCCCCAGTGGCAACGGCTCCAACCTGTTTACCGGCTTCAACACCTATGAAGGGGCCACCGTAGGCAGCATCTTTGGGGCCGCTTACAGCGATGACAGCGGCGACAGTTTCTACGGTATTGCCCTGGTCGGCTATACCCCGCAGGTTGGCCTGGGCAGCTGGGCTTACTACGACGCCAACCAGCTACTCTGGTTCACCCTCGATCAGCCGATTACTCCAGATCGAGCCCTGGTTTTGGAGGCCAATACCCGGCTGCGGTTCATTCCTCAACCGGGGGTCGAGGGCCAGTCTACGCCCAGCCTGGCGGCGCGCCTGATCGACCTCAACGGTCAGTCTCCAGAGGATCTCTTGACGACAGGCGATCGCATCAATTTTGAGGGGAGCAGTGCCCAACCAATCGGCGGCACCACGCCCTACAGTACCGACGTTTTGACCTTTACCACCCCTATCACTGCACTAGGATCAGGCATGAGCACTTCACCCAGCCTCACTCAGACCACCGCCCCCATCGATAACCTGGCCTTTGCCTGGGAAGACGGCATTCCTCAGCCCCAGGGTGCTACGGTCAACACCTTGTTTGGCCAGTACTTCGAGAGCAACAGCGGCAACAACTTCTATGGCATTGCCATCGGGGACTACAAGGCCAGCCCCAGCCAGGGGCAGTGGCAGTACTACACCGTCATTGGCGAAAACACCTGGGGCTGGGTCAATATTCCAGACATCAACCCTCAAACTAATGACCCTCAGTTCTTGCTCAGGACCAACACGCTGCTGCGCTTTTCGCCCGCTACCAACTACGCTGGCCCTGCGCCGCTGCTCAAGGTCAATCTGATCGATGATCGGGTGACGAGTCCACCCTATAGCGGTGGGTTCAGCTCGGGTGCTCGGGCCAATATTGCCGTCGATCTGCCCAACAGCTATACTCCAACGTTTAACTTCCAGACTCTGGTTTACGGCGTTAACGATGCCCCAACTAACAGCCTGAGCGCCACCTTTAGCCAGACTGAGGCCATACGGATTAGCGATCGCGCCTCTGCTACCACCGCCGACCCTTCCCCCGCGGCGGGCAGGGGCGATTTGTACCCCTCGGTGCTCAAGGTGGAAGGTCTACTGGGCAAAATCGAAGATATTTCCGTCACCCTCAAGGGCCTCAGCGTCACCGCCGACAATAACCTTGACATTTGGCTAGAAGGGCCCCAGGGCCAGCGGGTGATCTTGCTGTCTGACGCGGGCAACGGCACCGCCCTGGACAACTTCACCCTGACCTTTAACAACGCTGGTGCTCAGGCCCTGGCAGGCAGCACCTCCAGTCTGATCAACAACAACATCTACCGCCCCACTAACAACTCCGGCGGTGCCAACGACCTGGATCCGACAGCGTTTACCAACGCCGCTACCTCCTTCAACCAGTTCATTGGGCAGTCGGGTACTTCCCTGAATGGCGACTGGAAACTATACATCGAAGACGACACTGACAGCGGCGTTGATGCCGAAAAGCTGGGTCGCCTCCTCAACGGCTGGAGCATCACCTTTAACCGCACGGCAGGGAGTCTCCCGACCCTCAATGAAGATACTAAAGATCTTCAGGGCACGACGATTGCCGATCTGTTTGGCAGCCATTTCGCCGATATCGATGGCAACCAGCTCAAGGGCGTAGCGATTATCAACAATGCCTCCACCGCCCTGGAAGGCAAATGGCAGTACTGGCAGAACAACGCCTGGGTCGATTTCAAGTCTGGGTTGACTGAAATCAACGCCATGCTCCTGACCGCCGATACGAAAGTCCGTTTTGACCCCACAGCCAACTTCAACGGCAAGCCCGGCGCCATTCTCGGGCGACTGGTTGATAGCTCTCACCCTGACTTTACCGCGGGCAAACTTCAGGACGCGCGTTTTACCACCTCCGGTGGCCCCTTCAGCCAGGGCACGATCAGCAAAACCCTGACCATCAACCCGGTGAATGATGCGCCTACGGTGGTTGCAGGCGCTGCGCCCGCCTTCCCTACCTTCCTCGAAGACGTTCCCTTGACGACCTTCAATGCGCCCAACATTGAGGCCCTGTTTGCCAGCGCGTTTCAGGACACCATTGACAGCAAAAACGTCAATCAAAACACGTTTATCGGCGTGGCGATCGTTCAAGATTTTCCCGCCTATACGGGCGATCGCGCCACCGATCTGCAGATTGCCAGTCAAAAAGGCAGCTGGCAGGTCTACGATATCCGCTTTGGCCAGTGGATATCTCTGCCCAGCGACGTGAGCGAGACCAACGCCTACCTGGTGCCCAAGGACACTCAAATTCGCTTCCTGCCCGGTCCCAACTACAACGGCCAGATACCCTCTCTCAGGGCGCATCTGGTCGACAACGGCGAAGGCCAGGCCCTAGGTTTGGGCCAGCGCATCAATCTGGTCCAGGCTGGAGTCGGTGGCACCACGCGCTACACGGCAGACACAGTCATCCTCAAGGGTGCCATCGAAGCCGTCAACGACCTGCGCCCTGTCGCTAAAGATATCGGCACCGCTATTAAACTCAGTGCCACCGGTCAGGACGAAGATATCGCCCTGCCTCCGGCCAAAACCGTAGGAGAGTTGTTTGGCCCCCGCTTCTCCGACAGCGGCATAGGCAATGCTGATGGATCCGATGGTGACCAGTTTGGCTACACCCAAACGCCCGTGACCCATGGCATTCTGGCCGATGCTAGCTTCTGGGGTGTGTTGATTAAAGATGTGCCCGCCAGCACCGTCGGCGTTTGGGAATATAGCGCCAAAGGCACCACCTGGACCAGCGTTGCGGGCTGGGAGGAAGGTCAAGGGCTTTACCTACCCCAGTCTTATCAGCTGCGCTTCCGGCAGACCAGCGAGCACTACAACGATCAAATGACAGGGACTGATCTGGGCCCAGCCCATCCCCTGGTGGCTTACCTGGTCGATGGCAGTGTTGCCGATACCAATATTGGGGGACAAATCGGCGGCAGTGGGCCGGCAGTGGCAGCGATCGCCAGCGCTGATCCAATTCCCAATCGCATTGAGAGCCTTGGTGAGGTCAGCCCCATCAGCATCAGTGGGCTAACCCTTCAGCAGGCTATCAATGCCGTCAACGACGGTCCTAAAATTACGGCCACTGGCGACCTGTTGCTCGACGGCAGTGCGGTGAACAGCATTGTTGAAGATGAAACTCAGGCAGTCTATCTCTCGGGTATTGCGATCGCCGATGTGGACGCCAACGAAAGCAACCCCGACGGCAACCTCACCGTCACCCTTACCGTCGATAGCGGCACCCTCACCGTAGCGACCGACGTTTTCAACGGTCTCAGCGCAGGCCAGATCAGCACGAACGGCACCGCCAGCGTGCAGCTAACCGGTACCCTGGCTCAGATCAACACCACCCTGGCCGCCCTGACGGCGGTGCAGTACCAGCGCAAGGCCGACTTCAACGGTGAGGTCAAGGTCGATATCGCTGTCACCGACAATGGCAATGTTGGCAGCGGCGGCGCTAAAACGGCAACATCAAGCCGTTCTATTGTCATCACCCCGGTCAACGATGGGCCCACTGTAAGCATCGGCGACTCCCCGTCCACGCTGGTTGCCGACGAGGATACAGCCCTCTTTATTACCGACATTGCGATCGACGATGTCGACTCTCAATACCACCCCGATGGCAAACTAACGGTCATGCTCAAGGTTCTCAACGGCACCTTGACCGTTAACCCTGACATTGCCGGTGGGGTCACAGCGCAGGACATCACCTACGCTCAAGGCGGCAGTCAGGCGACGCTATTCACAACTCTGGCCAAACTACAGACCACTCTAAAAGCTCAAAACGGTTTGAGCTACCAGGGGCAGCCCAACTTCTCAGGCGAAGACAGCTTGAACATCACCGTTGCCGACAATGGCAATACCGGCACGGGTGGGCCACTGATCGCCGAGCCACTAGTCCGCACCATCTTAGTCGAGGCCAAAAATGATGCCCCCATAGCCACTGACAATTCAGTGTTGCTCAAGGCTCAGCGGGGAATTGTCGAGTCTTATAGCGTATCGAGCTTGTTTGGCTCTCGCTTCGACGATAGTGCCGACAGCGGAGTTTTCACTGGCATCGCTGTGGTCTCAAATGGTGCTAACCCCCAGACGGAGGGTACCTGGCAGTTCTCTACCGACGATGGCAATACGTGGAAGATTCTGCCAAAATCCAATCTCTCAACCAAAAACGCCTTTAGCCTCAGCGCCGACGCCCAGCTGCGGTTTCAGCCAGTTCCTAACTACATTGGACAGCCTGGCAGCTTAGCGGTGTACCTAATTGACAATTCAGCCAACCTGCCCAACGGCGAACTGGGTATCGATCTCTCCCGCAAGGGCGGTACTACGCCCTATAGCCAGGAAAAAATCGTGCTTGGAACTCAAATTTTCCTTGAAAATTCTGGCGATGTTGCGCTTACGCTTGATGCCAACCAATCCCTAATGGTCGATACCGGTACGGCGAAAACCGCAATCAAGTTCAATGGCTTTCCAGTAGCGGCGAATCAGTTTTCTGGGTTTGAAGCTCTAGCGGCTGAGACCGTCAACAACCAAAACCAGGTGTTGTGGAGAAATGCAGGCCGTAACCAGGTTGTGGTGTGGACCCTCGACAGCAATTGGAACTACGTATCGGCAGCGCTCCTACCCCTGGAGGGTGGTGGCACAACTAGTCTAGAGACGACCTTTGGGGTCGATATCAACGGCAACAATATTGTCGGTCCAGTGCCGCCCGCCGTTGTAGAGTCAGCTGGCAGCATTAGCCTGATTCGTGACAGCGCAGGCCTGCTGAGTGTCAGCAATGGTGTCAACAGCACTGCGATCCAGCTCAACGGTGCTCAGGTCGCGGCGAATCAGTTTTCTGGGTTTGAAGCTCTAGCGGCTGAGACCGTCAACAACCAAAACCAGGTGTTGTGGAGAAATGCAGGCAGCAACCAGGTTGTGGTGTGGACCCTCGACAGCAATTGGAACTACGTATCGGCAGCGCTCCTACCCCTGGAGGGCGGTGGCACAACTAGTCTAGAGACGACCTTTGGGGTCGATATCAACGGCAACAATATTGTCGGTCCAGTGCCGCCCGCCGTTGTAGAGTCAGCTGGCAGCATTAGCCTGATTCGTGACAGCGCAGGCCTGCTGAGTGTCAGCAATGGTGTCAACAGCACTGCGATCCAGCTCAACGGTGCTCAGGTCGTGGCGAATCAGTTTCCTGGGTTTGAAGCTCTAGCGGCTGAGACCGTCAACAACCAAAACCAGGTGTTGTGGAGAAATGCAGGCCGTAACCAGGTTGTGGTGTGGACCCTCGACAGCAATTGGAACTACGTATCGGCAGCGCTCCTACCCCTGGAGGGCGGTGGCACAACTAGTCTAGAGACGACCTTTGGGGTCGATATCAACGGCAACAATATTGTCGGTCCAGTGCCGCCCGCCGTTGTAGAGTCAGCTGGCAGCATTAGCCTGATTCGTGACAGCGCAGGCCTGCTGAGTGTCAGCAATGGTGTCAACAGCACTGCGATCCAGCTCAACGGTGCTCAGGTCGCGGCGAATCAGTTTCCTGGGTTTGAAGCTCTAGCGGCTGAGACCGTCAACAACCAAAACCAGGTGTTGTGGAGAAATGCAGGCAGCAACCAGGTTGTGGTGTGGACCCTCGACAGCAATTGGAGCTACCAGGCTGGAATAGCTCTGGCGCTAAACTCCTCTGAGGGGTTGAGTCAGATCGACCTATTTGTAAATAGCGCCAGCAATGACAATACGATCTTTGGGGATACCGGAGATAACTACATCGACGGCGGTGCAGGTAACGATGTGCTAAAAGGTTTCGACGGCAACGATATTTTGTTGGGTGGACCTGGCCAAGATTCACTTGATGGAGGAAATGGCAACGATACGCTGATTGGCGGATCAGGCATCGATACGCTGATCGGGGGAAGTGGGCGCGATCGCTTTACCTTCAACTCTCCCCAAGATGGGGTAGACGCTGTAGCCGACTTTGCTGTTGCAGATGACCTCATCGTCCTGTCAGCGGCTGGCTTTGGCGGCCAAATGGTGGCTAACGGCACCTTAGCAGCGGACGCCCTACATTTAGGCTCGACCGCGACAGCCGCCACTCATCGGGTGATCTATGACAGCTCATCGGGCGCGCTCTTCTTTGACCCTGATGGGACAGGTAGTCAAGCCCAAACTCAGATTGCCACCCTGGGCACAGGGCTAGGATTAACCCGTGACAATGTTTTTGTAGCGGAGTAACACTTCTCTAGACCCCTAGTTTTCTGTACCCAGAGCACACCAGGCGAAAAGTCTGTAGCTACCAGCATTTTGTTGGCTACAGGCTTTTTTGTAGCTGTAGCTAAGGCGCTCAGGATAGCCGACATCGCATCTGTGCACCTCGACTGACCTGCCTGCGTCCTGCCCCTCTCCTGGCTTGCTGCCCCTGGTTGTCGCCTTGCTCGGGAGAAGCGGCATGAACCTGAGTCATTTTTTAGCGAAGAAAGCAAATTGTATAAGCCGCCCCTTTACTTCCCTAAAAACTTCGTTAGGATAATTAATACAGACGTTAACTTTTTTTAATCCTCATGATTGCTCAGCAGCGTATCCTATCCCTGGGCGGCCTTGTGCTTAGACCCAATCAGTCGACTAACAATGCCTTTCAGATTTCTTGGACAATTCTGAGAGTCGTGGCCGGTATTGTTATGATTCATAACGGGCTCGACAAGCTGGCCAACATCGAAAGCTTTGCCCAGGCCTACGTGGCCTATTTGGGGCTGCCGTTTCCCATCACCCTCAGCTATATGGCGGCCTTTACCGAACTCATTGGCGCTCCTCTAGTCGCGCTGGGGTTGTTCACTCGCCCGGCTGCGCTGGGTCTGTTTTTCACCATGACGGTGGCGATGTACCACCACGTTAAGGTGGCGGGTCTGAGCATTCCCTACCTGGAGCTGTCTGCCCTGTACGCGGCGACCTTCCTTTTCTTTGTGATCAACGGCGGTGGCCGCTTTTCTGTCGACGCGTTGCTGGCAAAGTTGCTAGGTGGCATGCTGAACCAGCAAACCGACGGCAAGCGGGCGTCTTTGGAAACGGTCTTTCAGCTGTCTGATGAAGCTAAGGCCGAGACAAAGTCTGGCCTGTAGGGTTAGCTATCACTAGATTTCCATTGCTTTTTAATTAGCCAGCCCCCGACAACTGCTGCCGGGGGCTTTGTGTTGAAAACGCGGTCAGGTGTGGGGCTCGCCAAACAGCACCAGAGAGCAGGTGGCTTCGTCAATGACCTGGTGGGTGACATCGCTGACGGCGAGGCCGCCTGCCGTGCGCCGTCGCATCGATCGCAGCACGATCATGTCGTGGGTTTGAGCGGTTTCTAGGATAACCTCAGCGGGGCTGTCGCCAACCGTGGTGAGCAGGTTCCAGCTGATCTGGGGACCGTCTGCCATCATTTTGGTCAGGGCTGTTTCGATCGCTTTGACCTGGTCATCACGGGTGTGGCGATCGCAAACGTGCAGCAGCGTCACCGTGGCGTGGTGGGTATCAGCAAACACCTGGGCAAAGCGGGCGGTGCGCACGGCCTGGGGCGTCATCGTCTTCATCGGCACCAGAATGCGGCGAATTTCGGTCGGTTCGCTCAGCAGTCGGGCCACCGCCACTGGGCAGTGGCTGGACCAAAACACCTCATCGACTAAGGTGCCAAACAGTTTAGCCCGCAACCCTCGGCGGCTCCAGCCTAGCAAGATCAAGCTGGCATTTTGTTCGCGGGCGGTGCGGGTAATTCCCTCTGACACATCGTCGTCGATGCGCAGCACTGAGTAGGCCTGGGCATTGAACTCCTGGCTCAGGGTTTCGGCCTTGTGCAGCAGCTTGCGGCACTGGTCTACGGCGCTAACTAAATTGGGGTCATCCATATGCACGTGGGCGCGGGCCACCGTCACCGGAATCACGTAGCCGCCCTCGTGGCTGGCCAGCAGGGCGGCCATTTCGATCAGGTAGCGCTGGGTCACCGGGTTGTAGATGGGTACGACTACCGTAAACGGGCCGGTAATGGTCGAGTCCTGGCGGCTTTCGGGCGCGGCTCCGTAGTCAAACCACAGCGAATCAGAGGCAGCGCGGGGGAGTTTGGAGGTCACCAACCGCCTTGCATAGCGAGCCGTCAGCAGCGGGCCTGTCACCGATGTGACCAGCATCATCACAATGACGGCGTTGAACTCCAGGCTTGAGATAATGCCCTGCTGTAGACCGACTAGGGCGGCAGCCAGGGTAGCGGCCACCTGGGGCATGGACAGCGACCACATCGTAAGAATTTGAGTCCAGCTGTAGCGGTAAAAGGGTTTGGTGGTCAGGGCTGCCAAAAATTTACTGAGAATCAGGGTGCCCGTCAGCGCCAGGGTAAAGGCCAGGTTAGTAGTCATCGACTCCCTGAATACCTGCAGGTCGAGCAGCAGCCCCATGCACACAAAGAAAAAGGGAATGAACAGCACCCCGCCGACAAACTCGACTTTTTCTTTGACGGGGCCGTTACCGACGACGTCGTTAACCGCCAGCCCGGCTAGAAACGCCCCTACAATTTTGTCGACGTTGATCAGCTGCGACCCTACCGCCGCCAAAAAGACTGCCGCCAGCACAAACAAAAACTGATTGCCCTCGCGATCGCCGTTGCGCCGAAAGTACTGTTTCCCGGCCCAGTCGATGCCGACCAGCACCGCCGTGGCAAAAATTCCTAGCAGCAGCAGCTGCACCATTACCGTCTGGGCCGAAAATTCTCCGGCCTGAGCGGCAACGCACATAGCCAGCACCAGCAGCGCCCCAATATCGGTAAAAATGGTGGCCCCCACGGTAGCGGTTACCGAGGGTTCTTTGGTGACCCCCAGGCGCATCACGATGGGGTAGGCCAGCAGGGTGTGGGAGGCCAGCAGCGACCCAATCAGCACCGCTGCAATCCAGTCGAAGCCAAAGGCTCGGCTGAGCAAGATGCCCGCTGTGAGCGGTACGGCAAAGGTGGTAAAGCCAAACCCCAGCGATCGGTTACGGGTGCGCTTGAAGTCTTTGAGGTCAATCTCCAGCCCGGCCACAAACATGAGGTAGATCTTACCGACGTCAGACAGCAGGGTTTCTACCTCCCCAGCCGGGTCGAGCAACCCCAGGACGCTGGGTCCCAAGATGACTCCTGCCGCCAGTAGCCCTACCAGCCCTGGCAGCCGCAGCCGCTCAAAGATGGGCGGAATAATCAGCGTGACCAGCAGCAGCACCGTAAAGGCCGTGATCGGGCTACTGGGTAAAAAGCTCAATAGCCCGGTTGCGGCGCTATCTGCGGTCAATGCAGCCATAGATTGCTCCTGAAGGAAGATAGGGCGCTAAAACAAGCTAAGCCTCATTGATACAGCGATCGCCTATAGGTGAGGACGTTGTGACATAGACTCGTGGGGCCGTTACGAGCGAGCGGCTCTAGTTTTTGCGATTAGCCGTAGCCGTTCCTTCGGCAAAGTCGTTGGTGTTCGCGGAGCGAGTGCTGGGCACTCAGCTGCCCCAAAGGGGCTAGGGAGTGGCTATGGTCAGGGCAAATCCAGCTTCAGTTACCCCGATTGAAACAGACCGCTGCCGCAGAAGCAAACGATATCTGCCCAGCCAGGGCGTGGTTGGCCGAATGGAATCGTAGTCACGTCGTGGGACCGCCCTTACTATGGCAAAAAGGATTCGCCCTGTATGGTCTCTGGGCTACCAGTGATAGGTCTAGGGCTAATTCCTAAACTTAAATACCCAGGCGTTGATAGACCTGATCGAGGTTGCGAAGGTGGCGTTCGGGGCTGAAGCAGTGGGCAATCTCTGCTGGCGATAGATGGGCAGTCACCCGCTCATCTGCCTCGATTAATGCTCTGAAATTGCCGTCATCGGTGTTCCAGGCTTGGTGGGCACACCCCTGCACGATCGCGTAGGCCTCTTCGCGGGCAAGACCTTTTTCAACCAGGGCCAGCAGCACCCCCTGACTAAACACCACGCCGCCGTAGACGTTCATGTTGCGGGCCATGTTGTCGGGGTAGACCAGCAGATTTTTGATTAGCTCAGTGGTTTCGACCAGCATGAAGTGGGTGAGAATGCAGCTGTCAGGAAAGGCCACTCGCTCTACCGAACTGTGGGAAATATCGCGCTCGTGCCACAGAGCCACATTTTCTAGCGCGGCCACAGCGTTGCCCCGCAGCAGCCGCGCCATCCCGGTCAGGCGCTCGGAGCGAATCGGGTTGCGCTTGTGGGGCATGGCCGAGGAGCCTTTTTGCTTTTTCGAGAAAAATTCTTCAACTTCGAGCACATCGGTGCGCTGCAGGTTGCGAATCTCTACTGCAAACCGCTCGATCGAAGCCCCTAGCAGGGCCAGGGCATTCATAAACTCAGCGTGGATGTCGCGGGAGATGACCTGGGTGGAGGCGGTATCGGGGCGCAGGCCCAGGTTTTGGCAGGCCAGCGCCTCAATCTGCGGGTCGATGTTGGCGTAGGTACCCACCGCGCCGGAAATTTTACCGACGGCGATCGCATCCTGCAGGTGCGTCAAGCGCTCCCGGTGGCGCAGCATTTCGGCCAGCCAGCCAGCCAGCTTAAAGCCAAAGGTAATCGGCTCGGCGTGAATACCGTGCGATCGCCCAATCATGACTGTGTCGCGGTGCTCCTGGGCCCGGTAGCGAATCGCCTGAATCAGGCTCTCCACATAGGTCATAATCACCTGGAGGCTGTCTACCAGCTGTAGCGACAGTGCCGTATCCAGCATGTCGGAGCTGGTCATGCCCAGGTGAATGTAGCGACCCACATCGCCTACGTACTCGTTGACGTTGGTGAGAAAGGCGATGACGTCGTGGCGGACCTCAGCTTCAATCTCAAGAATGCGCTTGGGGTCAAACTTAGCCTTAGCCTTGATCTCGTCTACCGCCTCTTTGGGAATGTAGCCCAACTCAGCCTGGGCCTCGCACACGGCGATTTCGACCCGAAGCCAGGTTTGAAATTTGTAGTCGTCGGTCCAGAGGTTGCCCATTTCGGGCAGGGTATAGCGTTCAATCAAGGCTTTGGTCTGAATACAACCGTCCTATTCTACCCGGCTGCCCTCAGCCGTGGAAAATTGAAGCACTATACTTTAACTACCGCAGTTGCTCAGCATTTTGCTGGGCGTAGTTAAAGTTTGGCTGGTAGTCGACGGCTTTTTGCTGGGCCGTGGCATAGTTAGGGTCTGAGGCCGGCACCCGCTGCATGAGATCAATGGCCAGGGCCCAGGTATCGGCCACGTTCTGCCACTCGGCCGAGGTGCTCGCCGTCTGAGCCTCGTTGGCCGCTGTCTGAGCCGCATTTACCGCCTGCCTGAACAGATCTTCCTCGGCTACAGCGGTCGGGTCTGTGGGCAAAGCGTCAGGATTGGGAACCGGCTGCGTAACGGCAGGGTTACCCTCAGGGCCGCGCAGCCGATTCAACACTCCGTTTAGCAAGAAACCCGCCAGGGCCAGTACCAGGGCCCCCAAACCCAGGCCTACAATGAGCCGCAGGGGAAGGCCAGAGCTGCCAGACCGGCGCACGCTGCCGTCGTCATTAAATTGGTCAGGGGTAAGTGCTACGTGGGTAGAGGGGTCTGAGCCAAATTCTTGAATAAAGTCGTCCGTCGCGTCAGGCTCATCTTCCATAAGGGCGGCTCCGTTGCGGTTTTGAATTAAACCGTTACTGTCCTCGTGGCTGTCGCTAAAGATGTTGGCCCCAAGACCCTCATTTCCAAAGGCTTCGTTGTCAAAGGCTTCGTTGTCAAACCCTTCCTCCTCAAAGGCTGGGGTAGCAAAGTCTGGTTCGTCGTTGTACCCACCTGCGCTGAACCCTGGTGTTTCAAGCCCGGAGTTACCAAGATCATCGCCGTCAAATTCGACCGATTCAAAGGCTAAATCGTCGTCAGCGTAGTCACCAAACTCCATGGGCGCGGGGTTGGGTTCGACTGCGTAGGCCTCGGGCTGTTGAAAGGCTTCATCATAGGCGTCAAGGTCACTGGGCCTATCGTCTAGGGTCAAATTGGGTACCATGTTGCCCGCTGCCGTTTGATCGAGTTCCATGGTTGAAAAAGGTAGGTCGGCGTCGGCCTCTGGCGTAAACTCTGGCTCAAAGCCGGGGGTCAAGTCTGCGGTAAACGCATCCATACCTCTGGCATCGGCCTCAAACTCAGGAGCCGCAAAAGCGTAGGGATCGTCGTCTAACAGGTCGGCTGCGAAGGGGTTAGGAGCGACATCATTGGCGTCTGCCGATGGGTCAAATACCAGGCCGGGGTCAAACTCAGGGACAATGTTGTCGGCATCGCCAGGGGTATCGAGCCCCCGATCAGGAGCAAAGTCGTGCGTAGGGTCTTCCCAGGGTGGAGGGGTGGCGCCCGCACCTGGCTCGGCAGTCGATGCCGACTCGGGCCAGTCTGTGTTGAAATCTGTACCTAGATCGGCGTCAAAGTCTGAAGTAGTGGTGCTCCAATCGGTGGCTAAGGCATCTTCGCTTAGCAAATCAGAGGGAAGGTCGTTTTCTGCGGCTGGGTCAAAAGCGCCGAAGTCGTCGGTAAAGGGAGTATCTATAGCGGGGGCGCTGTCTTCAGCTGGTGCAGCGCTGCCTAAGTCGAGGTCAGCTGCGTCACTTAGATCGGTATTGGTCTCGCCCAGGGAGAACTCCGGTGATGCCGTAGCCCAGTCGTCGGTTAAATCTAGATTTTCTGCCAAATCGAGGTCGTCAGCCGCCCCTAAATCTTCAAAGGCGGGCTGATCAGCCATGAGCAGGTCGGGAGGTAAGTCGTCCGTGGTGTCCGTTGTCTCAAGGGAGGGGGTTTCGGTCTCTAACCCCAAATCTGCAAAGGCGATCGCATCGGCATCGGCCCCCAGCGTCTCTGGCCCTAAATTCTCAGAAATAGCGCCCAGATCGCTCCATTCGTCGAGGCTTGCCTCGGAGTTTCTGCTGTCGGCTGTCAGGTCGGTGTCAAAGGGGGCCAGATCGTCAAAGGCAGACAGGTCGGCTGCGGCTGACTCAGGGGCGATCGCACTGGTATCGCTATTGCCCCACAGATCGTCAAGGTCAGCTTCGACCTCAGGCGCGGTGAGCGGCGGCGGTGGGGTGTTGAGGTCGAAGGCTGAGCCGTCGGTTTCGAGGTTGTCAAGCTCTGCGATCGCTCCAAACGCCTCTGTCCCAAAAGTGTCTGCGCCAGGATCTGCTGTCCCCAAATCGTCTATCTCAAGATCGTCTATCCCAAAGTTGTCCGTCTCCAACGCTTCGGTGCCCAGGTTGACTCCAAAATCGCCGTTGCCATCCGTTAGGTCGAGGTCGCCTGCCGGGTCAAACTCTGTACCAAAGTCCAGATCGAGGTCGTCGCTAGCCCCCAGGCTAGCCTCGCTATCAGTGGCTTCGGGGTCAAACCCTAAATCAAAGTCAGCGCTGTCCAGCTCCAGGTCATCACCCGCACTGGCTTCAGCCGGGGTTTCAGGCAGGCCCAAATCAAAGTCCAGCTCCGCAGTGGAGAGATCGCCCTGCGGTTCTGCTGGTGTGCTGCCGAAGTCGAGGTCTAGCTCCTCCCGGCTATCGGTGGCTGAGTTGTCGGCAGCAGGTTCTTCGACCCACCCTAAGTCAAGATCAGTGCTGGCCTCTGTGGCGCTTTCGCCAAGATCTAGATCGAAATCAAGATCGCTGGCGGCGGCTGGCTCAGCGTTAAAGTTCATATCAAAGTCTAAATCGATGGGCGATTCGCCTTCAGCTGGCTCATCTATAGGGCCCAGGTCAAAATCAAGGTCGGCAGAGTTGGTCGGTGGCTCGGCCCCAGCTTCGGTCAGCCCCAGATCAAAATCGAGGTCGATCGGTTCGGCCTGGGGCTCCTCGGACAGCCCCAGGTCTAAGTCGAAGCCGTTGTCGGCGGTGAGGTCAGTGGCGAGGTCGTCACTAAGGCCCAGGTCAAGGTCGTCAGCGAAATCTGACCCAGAACCAGGATCGCTGAGGTCAAGATCGAAGCTGTCGGCAACCTCTGGCCCAGAGCCAGCGTCGGTGAAGTCAAGGCCGAAGTCGCTGTCGGTAAAATCTAAGTCTGCAGGAGCCTCAAGGCCCAGGTCGCTGTTGGTCAGGCCTAAGTCCAGGTCTAGATCGGCCGCGCTGCTATCGGTGCCTAGGGCGGCGTCTAGATCCCCAAAGTCGGCAGTGTCTAGGGCGGTGCTGTCGAGGTCAAAGTCTAGGTCTAGGTCGTCGCTTGCGAGGGTGTCATCTGCGATCGCGTCCCCAGGGGTGGCATCAAAATTCAGCTCAACGTCGCTGGTGGTCGTTTGCAGCACCAGTTCCTCGCTCCAGGCGCTGGCGGTAGCCCCAACCTGTTTACCCCTGATGGTCAAACGCTGAATAGCGGCTAGCTCCAGCCCCGTGATGCCTTTTTTAACGAAGGCAACTAAATCGACCTGACTGGGAATTTGAGCACCCTCTAGGTCGACCAGGAGCGTACTTTCCTGCTGCACCACATGGGCCGTGATGCCCTGGGTTTCTAAATGGCGATTCATCAGGGCCGCGATCGCGTCTGGGTCACCCTGGCGAGCCAATTGCAGAACATTGGGAGGCGTAGTAGACATAGAGGTCTATTGAATTCGATGAATTCAGCGCACGGGTCGGAGAATTCCCTATAGTATGCCCGTGGTGGCTGATATTGGCACAATCAACCTTTAGCGGTGCGTAAACCTGATGCAATGTCACCCTGAATATTACAGGCCCTAAATGTTATGGAGTCTGTTGATTAAGCTGCTGCAAAATACTCTCTAACTGCTGCTGGGCCTCGCCGTAGCGCTGCCAATCGCCCTGCTGCAGCGCCTGCTGGCCAGTTTGATACGCCTCCAGGGCGGCCTGCACCAGGTCAGCCGGGGTCCCAGGAGCGGTACCGACAGGGTCGGCTACCTCTGGCGTGGCGGGGGTGGGCAGGCTCGCTTCCCCAAAGATAGCATCCAGGCTCTGGTCGAGGGTTTCTCGCATGACCACGCGATCGTTGTAGGCCATAATCACCCGCCGCAGCTCTGGCAGTTCGCCCTGGTCGGCCCGCAGGTAGATGGGCTGCACGTACAGCAGCGACTGCTCCACCGGAATCACCAGCAGGGTGCCGCGAATCACCCCTGAACCCTGCTGGCTCCAGAGGGTGAGCTGCTCAGAAATCTCGGGTGTCTGGCTAATGCGGGCCTCGATCTGGGTGGGGCCGAAGACCAGCTCCTGCTTGGGAAATTCGTAGAGCAGCAGGCGACCGTAGTTGTCGCCGTCAGAGCCGCCCGCCATCCAGGCGATCATGTTGTCGCGGTTGGCGGGGGTAAAGGGCAAAATCTGCAAAAACTCTTCCCGCTCTAGCCGGGGCAGCTTCATGATGATGTAGTACGGCTCCATGGCCTCGGTAGCCCCGTCTTCCTCATGCTCAGGAAAGCGCCACAGGTCCTCGCGGTTGTAAAAGACCTCGGGGTTTTCCATGTGGTAGGCCCGGTACATCTGAGCCTGCACGGTGAAAATATCCTGGGGGTAGCGCAGGTGATCGCGGTAGCTGGCGGGCAATTCGTCAATTGGCTTGAACAGATTTGGAAAGATGCGGCTGTAGGTAGCTAGCAGCGGGTCATCGGGGTCGCGGGCGTAGAGCTCTAGCGTGCCGTCGTAGGCATCGATAAAGACTTTGACGGCATCGCGAATGTAGTTGACGCCGTTGCGCATCAGCGGATTGGCGCTATCGACCAGCGAAATCAGGTCGTCGCGACGATTGAGCGGCTCGGAGTAGGGGTAGCGATCGCTGCTTGTATACCCGTCTAGTATCCACTTGATGCGCCCGTCGATGAGGGCCGGGTAAGGATCGGTGTCAAAGGTGAGAAAGGGAGCGACCTGACGCGCCCGCTCGGTAATCAGTCGGTGGTAGTGAATCCGGGTTTCGGGGCTGAAGTAGTTAGAAATTAAAACGCGAAAATTGCCCAGGTCGTAGGCGTAGGCCAGTCGCCTGAGCCATGAGTTCAGCGGCACCCCCCCGGCTCCGCTGTAGCGGTAGGCGGCGTTGGTGTCGCCCTCGGGGTAGTCAAATTCGTCGGTGTTAGCCCCGGTAAAAATGTAGTTGCGCGTGCTTTCGCCGTAGTAAATGCGGGGTTGATCTAGCGGCAGATCGACAGTACTGTCTGGGGGCACGTTGCGAATGAAAAACTCCGGCAGTCCGTTGGGGGTGACCTGGTTCACCGGGCTCATTACCGTGCCAAACCCGTGGGTAAATTTGAGCTGGCGGTTGATCCAGTTTTGCGCTTCGGGCGGCAGCTGCTCCACCGGCAGTTCCCGCGCTGAGAGGGTGACCTGGCGGTAGTCGCCGTTGAGGGTGTAGCGATCGATGTCGACATCCTCAAAGTTGTAGTAGAGGCGAATTTCCTGCAGCTGCTTGTAGGTGCTGAGCAGAGGAGCGTAGTCCCACAGGCGAATGTTGTCTACCGTAGGGCTATTGGTTTCGACTACGGCGCGGGTGAGGTTGTTCTGGGCCGGAAAGGGCTCTGAAGTGACGCTGTCGAGGCTGTAGGCTTGCCGGGTAAAGGCAATGTTGTGCTCAATATAGGGGCGCTCAATGGTGAGTTCGTTGGGCTCGACCACAAAATTTTGCTGAAACCAGGGGTAGAGGCCATTGACCAGCACCAGCACGCCCAGGTAAATCACAATGCCAAAAATCGGCAGCGAAAAGCCGCTGCGGGCCAGCGCCACCATAAACAGCACCGCCACCGCCAGGGTGACAAACCCCATCAGCCAGTAGGCCTGCAGGCGGGCGTGCACGTCGGTATAGCCCGCCCCAAAGATGACGCCGCTGTCGGAGTACAGCAGCAAAAAGCGATCGAGCCAGAAGCCCGCCGCCAGCACCACCGCGATCGCCGCCAGCAGCAGGCACAGGTGGGCCTTGGCCTCGCCGGTCAAAAAGTACTTCCAGCCGCGCTCGGGGCGCACCTCCCCCTTGAGGGTGTAGACCGTAACGGCGATCAGCAGCGCCCAGATTAGCAGGCCCAGCAGGTTGTCCTGTAGCCCCTGCCATAGGGGCAGCTTAAAGACGTAGAACCCAATATCGCGCTGAAAGATGGGGTCGGTAATGCCAAAGGCGGTGGGGTTGAGAAATTGCAGCACCGTCTGCCAGGCCGTCGCCGCCCGCAGGGCCACCCCCAGCGCCAGCACAACGATCAGCCCGGTCATCCCCAGGTGCAGCAGATGTGCGAACTGGTCGCGCTGAGCCGGGTCGCTGTAGCGGCTCAAAAATCGGTAGGCGCGATCGCGGGTCAGCCGCAGCGCAATCTGGTAGCTAGCCCACAGCCCCCCGCCGTAGAGGACAAAACTGCCCAGCCCCAGCCCCAGCTGCCACTTCAGGCGCAGCCAAAATACCGACTCGTAGCCCACCGACTCAAACCACCACGACTCGGTGAGCAGATGCACCAGGCCGCCAGAGAACACCAGCAGCAGCGTCAGGGCCACTAACCACGGCAGCAGTCGGCGGGCACGGAGTGATTTAGTTGAAGAATAGGTCACAGGTATAGCAGTTAGGGGCAGATTGAACCTCAGACTAAAACCTGACAATGTTTGACGGTAGCGACTGAGGTGTCATTACTCCTCTAAGTCTAGCGATCTCCTCCTTCAGGCTAGTCGCCTGTTCCCCTAGGCTTAACTTTTTTTAGGACCGCGATCGCGTCAGCAGCTCAGATTTCCGTGCCTAGTCCCCGTCTGCTAGCCCCTGCACAGCCTTCGCCTATAGGTAGCAGTTGTGGGCAGCGCAGCAGATTATTCTGCCTGCGATGTATTTAGTTGCCCGATGTTTAGTTTTGATAAGCTCTCGCGGAATTCCTTGTTCCAGATAGAAGTTCTTTTCAGTGACATCCTTGGGTATATCCTTTGAAGATAGTGCCTCTACTGCTGCCGCAGGGGTATTAACATGCTGAGGAATCAATAGCGTATGTTTTGATGAGCCAAGTTCTGTTTTGCCCGCTGTGTTGGGCTATGCCCAAAGATTAGGTAAGCGCTATGAAGTACAAAGCTAGTCAATGGATTAAAAGGCTGATTATTCCAGTCAGTTTTGGCTTCGCAGTTTTTGCCTTGGTCCCTGGCGCCATAGCCAAAGACTGGATGGCTAGAGAACCTGTCGCCTCAACTGCTTTACACAACGTCTGGCTAATGGCCGCTTTGCTCTCTCTATGGTTATTCATTCCTCTTGTAGCTACTATTATCGTCTCTATTTTGGTATTTAGAGTATCGCCGACGGAGAGCATAGAGGCTGAGGGAGAAAATGTTATTAAGGTTTTACCTGGCCTCAAATTTAAAGCCAAAGGACCAACGGCTACCTTTATTATTTTGATCGCGCTCAGCTCGCTCATCGTGCTGAGCCAGGTTGATAAAGTGCTTTCTCCCATCAGCAGTGAGTTAGAGTTTGAAAAATTCAAAACTTTTTTAATCGATCAAAATATTATTGCCTCAACCGACGATCGCCTAGCCAGTCTTGATTTAGACTCTGGTCTAAAACTGCTAGGTAGCTACATTGTTGAAACTAAGCAAGGTCTAAACCCCTGGACGCTCAATACGAAGGTAGGTGTTTATCAACCCAACGCCTCAGCCTCAAGTTTGATGTCTGATGCTGAGGTCAGGCGCATTGTAAACGAAGACACTCTGGCCGTTCGGGTCGATTCGGTGCCCAAAGTTGAGCCTCCCTATGGCACTAATGTAACCATCGAGAAGCTACTGTATTTTCCTGCTGGAGCCAAAACAACCGATGATATTCGCAAGGCTGTAGAAGACAGCAGCGACGGCGTAAATTTGAGTTTTAGCGTTGTCAAGCCGGGAGAGCCATATCACTATCGTAAGGCCGCCAATCTCAAGGTTATGAGCTTAAGCGACCAGCTAGATTATCAAGAATCTAGCGCTGGTAAAGGTGCTCCTGCAACCTGTAGCGCAAACCAGGAACGGTTAACTCTGTCGATCAATTTTCAGGAACACAGGATGTGGCTGGGTCCCTGTATTCTTTTAGACTATGAACGCACCCAAAACTCTTAATACCTCAGGCATAGAACTAAATAATTGTCGCCTGAGTCAAGCGGAGAAGGGTTTCTATCCCTCTAGGCTGCTGCGCCGCGCTCGCATCCGCTCCTTCATGCCCTCGACAAAATCGCCAGCGATTAGACCCTGCTCAATTTCGAGCTTGGCCTCCTCTTCCTCGCGATCGAGGGCCTTTTGCAGGTTGGCCACATAAAACTCCATCTTGTGGTCATCGATCGCGTCGGGGGTGCCAGAGGTGAGAATGGCGCGAATAATGCCCAACAGCCGGTCGGGAAAGCGCTGTGTCATAAACGACTGGCGGCGCAGCGTCCCAGCGTCGTTGAAATAGCGAAACTGGCCCATGTGGCCGTACACCCGGGTCGGCACCCAGGGAATAATCTGCGGCGGGATCAGCGGCACGATGTCGTTATTGTTGACATAGCGAATGATGCGATCGCCCATTCTGGCATTCATGTAGTTGACCAGCTTCCAGTCGGCCACGCGGGGCTGGCCAAAGGTATACAGCCCGCTGACCTCAAACCCCTGGGTTTCAAGCGCAATTGTCGCCACCGCTGCCAGGGCTCCCCCCAGGCTGTGGCCGGTCACCCACAGCTTGGTTTCAGGGGTCCACCACTTGCGCAGATAATAAATCACCTGCTTTTCGACGCTCTGCCAGGCGTCTAAAAAGCCCCGGTGGACTCGCCCGGTAGGGGGCACCGCCTCCTGATCGGCCAGCACCGTAAATTCTTTAAGGCGAATTTTGAGATTGGTTTTCCAGTCGCTGAGCTGCTGAGTGCCCTTAAATACCAGAATCAGGTTGTCGCCCTTGCGAAACATAAACGCCTGGGTGTCGGTAATCAGCATGTTGAGGTACTTGAAGTTGTTGCGAATATCGCGTTCGCTAGTTTCTTCACCCTCGCGCAGCCAGTCTTTAATCACCTCCACCACGTACTGACGGTTCGAAAGACGCTTCCAGCGGTTGTCGATGTCGTCGCTCAGCCACAGGCGCGAGATATCGGTAACGTAGTCACGGTCTTCGTAGACCAGGTGGGCCGCCTTGGCCAAACACAGCGCCCGGTAGGTGTCGTACTTGCTGTCGTCTTCTAGATCAATGCCGCTGAAGTCGTGGGTTGAGTAAGGCGGCGGCAAAATTTTGAAGCCAAAGCGCTCAAACAGCTTTTGCACCCGCCCATAGCCTGCCCAGTGAATGTAGTGAAACAGCTTGTCGTAGAACCCCGAGCCGCCCTTGCGGCGGTAGCGGCGATCGCCAATTAAATTGATCCAGTAAATAATAAAGGGCTTGATCTCCTCGGCCATCACCAGGCCCGACTCGATCAGGATCTCGAAGTACTCCAGTCCGCCCAAAAACGAGTCAAACCAGTCGCGCAGCGTCGTTTCAATGATGAACTCTTCATTGTCGTACTGCTGCACCAGCTCCAGGGTTTTGGGGGCAATGGCAGCGTTTTGGCTGGTCAGCCGTTTGATTTCGTCGAGGCCGCTGCGCATTTTCACCATCTGGTCGTGCGATCGCAGCGCCCGCCTGAGCCGATAGTCGGTCGCCTCAAAGTCAATCAGACGGCCGTCCTTGGGATGATTGATGTAAAACGTCCGGTACTCTTCGTAGTCCAGAATATCCAGCACGTTTTTGACCGCCGGGCGCTCGCGAAATGCCTTCACCTCCTGGCGGGCCAGCTCGACGCGCTGCCAGCGCCGCTGCTGCTGGTACAGATGCAGCCAGATCAGGGCAATAAACGCCCCGCCTGCCAGGCTCAGGCTGGCTAGCAGCAGTCCTGGAGAAAGCCCCGCAGCTACCCGCAGGGGAGCCCTCAGCAGGCGCCTGGGAAGGCTCTGGGCCAGCGATGAGCTGCTCAACCCCTGCAACATCAGATTGGGAGACAAATCTGCCCTGGCCGCAGGCCCCAGGGCTCCGGCACCCACGGTTAACCACAGTGAAGTCCCAAAAACCAGGAAAAAACGACGAATGGCCATAGTCTGTAGCGGCAAGCTTCCGGTTATTGCCCTGATGCTATCGGAAAAACCCCCATGCAACCTACTAGAGGGCCGCCCGTTCCTAAATTGTTAAATGGCCACTGGTAGGCATTTGCGGTCAAAGGGGCGTCGCTGTAGCCGAGGGCAGCGGGCAGCAGGTCGAGCAATCTGGGGTCTACCCAGTACAGGCCCGCCAGTACTAACAGCAGCAGTAGCGTACTGGCTAGCAGCCACAGGGGCCAGCGAGGCGTGGTCTTAGGCGGTAAGCTCATGGGTCGCTCTAGCCGTAAGTGGGGCTGCACTAACCATAACGAAGGTTAGTGTGGAGGAAGCGAAACGTTTGGTGCAGCTAGGGGCAAACCGTGGGTTAGCTTATCCTGCGGCAGCTCTGCGCCGAACTATAACGGGTTCAGAGCTAAATTTCCTTCCTCAGGAAAGGGGCTAAGGACCGGGTTAGGGTTGTTACAATTTTTAAGGGCTGTTCATCAATAGGTGCCCTAACGCTGAACTATGGGGTTAAACAGAAATGGCGGTTAACTGTGAAGTAGATTGCAAAGACGGCTGTGTGCTGGGGAACGACTGTCCCAATTTGAAGTACACCGCTGAAGCCTCAAAATTTATTGCTGACACCTCCCTCGATAAGATGCTCGAAATGGCGGATGAGGCGGTGCGGCGCAAAATGATGGAGCGGGCTTCGCAACCGCCCAAGTGGGTGTTGCCAGAGGATTAGACGGGTTTTAGTAGCGGTGCTGTGATACTCCTCCAGAGCGGCTACGCCAACGGCCGATACTGGCCATCAGGTAGGCCTGTGCTATCGTGTGACAAGCAAGTTGTTAGTAGCATTACCGGCTTGGCATCGTCCTTAGTTGAGTACATCTCCTTATAACTTTCTACTTTTTCTCTCTACTTGGAGATGTGTCCATGTCGATTTACGTAGGCAACCTGGCCTTTAGCGCCACCCAAGACCAACTTACCGAGGTCTTTGCCGAATATGGTGCCGTTAGCCGGGTGAGCATGCCCACCGACCGCGAAACCGGTCGTCCTCGCGGCTTTGCCTTTGTAGAAATGGAAAGCGAAGCCGACGAAGATGCCGCCATTGAGG
>PYGV01000055.1 GCA_003022385.1 filamentous cyanobacterium CCP3 | reverse complement strand
AATTTGGGTGGCGCGGGCGTCTTCGGTGGCTACGGCCCCACCGCGCCCCTCGGCCACTGCCATCGCGGGGTGAGCCGGCAGCGGGTTGACGATCAGGGCATAGCCAATGCCCAGGCAAACCCCCAGCACCGCCAGCATAATTCGCTTAGCCAGGTCGCTAGCCATCGTATTTCTCGTTATTTGTCACCTTACCAACCAGCTGAGTCAACAAAGCTATCGATAATCTCAGCGGCCCGTTTTACCCCCTGCTCAGCGCGAATAGCGGTGGCAATGCGGCTGGCCCGCTGGGTCATGGCGGGGGTATCTAACGCCTGTCGGATCGCTGCCGCCAGGGTTGGTGCGCTCAACTGCTGCACAGGAATGGGCGGTGGGGCTACCCCCAACTGGTTTAAACGTTTGCCCCAGGCGGGCTGATCGCCAAAAAACGGCACCACAACCGCCGGTATGCCTGCCCGCAAACCAGCCGCCACGGTGCCCGCACCACCGTGGTGCACAACCGCCGAGCAGCGCGGTAAAATCCAGTCGTGGGGAATGGACTCAACCGCATAAACTTGCTCAGACAAGTAGCCGCTCTGGTCACTTCCCCACCCGGCTAGCCACAGCGCTCTCACCTGGGCCAGCTGAACCGCCGACCGCAGCAGCTGGGCCATTTGGGTCGGGTCATCCACCGCCATACTGCCGAAACCAATAGCGACAGGCGGCTCCCCAGCGGCCAAAAACGCCTCCAGTTCTGCCGACGGCTGGTATGGGCCGAGCGGCGTTACAAAACAGTAGCCGGTGACATAGGTGGAATGGGTTGACTCTGCCCAGTCCGGGGGAGCAGGCAGTACGGCTTCGCTGTAGAGGTGCAGAATGGGAATGTGCCGCAGCATTTTGGGCTGAGACAGACGAAAGCGCGGCCCCAGCAGCGACAATTCGGGTAGCTGTATCGCCGCTCGAAACCGATTGATAGTGTCTTTATCTTTAGGCCAGCCCAACAGGCTGACCATGCCATAGCTAGCCCTGTTCAGGGCTGACTGCAACCCATTCACCGAGTTGGGTATGTCACCAAAACCCAAAAATGGAAAACAGCCGGTCTCAGCAATGGGCAGGGCTGAGGTCACCACCATTGGGAGGTTGAGCTTTTCAGCAATGTGGTAAACCCAAAGCGACAGTGGCCCCGTAACAATGGCCGCAACATCGTGGGCAGCGGCTAAAACTTGCTCTAGCTGAGTGGGCAAATTGGCCTGAAATGCCGGTACCGGCATCCACGGCAAAAACTCGCCGCGCACAAACCGATGCCCCTCCTCGGAGTTAAAAAACTGCCGATAGTCTCCAGCCAGGGGGGCAAACTCAAACCCGTAAGCCTCGATTAGCGCCTGAAATTCTAAGTGGGTACCTAGCTTGGGTTGATAGCCTGCCTGCTTTAAACCCTGGGCCAGGGCACACATAGGCATAACGTCGCCGGTAGAGCCCAGGGCAACCAACAGGATCTTTTTAGCAGCCATGGCTATCCAAAACTCTAGGGCCGTTTCCTCTAGCTTACTATGCCTTTGGAAAACCCGTCGGCTTTAACGATTAGCTGTCCTCTTATTTGCGTCTTCTCTTACCATAGGGAGGATAGGTTTTATGGGTCGAAACCTCTTACCCGTCTACCCCCCCTATGGCTAAACTCATTTTGATTCGCCACGGACAAAGTCTGTGGAATGCGGCCAATAAGTTCACGGGTTGGGTCGATGTGCCAATGAGCGAACGAGGGCGGGCCGAAGCAACAATTGCGTCCTGCAAGTTGCGCGATGCGGGTTACACTGTTGATATTTGTTTCACTAGTATGCTAATTCGGGCGATCGAAACGGCGATCGTTTGCCTGACCGAATGTGATCCGGTGCGCGGCGATCGCATTCCCTACATCTGGCACGATCCGGCTGAACCTGACTGGCACGGTTGGGATCATCACTTTGGTCAACCCGAAAAAGAACTCAAAATCATTCGATCGCCGGCCCTAGACGAGCGCTACTACGGCGACCTCCAGGGGTTAAACAAAGCCGAAATGGCGGAGAAGTTTGGCGAAAAACAGGTTCACCTCTGGCGGCGATCCTACGATGTGCGGCCCCCAGGTGGCGAGAGTTTGGCCGACACCGTTAAGCGCACGGTGCCTTTTTTTGAGCGTGCGATTCTGCCAGAACTCCAGGCCGGAAAAAACGTGCTGGTAGCGGCCCACGGCAATTCTCTGCGATCGATTCTGATGTATATCGATCATTTGGGCAAAGATGAGGTAGCCAGCTTAGAACTGGCCACGGGTGTGCCTATTGTGTACGATGTCGACGCCGAGGGCGCGTTTACCAACAAAGAAATCCTGAACCAGTAATGTGTTAGATGGGGCCTTGATTTAAACCAGTTATTCGGCCCACACAAACAGCCATAGCGGATTTCACCGGGGCGAAGTAAGTAGGCAATCGCGATTAAATATAAGTCGATGTAGGTTGGGTTGAGGCACGAAACCCAACGCCTGCATGGGTTACGCTATCGCTAACCCATCCTACATTTGAATTGGCCAACCCACTTACATCGAGGAAATCTCCCCTACCCCCTAACAAGGTAAATATAGAGTGAACCTTAAGCAGTCAAGCGATGGGGGAAATCTAGAACACAGCCATTGAGTACCTTGCTCGATCGAGAACGGTTATATCCTGAGTTTTGCTGGCCGTTTGCCTGAGTAATTGAGCGACTCTTCACCTAAATTTTGCCTGAGCCCATCCGACTCATGGTGTAAATAGATTGGTAGACTAGATCGTGTAAATCTGATCAATCGCAATTTTCCATGACTATCGATCTTGAATACAGGAACCATTTAGCGTATTCGTAACTATAATCAATGTGGAATCTACCAAAAGGTTCTGAGTTCTCCTTTGAATCGTTAGATAGGCTAGAAGGGCAAACGTACTAAAAGACCTTGAAGGCAATCTTCTGACGGTCATCGCAAATTTCGATGTGTACCCTACGAACGTTTTAAACTATGGCAGTAAAAAGTAAGGAATCTTTGACAGGCAAAGAGCTTCTGGCCAAGGTCAAAGAAAATGACGGCCTGACCAAGCGCGAACTCGCCAAGGAATGCGGCTACTACACCGTTGGTAAGGATGGTCAAGTTCGTGTGAATCTGGCTGAGTTTTATGACGCGCTGCTCTCAGCTAAGGGCATTCAGCTTGAGCCCGAAAAGACTAAAGATGGTCGAGGCCGAGAGGCATCCTACAGCGTTACGGTTCATAAGAATGGCCAGATCGTGATTGGGGCCGCCTACACTCAAGAAATGGGCCTCAAGACCGGGGATGAGTTTCAAATCAAGCTGGGCTACAAGCATATTCGCCTGGTCAAGCTCGACAGCGAGGGCAATGAAGAGGGAGAAGAATAGGCTGGCGCTGAGTTAGCTTTAGCCAGCAGTTCTTAACGGGTGAGATACCCCGAAAAGCTCTTGGGTACCTCCCATTTTTGCAGATGCCTGTGTCATTCCCACGTCAGTGAGAATCATGCGAATGATGTTCGCCATGGATTTTTGTCTCCGCGGGAATGACGGGCCAGCCAGTGGCCCGCAGCAAGATAACGCTATCCGGTTGAGGTGCTCTCTACTCATCAGTCAGTAGAGGGTAGAAAATAGCGGGCTCAATCATCTAGCGTCAATCTGTAGCCATCGCCAGTACGGCTAGGATATTCAGAGTTTCTGGAGCGCTCGATTTTTGGGTGGCGCAGCGGTTGATCCAAGGCCGTTAGTCGACCCAGAGAATGTCCCTATTGATCAAGATATTCAGCAATTGTCTCAGGCAGATTAGCCCCATCGCGACCTGCTTTGCCGCCGCGATCGCTGCAAAATAGTGCGATCGCGTCGTTTCACCTGACCCATAGCCCTGGCGCTGCGGTAGATGCAGTATAGCGCCACCATTTGCACCAGGTGATAAACCCCCAGGGGGCTGAGGGGCAAGGCCCGTCGGGGAATGAGGAGCGCGATCGCGGCCAGCGCCGAGGTGGCAAAGCCTGCGGCCATCCAGGCTAAGTCTGGGCTGGGGCGCGGCTTTGGCGAGCCTTGGTGCTGCCGCACGAATTGCCTCAGCTGAACGAGTAGCACTAGGGTCAGGGCGCTCAGGTAGTCGGCAACGCTGATGGCAAAGGCCCAGGGGCTGGTGTCTAGCCTGAGTACCAGAATCAGTTTGGCGATCGCCAAAATCAGCAGCCCGAGCCGCCAGCGCTGGGGTACAGACAGAGCGACGGCGACAAGAATGCAAAAGCTGGCGATCGCCAGGGTGAGCACCATGCCCTGCCAGAGCCAGAGGCGTTGTTCCCAAACTAGCTGGGGCGCAAAACCGTGCAGCGTGCCGCCCAAAAAAGCGGCCCCACCGACGCTACCGAAGGCGATGGCCCAGACCCTTGCCACCCAGCCTCGGCCCAACAGCCCTGCTGCGAACAGCAGACATTCCAGGGCGATCGCGTAGTCAGTTAGGGCCGTCAACGGTTCTGTCATCAAAGGCTGGGTTAGATCGAGTAGGTTGCGCTGAACAGCCATTCTACCCACAGGGCGCTCGGCTCATAGCCTGCGCCCTAGACTAAACCAGATTCAACAGCCTTGTTTAGTACGGGAAGCACCCAGGCGATAAAAATACTGATCAAAATAGCTATTTCTAAAATCATCAAGCCTGAGACAGGTTGAAACCAGGTTTTCCAGGCTCCTTTTCTAACGTTTTGCCTCCACTGCGAAACCTGCTCTGGCCAAAACTTTGGACTATCGCGATCGCGCACCTTCCGAGTCAGCATGGACAACAGCAGTGGTGTTCCACCCACTTTGGCGTTCATTAACAGATGTGATGCGATCGCAGCCACCATCACCACCCATGAACCTAAGTGGGCGTAGTACCAACCATGCTGAAGTTCTCCTTTGGGTAACCAGGTTTCGTCCATCATTTTGCCGCTGAAGAGGGCAAAGGTAAGGGCTAACAGGGCTAATGTGTTGGTAAACCGATTGAGGGTATACCACCAAATAGGTTGACCGACTCGAGCCAGCTGGGCTATCGAATTGGGCTGTACCAGCCGCCGCTGCCCGCGATGAAACGCATAGACGACAAAGGCCGGAAATATCAGTAATGTCCACAGACCAAAGGTGCCGTGAATCCCCTCAATGTCTTTGAAGATAGGTAAAGGAATCCTGCCCCAGCGTCCATCGTAGGTGTCATAGGTCCACACAGCGGTTAGAATAGCCGCCACCAAAAATAGCCCCGTCAAGCCATGCAAGATTCGCAGCAGAAGGGGCTGATAAGGCTGTGTCGTTTTCATAAACTACAGTAAATAAGAACCCAAAATATGAGCAAAACTGTGCTGCAAATCAGAGAAAGTATGAACTTAAATTAGCTCCAAGCAAGCCAATTCTATCCCAAAGGATGATGTAATGGGCGCAGTAATCGCTTAAGCAAGTTCTTTGGCTAACTTTCAAAAATGATTAAAGTAGCCTCATTTATGAACAGAAAATGAGGAGGGCTGAGTTAGTGTTTTACTTGAATAGACGGTATCTAGATAAATGACGTGCATCGGTTGGCTCCTGGCGCAAGACTGCCTGTTAAGTGTCAACGCAGTCTCGCTGCTCACAGACTGAGCAATCCACAGACTGAGCGATCGCAATCTGCTTTAGAAATTGCTTGACTTAGAGTGCGCTCTAACATTTAAGGTGCAGCTATGGAACCAGAACTCACCATTCAGCAGGTTGCTCAGGCCACCGGACTGAGCGTACACACCCTGCGCTACTACGAACGCTGCGATTTGATTGCCCCCATTGGTCGCTCGACCAGTGGCCATCGCCGCTACTCGGCCAACGACCTGCGCTGGATTGAGTTTTTAAACAAGCTGCGGCTGACCGGTATGCCGATTCGTCAGATGCAGCAGTATGCGGAACTCGTCAGGTCTCAGCCTGACTCCGGGTTTCATAGCCGACGGCAAATGTTGGAATCGCACCGCGAAGCGGTGTTGGCCCAGATTCAGCAGCTGCAAGACAACCTTGCCGTCATCGACTGGAAGATTCAGCACTATAGCGAGTTAGAGGCAAACCTCAATGACTCACTCCAAACCTCGCCCCAAATCCGTTCGGCCTGATGCTGTTTCTCCTTTGGAGCGGCTTCGGCAGGGGTGGCAGCCGCTCAGCGCTGTCGATGGGGCCATCGAAAAACAAGCGATCGCAATCTAAATCAGGAGTTTAACCATGAAAACTCGAAAATTAGGTCAGCTAGAAGTCTCGGCCATGGGGCTGGGCTGCATGGGCATGTCGGAGTTTTACAGCGGTCGCGACGAAACAGAGGCGATCGCTACCCTGCACCGCGCCCTCGATCTGGGGGTCAACTTTCTCGACACCGCCGACATGTACGGCCCCTTTACCAACGAAGAGCTGGTGGGTCGGGCCATTCAGGGTCGCCGCGACCAGGTGGTGCTGGCCACCAAGTTTGGCAACGTGCGCACCGCCGAGGGCGGCTGGGGCGGCGTCAACGGCAAACCCGACTACGTCAAACAGTGCTGCGATGCCTCACTCCAGCGCCTGGGGGTAGACGTCATCGACCTCTACTACCAGCATCGGGTCGATTCTACCGTGCCCATCGAAGACACGATTGGAGCGATGGCCGAGCTGGTGCACGCGGGCAAAGTGCGCTACCTGGGTCTGTCGGAGGCGGCCCCAGAGACCATTCGCCGGGCCGCTGCGGTGCACCCGATTGCCGCTCTGCAAACCGAATATTCGCTCTGGAGCCGGGAGCCGGAGGACGACATTTTGCCCACGGTGCGCGAGCTGGGGATTGGTTTCGTGCCCTACAGCCCCTTGGGGCGCGGGTTTTTGACCGGGGCCTTTCAAAGCCCCGACGACTTTGCCCCCGACGACTATCGCCGCCACGCCCCGCGCTTTCAGGGCGAAAACTTTGCCAAAAATCTGGCCTTAGTCGATCAGGTCAAGGCGATCGCCCAGGAAAAAGGCGTCACCCCAGCCCAGCTCGCTCTGGCCTGGCTGCTGGCCCAGGGCGATGACATCGTGCCGATTCCAGGTACCAAGCGGCGTCAGTACCTGGACGAAAACGTGGCGGCGGTCGATCTTTCACTCTCGACTACAGACCTGGAGCGCCTCGATGCGGTGGCCCCCCAGGGAGCGGTAGTGGGCGATCGCTACGCCGACATGAGCACCGTCAACCGCTAGGGCCATTCTGGTAGGAGCATTGTTTTGTTGTAACCGTCCCCTAGCCCCTCCGGGGAACGACTTCGCTCAGGGGACGGTTACCAATTTTTCATTTTGACCTTTGCATTTTGAATTCTGCGTAAGTGGGTTAGCCAATTCAAATGTAGGATGGGTTAGCGATAGCGTAACCCATGCGGGCGTTGGGTTTCGTGCCTCAACCCAACCTACATCAACTTATATTTAATTGCGCTTGCCTACTTAGCAGTACTAGTGCTGGTCTAAAAAGCCCTTGACGAAAAATTCGTCAACCCACTGTTGAATAATTAGCGTTAGCGGCAGCGCTAGCAGCAGGCCCAAAAAGCCAAACAGCACGGCAAATATGACCTGCGACAGCAGCGTTACCGCTGGCAGCAGCGAAACCTGCCGTTTCATCACCAGCGGGGTCAAAATATTGCTCTCGATCTGCTGAATCACAATGTACAAAACGATCACAGCGACTGCTTTCCAGGGAGCCTCAAGCAGGGCGATCGCGGTGGGGGGAAGCACGCTTAGAAAAGGACCAAGGTTAGGAATAAAGGCAAGTAGCCCGGCCAGCAGGCCATTGGCAAACGCCAGGGGAATGCCCAAAATCCAAAGGCCAATCATGCTCATCGTGGCGATGATCGTCATATTGAAGAGAATGCCGATAAACCAGCCAGAGATGGCTGCTTCACAATTGTCCAGCACATGGCTCACCTGCTGCCGACGAGAGGAGGGAAAGAGCTGGAGAAAAAGACCCCGATAGGCCTTTGGATTCATCAATATCATGATGATCAGCACTGTCACCAGCAGCAGGTTGAGCGCGATCGTGAGGGTATTTGAGAACCAGGTGAAAAATCGCCCAAATATCATTTCCAGGTTGAGGGTCTGCAGCCGATCTAAAATCGCCTCCAGACTTTGCAAATCATCTATGGCAAAGCCCGGTATATTGTCGCCTAGATTGAGGATCCAGGTCTGGGCCTGATTGATAGCCTGGCTGGTCAGGCTAATTAAATCCTGCAGCTGGTTAAAGAAGGGCGGCACAATGACGACCCCAAATCCACCCAAAACCAGCAGTACAGAGACAGCCAGAAGCAGAACCGCTGTCCGGCGATCGCGAATGCGCTTTTGCAGTTGCCTAACAGCGCGGTTGAGTACAACAACAAAAGTAACGGCGGCTAAGGCTAGCAGCACCACGCTGCGAATTTGCCAAATGATGTAGAGGCAAACTCCTAGAATGATTAGGCTTAACCACTGGCTAAATTTCAACGGAGGTTTCCCTATGGCGTGAATGTAGTCAGAAAAGATTCGGGGCAACGGCCAAATAGCTGCTTACTCTCCAATTGTTGGGTAAGCAGCGATCACTCTGGTAGAGTCTGCTGGCCAGGCATAGCCTGATATCGTCTGAATAGACCAGTCGAGGCGATTGAAAGCAAACTTGCCGTGGCAGCTTTCAAAAGGAGGCTAGTGAATGCTGAATAGTATTAATATTGTTGGTTATCCGTCCTCTGATGGGCATCCTTCTCAAGCATTAGATATCTTCAAGTTATGCCTTTCTACGGACCGACCGACTATCCAAAGAAAGATGAAAATTAGATAGCTGTCGGCTTTAATTTAGGAATGAGAGAAGCCAGATTGATGAGGAAAACTTATGGACATCGTCAGGATTATCGCGGCGATTTTGCTGCCACCCCTGGGCGTTTTTCTGCAGGAAGGCATTGGGGCGCAGTTTTGGATTAATATCTTACTAACCCTGCTGGGCTACATTCCCGGTATCATCCATGCGGTGTGGGTTATTGTCAAGCGGTAACAGCCCAAGGGTACTGAGCTGTTGCAACTGTACCCGAAGTAAATTCAAGCCCTGACCTTATGGCCGGGGCTTTTACGTTGATAGGCAGGTGTAGCGCGATCGCAGCTCAGCCGCCGGTAATATTTTCGACCTCAAAGGCAGCTGATTGAGGTGCCGTAGGGCCAACTAAACTGTAGGCCGAGGTCGTCAAAAACCTAAAGTTAGCCTGGCGCAAAACTTGCTCAATCGACGCCAGATGCAGCCCGGATGCTTGCTTAACCACAGTCATTTGCCTAACCTTCAGCCAGTGCGGCGGGCTGTCTTTAATCCACAGCGCAGTTACCTGATAACCTGCCCCAAACGACAAAATTGATGCTCCAGAAAATAGCGCTAGCAGCTTGGCAGAATTAAACAATTTAGTCACTGTAAACCTCAAAATTTTCTGGAGCATCAGACTAAGCAAATCCAGCCCAGAAGTGGAGCTCCACCGGTAAGAAGACTCCAGATTCTGAACTAGACTTGGCCTGGGGCGAAATCAGAAACCGGACTGTAGCCAGTAGACTATACCTGAGAGCTGCTGTCGGTGCTGAGTTCACCCTCTTTTATCGTCATGGGGGCGGCGTTGCTGTTGGGCAGCTGGGAGGGATTGTTGCCCGCATTCAGCTCAGTCCCATCGCGCATGAAAGCAGGGGCTTTTTTGTCGAGGTAGTTACCCAGAAATGTGTTGACCGCAGACAGCACAACTGGCCCCAGCAAAAATCCGATGACGCCCGTAACGTAGAAACCCGGTACAAACAGGGAGGCTAGCCAGAGGCAGAGACCGTTCACAATCAGTGAAAAGGTGCCAAACGTGAGGGTATTGATGGGTAAGGTCAGCGCCTGTAGAAACGGCTTCACAAACGCGTTGACGACACCGACAGCAGCAGCGGCGATCGCAGCGGCCGTGATCGTGTTAATCGTGATACCAGGTACTATCAAATCGACCACTAGAAGGCTTAAGGCCGTCGCTAAGCCAGATAAAAAGATACTCCACATAGCAAACTCCTACTTTTAGTTACACAGGGATTTGACTCAAGGCATGGGTTTAAACCTAAAGGGCCTAAAGGGCAAATGCTGTGGGACAGATGGCCTCAAGACATCAACTCAAGTCAACAACAGCAGCTAGAAATGTTTGAGACATTTCTACATCTGCCTTATCTCTACCTAGGTTAAAAAGAATAGGTTGCCGTGGCTTCTACCCTGGGAGTCATCTTGACGCTTGACTGTTGCCGTTCAGCTTCAGCGGCAGGACTTACGGGTCCATATTGTATGTGCATAAATCCTTGCATAATTTAGGCCCCGTAAACTACGGCTATCAAAAGATAGAGGCACATTTTGGTCAAGATATAGCGCTAGAAGGATGATTTGGGCTGGGGCTACAGCGTATAAGTCAGTTACTTTCAGCTCGATTCCGCTCAATTTAAATTGTCCTGGCCAAATTGCTCAAGCGATCGCAGCTGCATAGCCTTGAGCTAATTCAAGCGAGCAGCCGCCCTTTCGACACTGTTTTTTCGGTTCAGCCAGGACATTAGCTAAACGCTATAGGCAACGCAGTAATGAATAGTCAAGACTTGCATCCCCACGGACCCGATGGTCAGCAGCCGGAACAATGGATTGAGCGGCTGGCTCGATTCGGCTACGCTGCCAAGGGAATTGTCTATATGATTATCGGGGTTCTCGCCTTTATGGCCGCTGTAGACTGGGGCGGCAGAGTAACCGGCACTGAGGGCGCTTTTCAGACTATCGCCTCTCAACCCTTTGGCAAATTGTTGCTATTTCTGGTCGCTGTCGGGCTGTTAGGGTATGTGCTCTGGCGCTTTGTAGAGGCCGCGAAAGACCCAGAACACCAGGACAGCGGGGCAAGCGCGATCGGCAGACGCATTTCCTACGCGGTTAGCGGCATTATCTATGCCGGTTTGGCCCTGTCTGCCCTGCGAATAGTGTTTGGAAATTCGTCCGGCAGCGGCAGCTCTGGCAGTCAACAGCAAACAGCCACGCTTCTGTCGCAACCGTTTGGTCGCTGGCTGGTTGCTGCGGTTGGCGTTGCGAGTATAGCTTACGGGTTTTACTGCTTCTACCGCTCCTATTCCACCAAGTTTCGCCGCAAGCTCAAACTGTCTGAAATGAGTGCCAGCACCGAGAAGTGGGCGACCCGGATTGGGCGTTTTGGGCTCGCCGCTAAAGGAGTTGTCGCCGTTATTGTTGGGTACTTCTTTATCCAGGCCGCCCGCACCTACGATGCCAGCCAGGCTGGCACAACCGAGGGAGCCCTGCAAACGCTCCAGCGGCAGCCCTTTGGCGCCTGGTTAATGGGCATTGTCGCGCTGGGCCTGGTTGCCTATGGCATTCATCTTGAGGTGCAGGCTCGCTATCGTCGCATTTCTCCATGAGTCTCAGCTGAGTTTTTGGGTGCCGCTTGGCCCGACAAGATGGGCTAAGCGGCCCTGTATGCCCGCTACAACCACCCATAACTATCGGAGATTGAGTTCGGTATGGCGCGTTGGACAACGGCCCAGATTCTCAAACGGGGTTGGTATCAGTTTTGGCAAGATAGTCGTCAGGTGCCTCAAAAGGTTTGGCGACGGTGGGCAGGTACCCTGGCGATTGGGCTGGGGCTGTGCGCTTTGATCACCTTTGCCCTGACCGTGGGGGTCCAGACCTACACCGACCAGGGGCTGCAGACCTGGGATGCCAAAATGCTGCCCGTACTGGCCGATCGCCTGCCGCTGAGTTTTTCAAGAGCCATTACCTGGGAGTCGCCGGGCAATTTGCTCGGCATGCTGCCCGTGGTGTGCGTGTTTGTGGGCACTATGGTAGCGCGATCGCGCCCTCTGCTGGCCGCCACCATGATCGCAGCCTACGGGCTACAGTTTGCCCTGGTGTGGATCGGCTGGGGCTACTGGAACCGCGATCGCCCCGATTTAATTGCCAATGGCGTGGCAGCCTCCGGGCTGCACTCGTTTCCGTCGGGTCATGCTGTGGTGGTCATCACGGTTTACGGGCTGCTGGGCTATCTGTGGTGTCGCGCCTCGCGCAGCTGGGTCGAGAGGCTCCTGATCACCCTGGCGATCGCCGTCTGGATTAGCCTGATCGTCAGCTCGCGCCTAGAACTTGGAGCCCACTGGCCCAGCGATGTGCTTGTCGGTGTGGTGATTGGTGTGCTGTGGCTGATCGCGGTGATCGTGGCGCTCAAACGGGTTGAAGAATCGCTGTAATGCCCGACGGCTTGAGCAATCACGACCAGGCTGTCGAGCGTTAGGTTGGAGCTAAAGGGGGCGATCGCCGCGATCGAGAGCATGCCCACCTTCTTTCGGGTGCTCTCCTTCTTCGATCCGCTGCGCCACTACGTCACCATCGCCCGCAGCCTCATTCTCAAAGGGGGGGGCTGGCGGTACTGCTGCCGTAAATGCTCACCCTGGTTGGGTTTGCCGTACTGCTGCTGGGCATTAGTATTAACCGCTTTCGGGCACAGCTCAACTAAGTCCAAAAGAAAACCCCCATCCACGGCGATGGGGGTTGGGAGAACCGCTGAACTCGTATGGAGTTGAATTGTCCTCAATTTATGCAAGCTTTGTGACAAGCCTCAAACCAAGGACTAGGCAGGTATAGCAAGAAACATGGCTAAACCCCAAATTGATGGTTGACTATAAGACATAGTCTGTTCTAATGGCCAACCATCAGCCCCTTGCGGTGCCTACGCACAACTACATACAAAGTTTCCGGTTCGTTGCTTCGGTCGTTGAAAGGGTGCTTATTGAATTAGGGTTTTACCAATGTCTTCTAAAGCTAGCGCCGCCTTAGCCGATTACGACCCAAAAATTGGAGCACCATCGCTCCAGGCAGAGCAAAAAGAGCTGAGTCTAAAGGTCATAGCCATCGGCCTGTCACCACAGCCCTTAATCGGTCGCGGTACCGGACGCTAGCTAGCTAGGCCCTTACTCATCCTCATCTAGGTAAGCTGCATCCTCCATTTCGACCTCAATATCATCAGCACCGTCAACCTCGGCCACAGCCGAGCCAATCTCTAGCTTCTCTCTGACCTGAGCTTCGACCTTTTGGGCAAACTCGGCATCTTCTTGCAGGCGCTGAATTGTATTCTCGCGGCCCTGGCCGATGTTGTCGCCTTCGTAGCTGTACCAGGCCCCTTTGCGCACAATCACCCCGTGCTGCTCGGCCAGGTCAACTAGACAGCCCATGCTGGAGATGCCCTGACCAAAGAGAATGTCAAACTCGCCGATGCGGAAGGGGGGCGCGACTTTGTTCTTCGCCACCTTGACCTTGGCGCGAATGCCGTACTCTTCGGTGCCTTTCTTCAGGGTTTGAATGCGGCGAATATCGAGGCGCACCGAGGCGTAGAACTTGAGCGCGTTGCCCCCTGTGGTGACCTCCGGATTGCCGTAGGAAATGCCAATTTTTTGCCGCAGCTGGTTCAAGAAGACGACCGTGCACTGTGACTTACCAATGCTGCCGGTAATTTTTCGCAGCGCCTGACTCATCAGGCGGGCCTGGAGACCCACGTGGGCATCGCCCATTTCGCCCTCGATTTCGGCCCGAGGCACCAGGGCCGCTACCGAGTCCACGACTACCACATCAATGGCGGACGATCGCACCAGCTGGTCGACCACCTCCAGGCCCATCTCGCCCGTATCGGGCTGGGAGACCAGCAGCTCTTCAACGTTGACCCCCAGGGCGGCAGCATAGATTGGGTCGAGGGCGTGCTCAGCATCCACAAAGGCAGCCACACCACCCGCCTTCTGCACTTCGGCCACCACGTGCAGGGCCACGGTCGTTTTACCTGAGCTTTCAGGACCGTAGATTTCGATCACGCGCCCCTTGGGCAGACCGCCCCCCAGGGCCAAATCCAGGGTGAGGGCTCCGGTGGGGATAGTCTCAACTTTCATGCGGGCGGCATCGCCCAGACGCATGATCGAGCCCTTGCCAAAGTTGCGCTCGATCTGGCCCAACACCATGGTCAGCGCCTTCTCTTTCTCACTCTGCTCTTTGCCTTTTTTCGCCGCCATAATTGCCTCAGTACGGTAGGACAAGACCCCTGAACCCTGGGACAGTTGTCTTTAGAGAACTAGTATAGTACGCTTGCACTTAATAGCAATAGGTAGTTATCCCAGCCGCCAGTCCAGGTGAGCTGTCGTCCGCGCTAAAGACTGCCAATTGCTCGCTGGTCTGGCTCTAGCTGCTCTAGGGCCTTCAACGTAGACCCTCCCCAGAGGAGGGATAACCCCGATGGCAAGCGATACACTCAGCACCCTCATTGCGTTTCCTGAATGGATTGTGGCTGTAACCCAGGGTCAGTCAACCAGGTTCTTTTGCTGGGTCATTACGCCCGAGCTGTCAGCCCTCACCGACGGCGAGACCTATTCGACCAGTCAGGCTGCCCTCGCCGCCGGGCGCAGCCTGGTGCAGTACTCTGTCGGCCCGCAAATCGACTTTAGCCGCTGCCGGCTGTACGACTGAAGCTCACGCAGGCGATCGCAGCTGTACCCCATGCTGCTGCCGACTCGGCCTGGTTCTAGGTCATAAAGCTCAGCAGCGTATCCCAGAGCGCTGCATTGTGTTCGGCAGCGGTGAGAATGTCGTCCCACAGAACCGGCGGCGCCTGGATCAGCGTGTCGTGGATGATGATGTCGGGCCAGTCGAGCCGGAGCGGGTCGGCCCCCGCAACGCCTGCGGTCTGCATTGCCCTTAAAAACTCCTCAGCAATTAACCCGTAGCCAATGGTGGTGGGGTGTATGCAGTCGAGACTGAACAGCCCCCCCCGCAGGCGAGTCGCGTTGTGGGTAGTAAACCGCAAAATACTGGGCACCGGCTCCAGGCTGAGCAGGGGGTGATCGGGGCGACCTTTGCGGCGGCAGTATTCAATTAGAGGCAGGGCGGGGGCATCGGTGCTTTGGTTTCGCTTGACGGCCAGGGTGTCCAGCATGGCGCCGGTATCGACCGTCGAGTTGCCCGTCGCGCTGCCCGATCGCCTTGAGGTTGTGCAATTGAGTCCAGGTGGCCTTTTGCGGATGGAAGTTAGGGTTTAGCACCTGCTTGGCGGTGCGATACATGGGGGCGGCGGGCAGGCCAAAGAAGTCGTCTTTGAGCCATCCTTCGGCGCGGTTAATCGCCTGGTCACAGTAGGCTGAGGAGACCGTCATGCTGTCGATGACCTTAAAGCCCCACACCGCCAGGTTGTGATAGCAACCGCCGTAGGAGGCCGGTCGAGACCCGGCCCCGCGTTCGTAGAGGTCTTCGACCCCGTCGACGTACTGGTTGAGCAGCGCGGGCAGCCGCACCACCCACTCCCAAGTGCTAATCTCCTTACCTAGAGACTGCTCCATCGATCGCAGCAGGTCTTCGATATTGATGGGTAGGCCGCTGCCCGCAAACGACGGAATGGGAAACTCGCCGGGCACGCTCAAGCCCATAGCCCTGGCGATTAGGGCCGGGTAGGCCAGATCGGTGCGAAAAATAGCCCCGCTCTGAAAGCCCTGGGTGAGGCTGTCGCCGATCGCAACCAGTTTAGCCATCGGTCAGTCTCCTCATCCTTAACCACCAGCAGTTTAGGCCATGGAGGGTTGTCTAGCCAGAGAGCGATCGCTCGGTGCGGCCAACCGACCGCTGGGATGCTTAGTCTAAATCACCTAAGCGATCGAGAGGCCAAAACCGAAACACAGCCCGACCAATCAGATGATCTTTGGGCAAAAAGCCCCAGTAGTGGGAGTCAAAGCTCTTGTTGCGGTTGTCGCCCAGCACCAGGTAAGCATCGGGCGGCACCGTCACCGGCCCGTACTGGTAGTCGGGCTTGGCGGCAATGTAGGGCTCCTGCTGGGGCTCGCCGTTGATAAAGAGCTGACCGTCTTTGACCTCGACTACGTCTCCCGGCAGCGCCACCAGGCGCTTGATGAAGGCGTCTTTTTGGCCCAGGGCATCGGGGGGCCGAAACACCACAATGTCGCCCCGCTGGGGGTCGCCAAAGTCGTAGCTGACCTTGTCGATAATCAGGCGATCGTTGACCTCCAGGGTGGGCAGCATCGACTCGGAGGGAATGTAGCGAGCCTCAGCCACAAAGGTGCGCAGGCCAAAGGCCAGCAGCACGCTCAGGCCCAGGGTTTCAACGGTTTCACGCAAAACTCCCTTGACGTTAGCCGCTGCGGGGGGCTGAGGCTCAGAAGGACGGCTCTTGGCATTGTGCATGGGCGGATGGCAGCTGGGTAGGGGATGACACGACAGTCCAAAAAATCAGCGTAACAGGCGATCGCCTGACTGATTTTACCTAGATCTTAGGCCGATGCATCCTATGGTAGCGCTGGGTTCTGTGCCAGCGCGTTAAGAGGTCGCCCCCTGGGTAATTTTTAGGATTGAAAGCTAATCTTGCTCTGGGCCTGATCTCGATTGGTGATAGTGCAGGACAGCACAATGCCATCCTCGTCGGTGACGATGCTGACCGCCTGGGGGCAGACGACGCGGTGGGCGTAGGTGGCCTCGCCCAGGCCCTGAGGACGGCCTACGGTGACAACCAGATCGCCCCGGCCGCCGGGGCGATCGCCCCCAGCCGCGCCCCTAGCCACGCCCCCAGCCACGTAGGTAATGCCGTAGAGAGGGGTGTGGCGCAGCACTTCAAAGTCTCCCAGCTGATCGTCCAGCAGCTTGAGCGTAATCAGTCGGCCCCGATTCTCCTCAGTGAGCTGGTCGAAAAACTCGGCCCATACCGCCGGGGGAATGTCGAGCTGATAGCGTTTGTAAGACAGGCCCAGTTGCATGTTTCACCTCCTCTGTTAAGTGGCCTGAGTATTCAGACTCATTTGAACCGCAATTGAGCCCCAGCTTAGGAACGAGCTATGTCATTGATATGGCGATGGTGTGACAACGAAGTGTTCTTACCGCTGGTGGAGCTAAAACGGGCTTCGGCAACGGAGCGAGTCAGGGCAGTAACACCCCCGCCATATTAGCGATATGACGCTGACACAGAATTGCCATACGGGCTAATTACCGTTGGCTACCAAATCGATCGCTTCCTCACACAAAAAGGAGAGACCTATGGAAACCTGTGTGCGCAATCGCCAGATTTCACCCATCGGCCCTCGCCCAGCGTTGCCCAGCTCAAGTCGGCCTGTGGGCGACTTTGACCGCCTGCGCCACGGCGAGATGGGCAAGCTGTATCTGGAGCAGGGCTGCTATCAGGAGGCCCTGACCGAGTTTGAGCAGTCCCTGGCCCTCGACCCCCACCAGGCCGAAAGCTGGTGCAGCCGGGCAGACGCCCTCAGCTGTCTGGGGCGCTACGAAGAGGCCCTGCAAAGTGTAGAGCAGGCCCAGGCCCTGGCCGGATTATCCAGCGCCCGCCTGTGGGTGCAAAAGGCTGTGCTGCTGATTTTGCTCAACCAGCCCAGGCTGGCGCTGACCTGCTGCAACCAGGCCCTCTGGCGATCGCCCAGTCACACCCAGGCCTGGCTATTTCGGGGAGTGGCCCTGCACGGGCTGGGGAAGTTTCGGGCCGCCTATCGCAGCTACCAGCGGGTGTTGCACCCGGCTGCGCCCGCCGTCGCCAACTCGATTCGCCGGCTGTGCCAAGACCTCTCGCTAGATCAGCAGGCCAGCTAACGGCCTCAGCCCAGGCGTTGACTTTAGCGACCCAAACCCGATCGCTTACACGCGCCTAGACGGCTGACCTGGGCAGCGCGTTTGAGCCTTTGGTAGGGGGCAGTTGGGTCTATAACCTACACTGAACCTAGCGACGCTGTGCCAATCGCTGGCCGTCGAGTCTGTCTCGTTCCTACGATCCCTTGATGATGCATGTAATCACTGCGGCTGGGTTTGGCCCCCTTGGGCAGTTGGCTTCCCCTGGGCCAATCGCCTTTCAGCTGGGGCCTATTACCATTCGCTGGTACGGGCTGCTGATTACGACTGGCCTGCTGCTGGGCATTACCCTGGCCCAGCGGTTGGGTCAGCGGCGCGGCCTGGACCCCGAGCGAATTGGCGATCTGGCAATCTGGCTGGTGCTGGGAGCGCTGCCGGGGGCGCGGCTCTACTACGTGCTGTTTGAGTGGCAACGCTACGCCGATCGCCCCCTCTCGGCCCTGGCTATCTGGCAGGGGGGCATTGCTATCCACGGGGCCATTCTGGGGGGCGCGATCGCCGCCCTGCTGTTTGCCCGCCGCTACAAACTCTCCTTCTGGCAGCTGGCGGATGTCGTCGCTCCGGCCCTGGTGCTGGGGCAGGCGATCGGGCGCTGGGGCAATTTCTTCAACTCCGAAGCCTTTGGCCGCCCCACCTCGCTGCCCTGGCGGGTCTACATTCCGCCCGCTCAGCGCCCGCTGGGGCTGGGCGATGTGGCCTACTACCACCCCACCTTTCTCTACGAGTCGCTGTGGAATCTGGGGGTGCTGGGCCTGGTGCTCTGGCTATTTTTCTGGGGTTTGCGCCACCCTGGGCGACTCAAAACTGGCACCATCTTTTTGGTCTACTTCGCTACCTACAGCCTGGGCCGCTTTTGGATTGAGGGCCTGCGCCTCGACAGCCTGATGCTGGGGCCGTTGAGAATCGCTCAGGTGGTCAGTCTGGCGGGCATTGCCTTTGGCATGGTCGGGCTGCTGTGGCTGTATCGGCTCAAGCGCCCCCTGCCCGATGTGGTAAGAACTGACTAGCGCCCCGCAACCAAGCGGGTGATATAGAGCGCCGCTGCCAGCGCCACCACCAGCCCAGCCCCCTGAATGGCTACCTTTTGGGCCGTAATTTCGCTGCTGAGCAGGTAAGTGCCAAACGACCCCATGTAGGTGTAGAGCCCAATCACGGGCAGCATGCCCACCCAAGAAAAAAAGACGTATTGCCGAAAGCTGACGCTGGTGCAGCTAAAGCCGTAGTTCAAAATGCTCGACGGCACCAGCGGCGAAAGGCGGGTCAGCAGCAGCACTTTCCAGCCCTTGCGCTCAACCGCCTGATCAATGCGAGCGAACTGCGGGCGTTTTTGCACCCAGCGGCTGATGCGATCGCGGGCAAAGGTGCGCCCAATCATAAAGCAGCCCATAGCCCCCAATATGTCAGCAACTGAAGCGACAACGGTGCCCCTCAGCAGCCCAAACAGAGACCCGGCTACCAAAATTAAAAGAATGTTGGGTAGCCCCAGAATAGTGGCGACAAAGTACACCAGAATAAAGGCGGGAATGGCCCAGAACCCCAGCGCCGCCAGCTGTTGATTGACGACAACGAACCATTCAGCCAGCGGTAGCTGACTGCCAATCAAGCTGATGGCAATCCCGATTGAAACCAGTAGCCAAAAGCGGCGACTGCGCAACCAGCTCAGTGTCATAGTCGTCTACACAAAAGTTATTCTTTAGCTAACCAGTTAAACGGTGAAATCCCCTCTCTCTTAATAGTGAAGGTCACTCACACCAGGGAAGGGACTGGGTGCATCCCAAATTTGCAAATTCATGGATTTGATAGACAACTGGTCTGTCATGCCCGTGGAAACGGGCATCTAATCGAAAGCAGTTGCTACCAAATGGATTCCCTCCCCACGCCTTCGCGGGGGCAGGCTCTCCGCGGGAATGACAGGCTCAATTCTTTTCCCAAGTCAACACAGCACTACAAACGAGCGCGCCCCCAGTCGTCTGAAGGCGCGATCGTTGTTAATAATTTAAGCCAGCTCGATCAGGCGTCTTGAGCCCGACTAAAGTCACCGTAAAACAAGCTCAGCAGAGCGCCGCAGCCCAGCAGCTTGAGCGCCTCAAAGCCAAAGTACAGACCGTGCATGTGATTCATGGCGGGCGGTACGGCTGTGGCGGTAGCAAAGGGGTCGAGGGATGCGCCCAGCGCGCCCATAGCCGGGGCGATCGCATAGGTCAGCACCAGGGTAATGCCCAGCAGCACCACGGCAATTTCGGTCGCCCATCGGCTGCGCAAGCCGCTGGCAATGACATCCTGCTCGCGGCGAGCCTGGCGGGCCACCAGCAGCCCGGTCAAAATGACGCCTACGCACAGCAGCTCCAGGCGGTTAAACACCCAGAACATGGCGTAGCCCGTGGGGCCAAAGTCGGGCTGGTTCATCATGCCGCCCACAAACAGGCCGGGCATAATGACAAAGTCCATTAGCAGGCTGCTGCTGAACCAAAACATGAGCGCAAACAAGACCGCCCCGACCCAGCGGGTGGGCCTGGCGGCAGTGGAGTGAGATAGCGTATTCATTGATGTAGGCCTTGTGAGGTATGAATGGCGAAGTGCCGATTTAGTACTCCGCAAACAGCAGAGTTCTTGATTTATCAATGATTTCAGCCTAGCGAACTTTACCGACGGCCAATGTGAACTATTCTTTCGGCGTCGTTATTTCAACTACCTTTTTACATTGCCATACAAAGGCAAAACCATTGGAGGGCAAAGATTTAGGGCGATCGCGGCGCTCAAGCAAACGCCCCAACCCATAAAAAACGTAATTTCCCGTTACAGACAGCAATCTGCCAGACTGTTCAACGATTCAGCACGGTCTTAACCCAGGCGGCTTCTGGCTCAGATAAATCAGGCTTAATGGGTTGTAAATAGTCGATCGCCAGGTCAAGTCGGGCGCGGGTATAAAGCTCGTTGAGCAGCTGTTGCAAATTGACGAATGGCTCGGGGTCATCGGACTGCAGCGGCACTGGAAAGCTGGGGCTCGGCTCGGGCAAGTCAAACTCGTAAAGCTCGGCATTGGGGCGCTCGGTGCTGCGGCTTACCAGAATGCTCTAGGGCTGGCGCGGTAGGTCGCCCAAGGGCATCGGGGAACCGCTGCGAAGTAGGTCAATTTCAACCAGGTTTGTGGCCGAGCCCAAAATTTTCTGCCGCTTGGTTTCGTAAGCGGTACGACCTTCCCCTGCCCGCTTGTTGGTGGGCGACAACACTTCAATCACGCAGACCAGTAGATTGGTTTGCACCAGCCGCAATTCTAAATAGCGTTCAGTTACTTCTATAGGTAGGGGTACCTGCACCCGGCGCGGGGCCGTCAGTTGAGCCGTGGGTTCAGAGCGATGGGGCGCATCTCCCCGCTGGGCCAGGGCCACGTCGGCAATGCCCACCAGGGGCAGTGGATCGGTCGTGGTGTAGACTCGCTCTTCGATCGAAACTCGGTATTTAGGTGCTACCTGGGGCGTGATGGCATCGGCCAGGGCAACAATCAACCGATTGTGCACCTGAGGCCAGAGGCCAGGTTGTTCAAGGTAGGGGTTCATACCGGGGAATGGGTTGTGCATTGTCCCTCGCTGAGCCTGTGCTACCAGTGTATTCGATGCGATTGAGGACATCGCGGCTACAAGTTTCGGCGCGATCGCCAGATCGAAACCCTGCGAGAATATGTGTTGATCGACCGCGATCGCATTTTGGTGGAGTGCTACCGCCACAACGAACGCGACAACTGGGAACTGGTGACTACGACGGGTGATGTGGCTGGAGCCGCCGCTGAGGACAGTCTGGTGCTCGACAGTGTAGGACTGGAGATTGCCCTGCCCCAGGTTTATGAGGATGTCGTTTCCCCCGATGAAGATGAGGCTTTGTAGAGCATCTACGGAGTGAAGGACACGGTTATTAAATTGCCTATTCGATATGATCGGAAATCTTGGGTGAGTGGCTTGATAGTGGGTGTCGAAAAGCCGGAGGTAGTCGCCCAGGTGTGCTTACGCCTGAGCCTCACCGCTGATGATGGGGTCTGCTTCACGCAAAAAGGTGTGGAAAGCCAGAATGCCGGGAAGCTCGATTTCTGTGAGGAGGTCATCCTGTAAACAATCACCTCACGAAGATCGATTTTCGCTTGTACATAATCTTAGTACGGCTTGTCTTGATCTATAGCGGTTCTCATTCGGATGAGGTACAGGTCAGTTGTCTAAGTCCATAAACTGTAAGGCTTCACTCAGTTGGTATGTACCTCATGCGTTCAGGAACCGCTATATTTTCCTCAATGTTGAGAATATTTCAGAACTTGCTTAAGACTGAGAATATCAGAATCTGACACAACTTTTCTTCCTTCTGCCCTCCACAGTTTTGCTTTTTCCTTGTCCTCTGTAAAAATTGTAAGATTCTTCAAATGCTCTAAAGGTGAGAGGTCGCTTACCTGCGTTTGGTCTAAAAACAAGGTACTGAGCTGAGTGAGGCCACTTAAGGGTGAGAGGTCGCTCACCTGCGTTTGAGATAATTTCAATTCTCTGAGCTGGGTAAGGCTACTCAAGGACGAGAGGTCGTTCACCTGCGTTTGGTCTAAAGATAAGGTACTGAGTTGAGTAAGGCTACTCAAGGGCGAGAGGTCATTCACCTGCGTTTGGTCTAAATTCAATTGTCTGAGTTGAGTAAGGCTACTCAAGGGCGAGAGGTCACTCACCTGCGTT